>CACYCR010000156.1 GCA_902772935.1 Oscillospiraceae bacterium
AAACAGCAAAGCAGAACACCGGTATGCCGATCGTCACCGAGATCATGGACCTGTCGCATCTGTCCCTGTTCGAAAATGTTGACGTCATTCAGGTCGGCGCACGCAATATGCAGAACTTTGAATTGCTCAAGGAGCTTGGCCACACGAACAAGCCGATCCTGCTCAAGCGCGGACTCTCTGCCACCATGGAAGAACTGCTGATGAGCGCGGAATACATCATGGCCGGCGGTAACAGCAAGGTCATGCTCTGTGAACGCGGCATCCGCACTTTCGAGACCTACACACGCAATACAATGGATATTTCCGCGATTGCACTGCTGAAAGAAAAGACACATCTGCCGGTCATCGCCGACCCCAGTCACGCCGTCGGCATCAGCCGTTTTGTCCGGCCGATGGCGCTCGCCGCCGTTGCCGCAGGCGCTGACGGCATCATGATCGAAGTCCACAATGATCCGGCGCACGCGATGTGCGACGGACCGCAGGCGCTGACACCGCCGCAGTTTGCTTCTGTGGTACGTCAGGCGACCGCGGTCAAAGCTGCATTGGAAGTGTGAATATGAAACAGATGACCATCGGTATCGTCGGCCTCGGCCTCATCGGCGGCTCCTTTGCCGCAGCGATCAAAGAATACACAAACCACACTGTTCTGGCGTACGACATTGCACAGCCTGCGCTGCTCGGTGCAAAAGCTTTGGACGTCATTGACGGCGTTCTTGATGACAGCACCATCGAACAATGCGATCTGCTGCTGTTGTCGTTGTATCCGCAGGCAACCGCAGATTATGTGAAAGCACACGCCGCACAGATTCCGAAAGACTGCATCGTCATTGACTGCTGCGGCGTCAAGCGCGTTGTGCACGATGCGATCACACCAGTGGCAAAGCAACACGGCTTTATTTACATCGGCGGTCACCCCATGGCCGGCACGCAGTTCTGGGGCTTTTCCCATGCCCGGGCAACCTTGTTCCGCGGCGCATCCATGATTCTTGCAAGCGACGGCATCTCCGACATCCAACTGCTGGAGCGACTGAAGAACTTCTTCACCTCCATCGGGTTTGAGCGACTGACTGTGACGACACCGGAGGAACACGACCGGATCATCGCCTACACGTCGCAGCTCGCCCATGTGGTGTCAAACGCGTATGTCAAAAGCCCCTCTGCCCAAAAACAGCGCGGCTTCTCTGCCGGCAGCTATAAAGACATGACCCGCGTCGCAAAGCTCAATGTACCGATGTGGACAGAGCTGTTTTTGGAGAACGCGGACTTTCTCGCGGAAGAAATCGACACCTTGATTGAAAACCTGCAGGCCTATGCCGCCGCCATCAAAAGCAATGACGCCGCGGCTCTTACCGCATTACTGGAAGAAGGCCGGTCCACCAAACGGCAGACCGGTTAATAAGGAGATTCTCATGCAGACCATACTTGTCAACGCATCCAAAACCTATCCCGTCATCATTGGACACGGTGCCGCATCCTTGCTGCCGCAGGAGCTGCAGAGCCGTTTCCCCGGCAGCAATGTCTGCTTTGTCAGTGATGACACGGTTGCATCTCTGCACCTGCATACGCTTCGTGCGGACGCGGAACGCTGCGGCATCCGCTGTGAACAGTTTGTATTTCCGCATGGGGAAACATCGAAGAATCCGACTGTATTGTTCGACCTTCTCGAATATCTCGCACAAAACCGCTTTACACGAAAAGATGTTCTCGTCGCGCTCGGCGGCGGTGTTACCGGCGACCTCACCGGTCTTGCTTCGGCGCTCTACATGCGCGGTATGCGGCTGATTCAGATGCCGACAACCCTGCTGTCAATGGTCGACTCCTCCGTCGGTGGAAAAACGGCAGTGAACCTGAAAAACGGAAAGAATCTCGCCGGGGTCTTTCATCAACCGGATTTGGTTCTGTGTGATCTCGATTATCTCGATACACTCCCCGAAAAAGACTTCGCCGACGGCATGGCGGAAGTCATCAAGTACGGCGTCATCGCTGATGAGGCGCTGTTTGCCCTCGTAAAAGACGGCAATATTCGTCCGCAGCTGGAAACGATCGTCACACGCTGCGTCACGATCAAACGCGACATTGTTGCCGAAGACGAGTTTGACACCGGCAAACGCGCGCTGCTCAATTTCGGGCACACCTTTGCCCATGCAATTGAAGCGGAAAGCCGCTTTTCCATCAGCCACGGCAGTGCAGTCGCCATGGGCATGATCCAAATGGCAGCAGTTGCCGCACGCAGCGGATTTGCAAAAGAATCCTGCACCGACGAGATTGCCGCGGCGTTGAGCAAGAACCATCTGCCAACCGAATGTCCCTTTTCGCCGACTGTACTGTTTTCGTACATGACCGCTGACAAGAAATGTGCCGGCGACGCCATCACAATTATTTTGCCGCTGTGCATCGGGCATTGTATAGCCAAAAAGGTGCCGTTATCCGAACTAAAGGAGCTGATTTCGGCATGAATATACAAATCACGCCTGCGCAGCTTTGCGGCGCTGCAACTGCGCCGACATCAAAATCCACCGCACACCGGGCACTGATCTGCGCTGCGTTTGCAGACGCTCCCGGCAGTTTGCAGATCAAAGACAGTTCGGAAGATCTTGAGGCAACCGCAAACTGTCTGCGCGCGCTCGGCGCTGCCGTTCAGAACAGCGGCGAACGCTGGACCGTCTGTCCGCCGAAAGCATTGCCCGCAAAGGCCACGCTTGATTGCGGTGAAAGCGGTTCCACGTTGCGCTTTTTGCTCCCGGTCGCCGCAGCGTGCGGTGTCGAGGTGACCTGCACCGGACACGGGCGGCTGCCGCAGCGTCCGATGCAACCGCTGCTGGAGGTTTTGCGCACGCACGGCTGTACCGTCAATGACGGTTTTCCGCTGCGGTGTGCCGGACAATTGCGAGGCGGCAGCTTTGTCATCGACGGGTGCATGAGCTCCCAGTTTACCACCGGGCTGCTGCTTGCCCTGCCGCTGTGCGGCAGGGACAGCACCCTGACCGTTCGTCCGCCCCTTGCCTCCGGACCGTATGTCGACATTACACTGGAAATTCTGGCGCAATACGGCGTACCTGTCGCGCGAAACGAACTGCAGTTTTATGTGCCGTCTGTGAAATACCACAGCAGAGACTACACCGTGGAAGGTGATTGGTCCAACGCGGCATTCTGGCTGTGCGCCGGTGTACCGGTACGGAACCTGCGTCCCGATTCACCGCAGGGCGACAAAAAAATTCTTTCCGTGCTGACGGCGTTCGGTGCGGCCATCCAAACAGAAAACGATTACATTTGCGCTGACGTTTCATCGCTGCACGGTACTGTCGTTGACGCAGCGGACATTCCGGATCTCGTTCCGGCCATTGCGGCCGTTGCCGCGACTGCCGCAGGCACCACCATCATCTGTCATGCAGCACATCTTCGCTTCAAGGAAAGCGACCGCATCCGCACGACCGTGCAAATGCTTTGCGCACTCGGCGCAGACGCCGAGGAAACCGATGACGGACTTCGCATCACCGGTGTTCCCCGACTTTCCGGCGGCGTCGTTGACGGCTGCGGCGATCACCGCATCGTCATGGCAGCCGCAATTGCAGCGCAGCGCTGCACATCCCCTGTCATCATCTGCGGCGCGCAGGCGGTCAATAAATCCTATCCCCGCTTTTTTGAAGAATATTCCAGACTCGGAGGTCTTGTTCATGTCCTGTAGTTTCGGCGAATCCTTTAAAATCACGATATTCGGACAGTCGCATTCCGAAGCCATCGGCGTCGTTGTGGAAGGCGTCCCCGCCGGCATCCGTTTTGATTTTGAAAAGGTGCAGACCTTTCTGCGCCGCCGCGCCCCCGGCAATGCGGCATTTGCAACAGCGCGCAAGGAAGCAGATCTGCCGCAGATTCTCAGCGGCATCGTGGATGGCGTGACCTGCGGCGCACCGATCTGCGCCGTGATCGGCAACCACGATGCAAAGTCGAAAGACTACGACGCTCTGCGCAGCCTCCCCCGCCCCTCGCACGCAGATTATCCCGCATTTTTAAAATACGGCGCATTTCATGACATTCGCGGCGGCGGAAACTTTTCCGGCCGTATGACAGCCCCACTTTGTTTTGCGGGTGCACTGGCACTGCAATTGCTGGAGGAAAAAGGCATCATCATCGGCGCGCATATTCTCAAGATCGCCGGTGTGCAGGACATCCCCTTTGACCCGGTCTTTGTCACTGCAGACACGCTGCAAGCCATCCGTGACAAAGCGTTTCCGGTACAGAATGACGCTGCAGGCACCGAGATGCAAACACAGATTGCAGATGCGCGACAGCATGCGGATTCCGTCGGCGGCATCATTGAATGCTGCGTTCTCGGCGTTCCGGGCGGCACCGGCAGTCCGATGTTTGACGGCATTGAAAACATGATCAGCCGCACCGTGTTTGCCATCCCGGCCGTCAAGGGCATCGCTTTCGGCAACGGCTTTGCCTGCGCAGATCTGCGCGGCAGCGAAAACAATGATCCGTTTGTTTTCCGGGACGGACAGGTGCGCACCGAAACCAACCGGCACGGCGGCTGTCTCGGCGGTCTCGCCTCCGGTATGCCGATCGTGTTTACAGCCGCAATCAAGCCGACGCCCTCCATCGGGCAGATGCAAAAAACCGTACACCTCGATGAACAAAAAGACACCTTTTTCACCATCGAAGGCAGGCATGATCCCTGTATCGTACCGCGCGCTGTCCCCTGTGTCGAAGCCGCGGCGGCGATCGCAATAATGAATCTTATTTGAACAGAAAGGATGACACGCACATGGCAATGCAGGATTTACGGCAGCAAATTGACGAAATCAACCGGGAGATCGCGCAGCTTTTTGAAAAGCGCATGGAGATTTCCGGCGAAATCGCAAAACAAAAGAAGGAAAACCACCTGCCGGTCTTTGATCCGGAGCGTGAGCGCGAAATCATCAATGAGGTGACAGCCGGTGTGTGCGAACCGTTTGCCGGCTACACCGGTGTCTTGTTCCGGACAATCTTTGACCTGAGCCGCTCTTATCAGCGGCAGTGTCTTTCCACGCGAAGCTCGCTCAACGCGCTCATCGACCGGGCAGTCAGCGAAACGCCGGCGCTGCGCCCCGAACGTGCCGTCGTTGCGTGTCAGGGCGTGGAAGGCGCGTATTCGCAGCACGCCTGTGATAAGCTGTTCAAATATCCGACCATCATGTATTTCTCTCAGTTTGAGGATATTTGCAAAGCGGTGGACAGCGGACTTTGCCGCTATGGCATCCTGCCCGTTGAAAACAGCACCGCCGGCTCCGTCAACGAGGTCTATGACCTGATGAGCAAATACAGATTCTATATCACAACGAGTATGCGCCTGTTTATTGCACATGCCCTGCTCGCAAAAAAAGGCTGCGATCCGGATCAAATCAACATCGTCTATTCGCACGAGCAGGCATTGCGGCAGTGCAAAGATTTCATTGACCGGAACCATTACAGAGCGCACGTCTGTAAGAATACCGCTGCCGCAGCAAAACTGGTTGCGGAAAAGGACCGCGACGACATTGCCGCCATCGGCTCCATCGACTGCGCTGCGCTCTATGACCTGCAGGTACTGTCCACCAACATTCAAAACACACAGAACAACTACACGCGTTTCATCTGTATCTCCAAAACTCCGGAGATTTATCCCGGTGCCAAAAAGACGAGCATCACCTTCACCATCGCCAACAAACCCGGCTCGCTGTATCATCTGCTGGCACGGTTTGCAGCGCTCGGGCTGAACCTGACCAAACTGGAAAGCCGCCCGATCGCGGGTACGGATTTCGAGTTCCGCTTTTATTTCGACATCGAGGAATCTGTTCACTCACCTGCCCTGCGTGCGCTGATCTGTGAACTCGAAAACGATAGCGAGGATTTCACATACCTCGGCACATACACGGAGGAATGAGTATGCAGTACGGATTGCTCGGCCGAAAGCTGTCGCATTCGCTTTCCCCACAGATTCACACCTTGCTCGGCGCATACCCTTATGCACTGTTTGAACGGGAAGAATCCGCACTGGCTGCGTTTTTCAGTGACGAACAACTTGCGGGATTCAATGTGACCATTCCTTATAAAACACATGCCTATGCGGCCTGTGACGCACGTTCCGAAACAGCAACGCGCATCGGTGCGGTTAACACCGTCATCCGTCGGCCGGACGGCACGCTGTTCGGCGACAACACGGACTATTTCGGATTTTGCCATATGGCGGATCACTGCGGCGTCACGTTTCAGGGAAAGAAGGTCCTGATTCTCGGCAGCGGCGGCGCAAGCCGCATGGTGCAGGTCGTCTGCAAAGATCGGGGCGCCCGCGAGATCATCGTTGTCAGCCGCAACGGAAAGAATGATTACGATCACCTCCATCTGCACCGTGACGCGGACATTCTGGTTAACGCTACACCGGTCGGGATGTACCCGAACAATCTGGAGGCGCCGGTTGACCTACAGCTGTTTCCGAACCTTTGCGCGGTTTTCGACCTCATCTATAATCCCATGCGCACCGCTTTGCTGCAGCAGGCAGAGGCGTTAAAGATTCCTTGCATCAACGGCCTTCGCATGCTCGTTGCGCAGGCGCTGCGTTCGGCAGAGCTTTTCACGGGCCATCCGATTGCACTGACAAAAATCGACGAGATTTGCCAAACCATAGAAGCAACGCAACGCAACGTCATCCTCATTGGTATGCCCGGCTGCGGCAAGAGTACGGTTGCAAAAACGCTTGCCGAAAAGCTGCACCGCCGCGTTTTTGATACGGATGCGATGGTCGAAGAAGTGGACGGCCGCACGATCCCGCAGATTTTCGAAGCGCAGGGCGAACCGTTTTTCCGCACATTGGAAACAGCCGCCTGTGAAGAAGCAGGTAAACAGCAGGGCGTCATCATTGCGACCGGCGGCGGTGCCGTCCTGTCCGAGCGTAACCGTGCGGCATTGAAGCAAAACGGCGTTGTCATCTATCTTCAAAAGGAACTCACTACCCTTGCAACCGACGGACGTCCGCTCTCCAAAGACATCGAAGCGCTGCAATCCATTTATCGGACAAGAAAAGCCATCTACGAAACATACGCCGACGATATCATTCCGGTCGATCCGGATGTATCCGTCACAACAGAAAGGGTGATCTCATGCATCTGCTCGTTATAAATGGGCCGAACCTCAATCTGCTCGGCATACGTGAACCGGACATCTACGGCCGTGGCACATACAATGACCTTTGTCGCCGCATATCCGCCCACGCAGAGGCTTGCGGTGCGACGGTGGAATTCTTCCAATCCAACCATGAAGGCGCTATTGTCGACCGAATTCAGGAGGCCTATCAGGTCGTTGACGGCATCATCATCAATCCCGCGGCCTATACCCACACAAGCGTTGCCATTCTGGATGCGCTCAAGGCAGTCGCCATTCCTTGCGTGGAAGTACACATCTCAGATGTCGACGCGCGGGAGGCATTCCGTAAAGTCTCTTACGTCGCGCTGGTCGCAGAAAAGCGCTTTGCCGGCTACGGATTTGACGGTTACCTGATGGCTATGGATTACCTCATTGAAACCTACCATTCATAAAAAATGCCTGCGGCTTGTGCCGCAGGCATTTCTGCATCGTTATGAAAACTTAGTTTCGCTGCTCGTTCAGATATGCGAGCAGCGCTTCTTTTTCATTTACAACAGTTTCTTCAATGACTGCATCAACAAGCATCTGCAACGCTTCGCCGATGTCCTTTCCCTGGTATCCGAGTGCTTTCAGATCGTTGCCGTTAAGATTGAGAGAGCGCACGGAAAAGCAAGCGGCTTCCTGCAAAACGTCCGCAGTGATCCGTTCCAAGGCGTCAAAATGTGCCAGACGGTCATGAAACTGCGGCGCGAGCCCCAGCGTATCCGCACGCTGCAGGCGAATCAGATCCGACAGTCCCGCTTCGCCAAGCTGCGCCAGTTTTCGTTTGATCGCCGCTTTGGTTTCCGGAATCGGCGCGTCGTGCATTTTGACCAGCCGCACCACCCGTTCCCGGGTTGCCTTGTCGATTTTCAGTGCTTCCAGCGTCTGCTGCGCAATTGCCGCACTGATACCCGCGTGGCCGTAAAAATGGCCGACGCCGTCCGCATCCAAAGAAAAACAATCCGGCTTTCCGCAGTCATGCAGCAATGCCGCCAGCCGCAGCCGCGGCTCCGGATCGATATGATCGACCACGACTGCCGTATGGGTCAGCACATCATAGATATGATGATCATTCTGCTGTGCGAACCCGTGCATCGCATCAAGGAACGGAAAGATCTGATCCAATATGTCCCAGTCCGCGCAAAGGACCGCACCGGCCTTCTTTCCGCAAAGCAGCTTTTTTACTTCCGATGCGACACGCTCGGCGGAAAGCATCGCCATGCGGTACTTCTCCCGACGCATGGCCGCTGCGGTTTCCTTTTCCACGGAAAAGCCGAGCACTGCCGAAAATCGCAGTGCCCGCAAAATACGCAGCGCATCCTCACGAAAGCGTGTTTCCGGATCACCGACGCAGCGCAGAACGCCTTTTCGGAGGTCATCCTGTCCACCGTAAGGATCTATCACGCCTTTTTCCGGGTGATACGCCATAGCATTGATTGTAAAATCGCGCCGTGCAAGATCTTCTTCCAGTGACGGCGTAAACCGGACGGCATCTGGATGCCGCGCATCGGAATATCCGCCGTCCGTGCGAAACGTCGTGATCTCCAGCGGCGTATGGTCAAGCAGCAGTGTTACCGTGCCGTGCTTGATGCCGGTCTCCAAAACCGGATAATCGGCAAAGATTATCTTGACTTCCTGCGGCAGCGCATCGGTCGCAAGATCAATATCATTGCATTCCCGACCCATCAACCGGTCCCGCACATAGCCGCCGACAAAATATGCCGCGTGACCATGTGCTTCCAGCGCGTTCAACGCGAACACGCCTTTTTCGAACAGCGTCAACCGTTTGCCTCCTTTGTTTTCAGCAAAGCACCGTTATATCATGCATTTGCAGCAGATGCAGTCTGCAAGGCTTCCGTTTTGCAGAGCATCTCCATCATGTCGAGATACAGTTTGCGCGTCTTCTCTTTGTCCGCAAACAGACCGATCGCCGTACCATGGTCGCCCTCAAACTCCGGCAGCACCTGCCAGATGCCCGGCTCAATATGATCGGGATCATAATCTTTGAAGGGCTGGTTCTCCGGGTGTTTTGCTGAACCGATGTTGACCAGGCCGTCGTTTGCAATATCATCCATGGAATAATCGCCGGACGCGATTTTTTTGCGGTTATCGAACATAATAAGGCTGCTGGTCAGATACAGGAACGCAAAATCCGTATTGAGCGGCTTGAGCTTTGTGCTGTCCACTTTTTTCTTGCCGAGCGCATTGAAATAATAGGAGAAATAATACACCGTCGGATTCATCGGTTTCATGAACTCGTTGAGTTCTTTTGAGCGCTCCGGAGACATATCTTCTTTGATGTTGTCGCTGCCCTTGCGCAGATTGCGCTTTGCCTGCCGCAGCTGACGCTGATCTTCTTTGCCCGGCGTATTGTTGATGCCATATTGCTCCAAATGGAAGTCAAAGAACTGCCGGGTCTGCATCGGCATTCTGCCGGCGATACCGACATAATTGTACGCGACACTTTCGATCAGCGGCATAATCTTGTATTTTTCAGCAACCTGGAATGCAACTGTACCGTTGTTCGGTGTACACATCGTCGTCAGGCTGCAGATCCAATCCCCTTTTCCGCCGGTAAACAATCCGGAAATGTCTTTCGGATCTGTCGCGGCAATTTCTTCCGGTGCACCGTAGGCCATGAGATGCGCAAAGAGGCGCACCGTCGTACCACCGAAGGAATGACCGATCAGGTGGATTTTCTTTTCGTTGGAAAAGCCTTCAAACAACGGCTGTTCATACGCGCGGCCGAACCGGCGGTGATTATGCTTTTCCGCATGCGCCTTGCCGTAGTCTACGGTTGTCCCCATCAGACGGGCGTACATTTCGCAGGCGCGATCCCATGCAGAGGACAGCGGGCCGACGGAAACGGAATATGTCTCATAATCATTCTCGCTCAAAAACTTCATCAGATCGCCGGTGCTTGCGCCCCAATACGGAATCTTTCGGTTGAGACCTTCGTCGCCGCCCCAGCCAAACATACCGTGAACAAAAACCATCGGATACTTGTTTCTCGAAGACATTGTTAAAATCCCCTCCGTTTTAAGTTTAGAAATATTATACCATAAATCTTGGAGAAATTCAATATATTTTTCCGGGATAAAGTAATGTGTTTCAGCATTTTCGATAAAGCGAATCATCATCTCAACAGTATTCCACAATTTGTTTACATTTTTATGACAGAAAGAACAATGGAATCGCAAATAAAAATGCTATTCTTGGATTTAGGAACGAGGTGATATCTATGGAAGCATCTTTACGCCGGGCCACCCTTCTCAACCTGATCTGCATTCCGCTTGATTTTCTGCTCAATTTATTATACATTGCGATTTGTGAGAAGCTCCTGCATCCGCTGCTTTTCTCAGGGGATCGTTCCATATGGTACGGCAAAGTCAAGGATGTGGTTGGCGGCATTTCGGTGTATGCGAGCGTGTTCGTATTTGCCGTGCTGATTATCTTTGCCGTCATAGCGATCCGGGCAAGCATTCATTCACACAAAGCGCACTTTGAACCACCGGAGCGGCTGCGCAACGGCTGTATTCTGTCTGGCGTCCTCTCGGTGCTCTGGTTGTTTCTTTTCCCGTTCTATTGCCGCTATTTTCTATTCACCCTGCTGTAACACACGCGAAAAACGCAGACCCTCTTCGGAAGGTCTGCGTTTATTTTATCCGTGATAATAGATGCCATCGTTCTGCATGGTGATGCCTTTTGCATCCATCATTTCAGAAACCGTAACAAGCTGGTAGCCCTGCGCGGTAAGCCAGGAAACGATTCCTTCCGCGGCGCTCGCGGTCGACGCATGAATATCATGCATCAGGATGATCGATCCGTCACGCACATGGCTTTTGACATTCGCTGTGGTCTTGCTGACGCTGCGGTTCTCCCAGTCGCGCGTATCAACCGACCACTGGATCAGCGGATAGCCGACCACGTTCTGTACCCGGCTGTTGATCGCACCGCCGGGCGCACGTACCAACCGCACAGTCTGTCCGCTGTACTGCTTGATCAATGCGTTGGTGCGACTGATTTCGGATTGAATCGTTTCGTTCGACGCCGAAGACAGCGTGGTATGATTATAGGTGTGACAGCCGATTTCACAGCCGAGCGCAGCTTCCCGCTGCAAACAATCGCTGTATGTCGTCAGGCGGTTGCCGACCACAAAGAACGTCGCACGAGCGTTGTACTTCTGCAGGACATCCAGGATCTGATTGGTTCGTGGACGATAGGGACCGTCATCATATGTGACCGCGACCATCGGCTTTTTCGGGTTCACGGCGTACAGCCGCGCAGCCGTGCTGTTCGCGCCGCGATTGTTCGGTCGGATCGCCCGGACAAGATAGCTGCACTGCTTGCCGAAGGGCGCATTTGCATCCGTGAACTGCGCCGCCTTTGCGCCGACCGTTTTGATGAGCGCCCATTTGCCGCCCGGCACTTTACGCAGAATCTCATACTGCTTTGCCTCTTTGACACCGCGCCACCGCAGCAGAACACCCGCAGGCGAATTCTTTACGCTGACACCGATCACCTTTGAAACAAACACATGCCGGAACCCAGCAGCATAATAAGCGCTGGAAACGCCGCCGGAAGCCTGCCGCAGCGTATAAATGTATTTGACGCCGGGCTGCACGTTTTTGTCAAGATAGGTCGTTGTTCCGCGCGGCAGAATTGCAAGGCTGCTCCACTGCCCGCCGGAAGTCTTTCGATAAAGCAAATATTGTTTGGCCGTGGTGTAATTCTTCCAGCGAAGTGCAATGCCGTTTTCGCGGTTTGTAAAGGATTTGATCTGCGGCGCCGCAAGATAAGTCATCTGCAGCGGTGTTGCCGCGCTTTGCTTTCCGTTCTTCACCGCAAAGACACGATAGGAATAGGTGCCGCCGTTTTTCACTTTTTTGTCCACAAAAGATGTCGCTGTCGGCTTCCCCCTGTTTTTATACACCCAAGAACCGTCTGCCGCCTGTTTTAACAGCACATAACCGTCTGCGCCGCGCACCCGGCTCCAGACCAGTGCAAGCGCACCGTCCATGCAAACGCCTTTCAGTTTCTGTGGTGCTGCCGGCGTTTGTGCCGCAGAGGCACACAGTGCCGGAATCGTACCGAGCAACAAGAGTGCCAGACATAAACATATTATCTTTTTTACAGCTTTCATAATAGCACCTCCAAATCTCTTCGTCTATCATCATAGCAAGAAACGGAAAAAAATACAAGCCTTCCGATAATTTTTACAATTTAGAAAAAAGTGTGCTGTTAAAGCTGGTATAATAACGAAAAAGCAGTCAAGCAAGGAGAGAACGATATGCACATTCCAAGCGGTGAAAGTCAGTCTCTTATAATCGAATCGTTTGCGGACGCACACGCCGCCGCGCTGCAGCCGCAGCCGGATTACGACGTGACAAAATGGCTCTATGTTCCGCACCATTACGCAGACTACCGGTACATTCTCGGCACCACGGGAAAGCAACCGCTGATCTGCATCGGCATCAATCCTTCCACCGCAGCACCGGATGACCTGGACAATACGCTGAAATCCGTGGAGCGCATTGCGCACCACAACGGTTTTGACAGCTTTATCATGTTCAACGTCTACGCCCAGCGTGCCACACGTCCGGACGATATGGACCTGGTCTGCAACACAAAACTGCATCTGGAAAACATGGAGGCATTCGACTATGTTCTTTCCCTGCAAAAAGAAGGCGCGCCTGCCATTTGGGCGGCGTGGGGCAACCTCGTGGAAAAGCGCGGTTACCTCAAAGACTGCCTCAAAGACATGATGCGCCTCGGCACACAACACGGCGCACAATGGTACACCAGCGGCGCGATCAGCAAAAAGGGCCATCCGCATCATCCGCTCTATCTGCGCAAAGACAGTGTTCTGGATCCGTTTGATATTGCGGCGTATCTGGACCGGGTGCTGTAAGCCCGACAAAATAGGTAAACCATAAACAAAAGTACGATGTTCTTGTGCGCATCGTACTTCTTTTTTATTCATGAATCGCTTCTTTCTTGAAAAGCATTCGTGCCAGGCGCGGATATCGTGCCGGATGACGCCCTGCGATAAACTGCAAGGCAATCATCAGCAGCCAGAGAACCGTCAATGCCGCAAAAACTGCAACAAGCTGGTTCCGGCTTGTCAGCGCCGCGGCATCACTTTCCGCCCTAGTGAGATACACCGTTCCGTTTGCCGCCTGTACTGCGCACAGGACAAAGAACGGTTCTTTGCCGTGCCGCGCAGGCTGCGCCGTGACA
The DNA here is from genome assembly GCA_902772935.1 of Oscillospiraceae bacterium. Taxonomy (GTDB): domain Bacteria; phylum Bacillota; class Clostridia; order Oscillospirales; family Acutalibacteraceae; genus UBA6857. The sequence continues at coordinate 13,381 of CACYCR010000156.1, forward strand.
TCAAAGACTTCTCCCTGCTGCGCCGCCCGCAAAAATGTGTCCGCGTCGTGCAGCCGCTTCCGATAGGCATATAACCGAAAGCAGGTGTTATCGTCCCCATACAACGTCAATGTTTTGCCGTCTTCTTCCACGGATTGAAACGACAGCCGCAGCTGCGTATCCTCGGCGTTTTGCGACGCATGGAATTCCGCAGCGGCAAAAACGATCATGCCGAGGAAAAGCGCTAAAAACAACACATCGAAAACGATAATGGGATACGGGTCGTCGATGTGTCCGTGAAACAGCAAATCCCGGTACGGACGGTTCGGTACGCCGTCGCACGCGGCGTTGATCTGTTTCAGAAACGCCTTTTTGCCCAGCAGATAAGCATCCACCGTAACCTTGTGTTTTCCAAACCATAAATTGACACTTCGCTTCCGAAAGGAAAAACGCGTCGGCGGCAATTGTGTTTTGCCGGTCAAATCCACATACGAATAGCGTCTGGTTTTGCCGCACCAATTGCGGCGGGTAAAGCCGGCAGCATCGTAATCGATGCGCGTATTCAGATAGGAAAGACAGCCGAACGCAAAAGCATACGTCAGGCAAAGTGCCAAACCGCAGGTCAGCAGCGGCTCGCCCTGTACTGCGGCCAAAACACCGAGCGTGCAAACGCCGAGCCCGGCGCCGCCGAACAGACGCCCGACCCATGCCGGCCAGACGACACGCCCCGGCGTTTCCCGGTGTGGGCAAAGCAGCGTCGCAATCATCGTTGCAAAGCATAAAACACCCGGCACGGCAAAGAGGACAACCAGAATCGGTACGTGCATACTCTCCCTCCGTTTGATTATATCACCTTCCGTCAAAAAACACAACATACGCCGGGTGGTATCAAGCAAACTTTTTTTGAATAAATTGCGAATTGGCTTGCAAAATACGAAAAAAACTGTATAATAAAAAAGACTACAGTAGTGTGGAGAAAATTGGAACTGTCGTGCAAGGACCTGTCCGGTTGCCGACCGCTGCTTGATCAAAATGTCACTCAGAAAGGAAGATCACCATGCTCAACAACGCACCGACCAAAAACCCCACCATTCTCGCCTGGCTTGAAGATAAGCTCAACCTTGTCAAGCCCGACAAAGTCGTCTGGATCGACGGCAGCAAAGAACAGACCGAAGCGCTGCGTGCGGAAGCCTGCTCCACCGGCGAAATGATCAAACTCAACCAGGAACTTCTTCCGGATTGCTATCTGCACCGCACCGCCGTCAACGACGTTGCCCGCGTCGAAGCGAGAACCTTCATCTGTACCCCGACCGAAGAAGAGGCCGGCCCGACAAACCATTGGATGGACCCCGCGAAATGCTATGAAATGCTCTATGACATCGCGAAGGATTCCTATAAGGGCAGAACCGCCTACATCATCCCCTACTCCATGGGCCCTGTCGGTTCTCCGTTCTCCAAAGCCGGCATCGAGCTTACCGACTCCATCTACGTCGTACTGAACATGCTCATCATGACCCGCGTCGGCTTCAACGTGCTTGATTGCCTGGGTGACAGCGACGACTGGGTCCGCGGTCTGCACTGCAAGTGTGACATCGACGCAGAAAAGCGTTACATCTGCCAGTTCCCGCAGGACAACACGATCATCTCCGTCAACTCCGGTTACGGCGGAAACGTGTTGCTCGGCAAAAAGTGCTTTGCGCTTCGCATCGCGTCCTATCAGGGCAAGATGGAAGGCTGGCAGGCTGAACATATGCTCATCCTCGGCGTTGAGAATCCGCAGGGCGAAATCAAATACGTCTGCGCTGCGTTCCCCTCTGCCTGCGGCAAGACCAACCTCGCCATGATGATCCCGCCCGAAGGCTACAAAGCAAAGGGCTACAAGGTCTGGACCGTCGGCGATGACATCGCTTGGATCCGCAAAGGACCGGACGGCCGTCTGTACGCGATCAACCCCGAAAACGGCTTCTTCGGCGTTGCACCGGGCACCAACATGAAATCCAACCCGAACGCACTGCTCTCAACGAAGAAGGGCGCCATTTTCACCAATGTCTGCCACAATCTGGATGACAACACCGTCTGGTGGGAGCGTCTTGACAAGAACCCGCCCGAAAATGCAATCGACTGGACCGGCAAGCCCTGGAACGGCAAGGTCGACACTGACCGCCCGGGTGCAAACCCGAACTCCCGTTTCACCGCGCCGGCAGTGAACTGCCCGTGCCTGTCTTCTGAGTTTGAAAACCCGCAGGGCGTGCCCATCAGCGCGTTCGTCTTCGGCGGCCGCCGTGCAAAGCTCGCGCCGCTGGTCTATCAATCCCGCGATTGGAACCATGGCGTGTTCGTCGGCTCCATCATGGCGTCTGAAACCACCGCTGCCGCAACGGGTGCCGTCGGCGTTGTCCGCCGTGACCCGATGGCCATGCTGCCGTTCTGCGGCTACAATATGGCAGATTACTGGCAGCATTGGATTGACATCGGTGCAGGCCTTGATCCGGAAAAAGCACCGAAGATCTTCAACGTCAACTGGTTCCGCAAGAACGACAACGACGAATTCATGTGGCCGGGCTTCGGCGACAACCTGCGCGTACTTGAATGGATTCTGAAGCGCTGCGAAGGTAAAGTCGATGCACAGGAAACTGCTATCGGTTACCTGCCGTATGCCGAGGATATCAACCTGGAAGGCATCGAAGACGAAGTCTCGCTCGAATCTCTTCGTTCCATCCTCGACGTGGACAAGAAGCGCTGGCTCGAAGACACCAAGGGCATCGAGGAGTTTTATGCCAAATTCGGCGACAGACTGCCGAAGGTCCTGCGCGAAGAGCTCGATACACTTGAAGCAAACTGCGCAGAATAATTTAACGCATAAACACGCAGCCACATTTGTGGCTGCGTGTTTCTCTTGATTTTTATTGGATATGTTGAAGGGTGTGGCAGCGCTGATTCTTACAGCAGATCGCCTGTTTTCAACTTGCGCAGCCAGTCGAGGATTGTCGTATAAATCGCATGCAGCTTGTCGGAGAACAGTGCCAGCCGCTCATTCAGGCTGCCGCGCGTTTCCACAGCGCCAAAGGAGTACAGCGACGCTTTGTCCACTTCGCCGTGAACAAAGTTCTGCACATAATCCGCGAACGCCGTTTTCTGAAACGCGTCGCCGTCGGTACGCAGAACGTCGCCGAACTTGTTCCACAACGTTTCATAGCTGTCATTTTCAAAATCGACCTTTTCAATACTCGATGAACCGTACAGGAACCAAGGCGATTGTTCCGCATTTTTGCCGGCGCCCTTGTAGGTCCATGTTGTCCAACTCAGACCGCGCTGATTGAAGATGGAAAACAGATAACTGAAAGACGTCAGGCCGCGTGGATAAAATTCACCGATCAGGAACGGCGCGTTGTAGTTTGCCTTGCGGATCTCATTCGCCTTGCGTAATATTGTCGGGTTAGTTACATCATAAAGGTGTTCCTGATAGACAATATTCTCCCAGCCGTAAACGTCCGGCCCGGGAATCGCGTCCGGCGACCAGATCGCTTCCATGCTGATGATATGCCGTGCGTCCACTGCGCGGATGGCGCGGTAGAGCTCATCGGAGAAATCAAAGAACACTTTCTGGTAGCTTTTATCAATCGTAATGTTGGTGCCGAGCGGTTCGTTCATCAGATCATACATGGCAACCGCCGGTTCATCTTTGTACCGGGCGGCAAGCGTCACCCAGAAATCCTTAACCACTTCGCGGTAACGCGCTGCCTGCGGCGTATTGGCAAACAGACTCATGGATTTTGATTTTCCGCAGTGGTCGTAATCGTTCTGATATCCCGGCAGACCGTGCAGGTCGATGATGAGATACAGCCCGTACTGTTTGCAAAGCGCAACGACTGTATCCAGTTCGTGCCAGTCAATGGCACCGTTGTTATCACGGTACCAGGTGCCGTTGTCGTCACTTTGGAAATTGCGGTACCAGATCGGCAGACGGACGGCATTCATGCCCATCGCGGCGACGTTCTGAAAGTCCTGCTCCGTGATCCAGTTGCTGCGGTAGTGCTGCATCAGGCGGTGGGTTTCTTCCACGCCGAAACGCGACTGCAGCGTTTCAATCATGATATCCTCACCGGCAGGTGACGTATACGGACAGAACCAGTCCTCCATAATGCCCCAGCCGCCGAAATTGGTACCGCGCAGAACAACGGTTTCACCGGCGGCATTGACAATGCGCTCCCCTTCTGTATGCAGAAAATCCTTGTCGGCAATGCCGCTGTTCGCTGCACCGCAAATGCCAAAACAACTCACACACAGCAACATGGCAAGACAGAACGACGCGATGCGTTTCCAACTTTGTTTCATTTTTGTTGCCTCCTTCCGGCAATCGGAATATATCTTTCTTTCATTATAGCGAAGGACGCACAAAAAATCCACCCCTATTTCTCACATTTTCAAATTATTTTCAGAAGGTGATTTTTTGAAAAAAGAAGATATCAACATTCGTGATCCTTTTGTGCTGTTCGAAAACGGTACGTATTATCTCTACGGTACCCGCGCAAAAAACTTCGGCCGCAGCGTCGCCGGTTTTGACGTTTATGTGTCCGACGACCTTGTGAACTGGAGCGACCCGATCGCCTGTTTTGATTCCGAAGCATACGGAATGAACCGCGAGGTCAACTGGGCGCCGGAGGTACATAAGTTCAAAAACAGATACTATCTGTTTGCAACATTTACCCGGGAGAACGGTTTGCGCGGCACGTTTTCGCTGGTGGCTGACCGACCGGAAGGTCCTTTTGTGCCGAACAGTCCCACTGCACTGACACCGCCGGATTGGGAATGCTTGGACGGTACACTTTATATCGACCCGAACGGCACGCCGTATCTGGTGTTCTGTCATGAACACACGCAGATCATCGACGGCACCGTCTGCTACGCCCGGCTGAACGCCGATTTGACAGCAATCGAGGGTCCTATTACAACGCTGTTCAAAGCATCCGACCCGTTCTTTGCAGACGAATACAACCCCGAAAAGCACTTCATCACCGACGGTCCGTTTTTATACCGCACCAAATCCGGTGAATTACTGCTGCTGTGGTCCACCTTCATCGAAGGCAAATACGCCCAGTGTCTTGTACGCTTTGCGGACGGAACACTCAGTACCTCGTTCACACATCTGCCGCCGCTGCTTTGCGAAGACGGCGGACACGGCATGATCTTCCGGGACGACAAGCAGCTTTGGCTGACGTATCACATTCCGAATCAGACCGGCGCAGAGCGGCCTGTGTTCTTCCGACTGGAGGATTGCGGCGACACCTTACGCGTTCTGGACAAACGCTGAGACACCGTGAAACTGACCGTTTATTTAAAAGCGCAAGGGACAACAACGAAGCAAGGCTGCCACCTTACTTCGTTGTTTTTTACGTACTGAACGCTCTTCCCTCAACCTGCTCTTTTTGTTTGATTTCAACAAAGCAAAGGCTGCCTACAGCGTCGAAACTGTTGACACAATCCAAAGGATATGGTATAGTTAACATAATGGAATATGGGGCTCGGCTGTCGGTTTTCTGCAAAACTTGTCGCCGATTTTCCAAGACACAATCATTGAAAGGATGAAAAACTATGATCCAGAATAAAAATATTGTCCTCACCGGCGCATCCAGCGGCATCGGCTTTGAAGTGCTGCGCCTTCTTGCAAAAGACGGCACCAACAAAATACTCGCCGTTTCCCGCCATGCGGAACAGCTTTTGAAAACCTACGCGGAAAATGTCATCCCCTTCAATATGGACATCAGCTCCGACAAAGGCGTAGATGCCGTTTTTGAAAAAGCGCAGGAGGTCTTTGAAGGAAAGAAGATCGACATCTTTTACGCAAACGCCGGATTCCCCTATTATGAAGAATATAATTATGAAGACTGGGACCGCGTTAAAAAAATGTTTGACACGAACACCCTTTCCCCGATCTATACCTATGCCAAATACATCCACCATCTGAACGGCCGCAGCGGCATCCTCGCCATCACGGTCAGTGCCATCGGCCAGATGGCCATGCCCGGCTACGCAATCTACAGCGCAAGCAAATTCGGTCTGCAGGGCTTCCAGCAGGCCATCCGCCTCGAAGCGCCGAAGAACCTGCAGATCACTTGCCTGTACCCGGTTGCAACCGACACAAACTTCTTCCGCGTTGCAAATCCGGTGGAATTTGAAAAGCCATTCCCCGTGCAGCAGCCCGACGTCGTCGCCCGCAAAATGGTCGCCGGCATCGAGAGCGGCAAAAAGTTCGTTTCCCCGAACCCGCTCTTTGCACTTTCAAAGGTTCTCATGGGCGTCTGCCCGCCGATTCGCACAGTCTACTGGGGTCTTGAGACCGCAAAGCTGAACCGTTTCAAGCAAAAACTGATCGACCTCGGCAAAGACGCGGTCGTCACCGGTAAAGACGTTGTGGAAGACGCTGTTGAAAAAGGCAAAAAAGCCGCAGAAAAAGTTTTGAAGAAATGAGGAACCAACCATGTTTGATCTGATGTTTTCCCCGATGAACATCGGCAGTATGACCGTGAAGAACCGCATTGTTATGACCGCCGCAGAATTCAGTCTCGGTCAGGCAAACGGCTGCCCGACCGAAAAAATGATCCGTTATTTTGAAGCGCGTGCCAAAGGCGGCGTCGGCCTCATCATTCCGGGCATTTGCCGCGTCAACGATATGGGCGCCGCATCCACATTCTCGCAGCTGTCCATGGCACACGACTGGCAGATCGAGCCAATGCGTGAAATGGTGGAACGCATCCATGCCGCCGGCGCAAAACTCGGCATTCAGCTGCACCATCCCGGACGGCAGGGATATGCCAGCGCCATCAACACGCTGCCGCTGGTAATCCCGATTGAAAAGCGTGTGCCGTCCTTCATGAACGCGATGTTTAAAGTGGCGCCGATTCTGATGGATCTGGAGCAAAAGAAGATCTGTCAGTCCGTACAGGCGCCGTCAAAATGTGAGCTCAGCGCTCATGGTGCAACACGAATCCATGCGATGAGTCACCGCGCAGTACAGAATCTGCGCAACGATTTCATCAACGCCGCAGTCCGCTGTCAGCGGGCCGGCGTAGACTGTGTGGAATTACACGCAACCCACGGCTACATCCTGCAGCAGTTCCTCAGCCCGAACACGAATCACCGTACCGATGAATACGGCGGCTCCTTTGAAAACCGGATGCGCTTTATCACCGAAATCATTATGGGCATCCGTCAGCGCTGCGGCAGAAACTATCCGTTGATTGTACGTCTTTGCGCGGATGAAATGTATGACCGCATCGGACAGCCCGGCAAAGGCTATGGCCTGGAAACCGGCAAAAAAATTGCAAAATGCCTTGAAGACCTTGGTGTAGACGCGATCAATGTATCCTCCGCCTGCTACGATGCTTATAACTACTGGCTGGAACCGACCTCCTTTGAACCCGGCTGGCGTGCCTATCTTGCCAAAGCCATCAAGGAAACCGTCAAGATCCCGGTCATCGCAGCGAATTTCATCCGCTCCCCCGAGCAAGCGGAACGGCAATTGGAAGAAGGCTATCAGGATTTCATCGGCTCTGCGCGTACCTTTATCTGCGATCCCGAATGGGCAAAGAAAGCGCAGGAGGGACATCCGGAAAAAATCCGCCGCTGCATCGGCTGCCTGCACTGCATCAAATCGTTCATCGCGAACGCAACGGTTGGCGGCGTCGGTGAATGCGCGCTGAATCCGGCCATCGGTATTGAAAAAGAATATGCGGAAATGCCGGATGTCGGCAAAGGCAGAACGGTTCTTGTCATCGGTGCCGGCGTCGCAGGTCTCTCCGCAGCAATCACGCTCGCCCGCCGCGGCTTCAAAGTCACGATTCTTGAAAAAGAATCTGTGCCCGGCGGTCAGGTCAACACCGCCGCCGCAGGCCCGCACAAAGATAAACTCCACTGGGCGGTCGAAGATCTGACAACGGAAGCCACCGATCTCGGCGTTGCGTTCGAATACGGTGTGGACGCCACGGCAGACGAACTCGAGCACCGCGCACCATATGCGGTGGTCATTGCCACCGGCGGTACACCGGTCCGGCCACGCAGCATTCCCGGTATTGCAATGGACAACGTGTTCACGGCACCGCAGATACTTAACAAAGAGGTCACGCTGACCGGAAAGAAAGTCGCCGTCATCGGCAGCGGTCTGACCGGACTTGAGACGACGGAAGCGCTGAATGAAAGCGGAAACGACGTCACGGTCATCGAAATGGCAAAGGAAATCGCGCCCGGCGCATGGTTCCAGTTTGTGGATGACTCGATGAGCCGCATCAAACCGTACGGAACAAAGTTCCTGCTCAACACGGCACTTTCCGCCATTGCGGACGATCATATCACCATCATCGACCAAAAGACGAAACGCCGCAGCTTTTTGCCGACGGATTGTGTCGTCCTTGCCATGGGCGTCCGCCCGAACAATGCGCTTGCACCGCAATTGGAACTGCGCGGCATCAAAGCCGTTGTTGTCGGCGATGCGGACCGCGGCGGCACCATCGGCCATGCGGTACACGACGCGTTCAAGAAAGCTATGCAGCTTTAACGCACAAAAAAGAATCTCCCGTGGATACCCATGGGAGATTTTTTTGTTTGTTCGTGATGGTTCGTTTCCAATTGCGTTTTTATTCGCCTTCAATCTGAAACAGCCGCATTGCATTTGCCCGGCATTGATCAACAAGCGCCTGTGCATCCTCGCCGCGCACTTCGGCAAGCTTTTCGGCAACGAACGCGATCAGGGAAGAGTCATTGCGTTTTCCGCGGAACGGCACGGGCGCCATGTACGGGCAGTCTGTTTCCAGCAGCAGCCGGTCTTTCGGCAGCATTGCAGCAACCTCCACGGGTTTTCGCGCGTTCTTGAAGGTTACCGCACCGCCGAGTCCGATATACAACCCCAGCGACAACGCTTCCTTTGCCAGCTCCGCACTGCCGGAAAAGCAGTGCAGGACGCCTTGCGGGCGGTGCTTTCGCAGCAGCGCAAAGGTATCGGCGTGTGCCTCACGGTCATGGATAATGACCGGCAGGTGCAGGTTGTTTGCCAGCAGGATCTGCCGTTCAAACGCTGCGATCTGCACCGCATGCGGCACCGTGTCCCAATGATAATCCAACCCGATCTCGCCGACGGCAACCACCTTTTTTTGCGCATAAAGCGGTTCCAGCGCGGTAAAGTCCGCATCGGTTACGCCTGACAGTTCTTCCGGGTGGATCCCGAGCGCGCAATACATGAACGGATAGGCCGCACTGAGTGCAAGCGCCGCTTTGGAGGAAGCTACTGTGCAGCCGCAGTTAATAACACCGCAGACACCGTTTTCCGGCAGCGCAGACAGCAGTTCTTCCCGGTCCGCATCAAACTGCGCGTCATCATAATGGGCATGCGTGTCAAAAATGCCTTGGATCTTCATCGGACCTTCGCGCCATTCGGCATACCGTCGACAAAGACGACTTTCACATTGTCGTCGCCGGCATCTGCAGCAAGGATCATGCCGCAGCTCTCCACACCGCAAAGCACAGCAGGCTTGAGATTCGAGACAACGATAACCTGTCTGCCGATGAGATCTTCCGGTTTATACCATTTTGCAATGCCAGAGGCAACTGTTCTGGGTTTTTCGGTGCCGTCGTCAAGTGTCAGCTGCAACAACTTTTTGGCGCGCTTGACCGGAACGCAGTCCGTAATCTGTGCAACCCGCAGGTCGACCTTTGCAAAATCGTCGATCGAAATCTGCGCAACACCTTCGATCTCGGAAAACTTCTTTTCTTTGGCAGCGGCTGCCTTTTGTTTTTCTTCGATCTCGGCCATCATCTTTTCCGCGTCAATGCGTGCGAAGAGCGGCGTCGGCGTACCGACCGGATTGTTCAGCGGATAAACGCCGAACGCGGACAGCGAATCATACGTCAGCAGATCACAGTTGATCTGCGCACCGATGGCCTTTGCCGTGTCGGGCATGAACGCCGTCAGCAGTACCGCGAGGAAGCGGATGCTTTCCGTGAGATTATAAAGCACGGTGGACAGTCTTCCTTTTTGGCCTTCGCATTTTGCGAGCGACCACGGCATCGTCTGGTCGATGTATTTGTTGCACATCTTCGCAAAGTTCATCACGGCGTCAACCGCATCGGCGATATGATAGGTCGAGATGTTTTCATCCACCTTCTGCACCGTCAGCAGCGCGGCTTCTTTGAGCGCGGCGTCAAATGCATCATCCGCGACGTCATTGACCGGCAGCACGCCGCCGAAATACTTCTGTGTCATGGCGATGGTCCGGTTGACAAGGTTGCCGAGCGTGTTCGCAAGGTCGCTGTTATAGCGTTCGATGATCGTGCTGTAAGTGATCGAACCGTCATTCGCGTGCGGCATCTCGGAGAGCAGATAATACCGCACGGCGTCCACGCCGAGCAAATCGCACAGATCGTCGGCATAAATCACGTTGCCTTTGGATTTGGACATTTTATCCTCACCGAAGAGCAGCCACGGATGCCCGTAGACCTGTTTCGGGAGCGGCTCACCGAGTGCCATCAGAATGATCGGCCAGTAGATCGTATGGAACCGGACAATGTCCTTGCCGATGATATGCACATCCGCCGGCCAGTATTTTTTATACCGGTCGCTGCTGCCGTCCGGGTCATAACCGAGGGCGGTGATATAGTTTGAAAGCGCATCAATCCAGACATAGATCACATGGTCGGGATCGAACGTCACGGGAATGCCCCATTTGAAAGAGGTCCGCGATACGCACAGATCCTGCAGACCCGGCCGGATGAAATTGTTGAGCATTTCTTTTTTGCGGCTTTCGGGATAAATGAAGTTCTCGTTCTGTTCGATGTATTCCTCAAGCTGCTTCTGATATTTGGAAAGACGCAGAAAATATGCCTCTTCCTTCGCCGGGTGGCACTCCTGTCCGCAATCCGGGCATTTGCCGTCCACAAGCTGCGACGGTGTCCAGAACGATTCGCACGGCGTGCAATACATGCCCTCATATTCGCTTTTATAGATATCGCCCTTTTCATACAGTTTGGCGAATATTTTCTGCACAACACGCTCATGATCAGCGTCCGTGGTCCGGATGAATTTGTCGTACGTCGTGTTCAGGCGGTCGCAGATGGCGCGAATCTCACCCGCGACCTTGTCCACATATTCCTTCGGGCTGATGCCTGCGGCTTTCGCGTATTCGTCAATTTTCTGTCCGTGTTCATCGGTACCGGTCAGGAAAAATACGTCGTAGCCCTGCAAGCGTTTATAGCGGGCGATCGCGTCCGTCAGCACGATTTCATAGCTGTTGCCGATGTGCGGTTTGCGCGACGTATAGGCAATCGCCGTAGTGATATAAAACTTTCCTTTGTCCATGATCTGGCATCTCGCTTTCTATGTTGAAACTAAAATGATTGGTTATTGATTGACCTTTGCCGTGATCTCATTGCTGTAGGCGCCCCAGAAAACCGCTTCGCCCGAGCGGATAAACGCGCGCACACGATAGTTGGCGCTGCTCTTCGCCGGCATACTGATCCTTGCGCTGTTGGACGCGACGGTTGCAATCTTTTTGAAGCTGCCGTCGGCCTGCTTCTGGAACACGCCGTAGCCGCTTGCGTTCTCAGCAGCCGCCCACGCCAGTGTCACCAGCACGTTGGTCGCTCCGGTCTGTTTGAGCCCTTTCACCTTTGCAGGCGCCGTCACTGCAAGGAATTCTTCACTCAGCGAACCGTAATATGTATTGCCGTTCAGCTTCTGATAAGGCTTTACAGCATAGACGTCAACCTGACCGGGCGACAGATTCTTGATTGCGTATTTTGTTTTCTTGTTCTTGGTCACACCAAGCAGTTCATAGCGATAGGTCTTGTTGTTCATCCGATAGACCTTGTAACCGTCCGCGCCCGGCACTGAGGACCATGTCAATGTATACTTCACGGAGGATGTGCTGCTTTGTGAGACCGTCTGCACGGTTGCAGGGCCTGTCCGCGCGGAAAACACCGCTGACTGGGCGCTGCGGTAAACCGTGCCGTCAATGGAAATCACCGTGCATACCTTGAATTGATACGCCGTTGCCGGCGAAAGCGCGGAGACACTTGTGCTGTTTGTGTGGCAATGCAGCACTTTTTTGTATGCGCCGTTCATATATTGATACAGCTCATAATACGACGCGTTGCTGACCGCTGACCACTTCAGAGAAAGCGAATTGGAAAACGAATCGCTTTGCTTGATGGTCTTCGGCGTCGGCGGCGTCGTTGCTGTTCGCAGCAAACCGGAGGCTTCGCTCCAAAGGGTCTTTCCGCCGGATTTTTTATAGGACTTCAGCTTGATCTGATAAATGGTACCCGCCTGCAGACCTGTGAAAGTATAGGCCGTTTTGGTCGTCGTCGCGTATGGCTGGAAGTTGCCTTTTTCCGTGTCAAAAAGATAGACCCGGTAGCCGCTGACGCCGTTGACTGCTGACCAGCGCAGTGTAAAACCGCTCGCCGACGTATTGCTGACGCTGAAGTTGCCCGGCGGCACAACATTGACATTCTGAACATTTTTGGAGACCACATACCGAACCACCGCATAACGTCCGGTGGAGTCATAGGCCAGAATATTGACCGTGCCTTCCGCAAGGAACTTGATCTTCGTTTCGTTCTCGATCGTCGCATAGCGCGCATCCATGGACACATATTTGAACTTCAGGTTGCTGTTCGTGCTTGCCGTCACCGGGGTATACGTGCCAAGGCCGACGGTCTTTGTTGTTTTCAGCGTGAAAAAGCCAGCGGAAACCCAGCCTTTATAGGATTGTCCATTTTTGGTGAACTTCACATAGTACCAGTTCGGGTACCGCAGGATGCTGTCATAGTACCGGGAATCCGTTTTTCGCTCATCAAGGATTGTGACGGTGTCGCCCGGTGAAAGCTGAACGCCAATGGTGTCATGGTTCACGGAGGGTCCTGAACGGACATTGGTGTTCATGGTCAGTGACATCACCGCTTTCTGGTCAGCGGCATCTGCGAGCGTGAGAGTACCGGAGTTGTCTTTTGCTCCGGTCATGTTTTCATAGATGGGAATCGAAAAGACAAAGCGGTTGTTGAGCAAGCCGATGGAAAGATACGAACGATAATTGGTGTACCCCTGTACGGTAGCGCCCACCACATTCGTCATATATTGGTGGTTATAGATCGGATAACTGCTTTTCGGGTTGACGTTGAACCGCTGCAGATATCCCGTGTGCTGTCCTTTGGCAATATAGGTATCGGCAATAAACTGCGCGCCGCCGAGAATAGATTTGCGCGGTGAATTCCACGGCCGCCCGTAACTGCCGCTGCCTGCGGCATACGCAAGACCGCGCGTAATAGCGCCCGACCCGTCCGTAGCGCCGATATTGTAGAAATTATAGATACCGGGATAGCTGCCGTTTCGGCCGGAAACGCTGCCGCTGGGCGTGCTGCCGATCTCACTGCGGATCTTTGACGCAAGATAGCAGGGGTTGACATTGTAGGTTTTTCCCGCAAGATAAATCACTTCGGCATAGGTCTCGTCCGTGCTGACCGTTTCGCCGTTTTTGTTGAGATAGGAGATCTTTTTCTTGTACATAAACGTCCCGGACAAGATCACCTCAACCGCATTGACGTCGAAGGATTTGTCAAAGCTCAGATCTTCAAACTGGAAAATATTCTCTTCGTTCAAGAAGTTGCGCGGATCCATAAAGAAGGACACCGCATACTTATTGGCGTTGACAAAGCCGCCGTCTTTCTGGATATAATAATCAGAGTTATAGTTGTAGTCGCCGATCGCTTTGCTCTTGAAAATGTTCGCGTAGCTTGTGGACGCGGGAACCAGGGAATTGTTGTTTGCCTGTTCCGCACTGACGGCCTTATCCCAGTCCAGACCGGTTTTCATTGCTCGGAATTCCCATGTCGGGTGTGCCGCGTGCAGTTCACGCAGCAAAACCCGGTAGCTTTCCGGGAAGGCGGCAATGGAGGTTTCAAAGCTGTCTGTGCCATAAGCCGGGGTAAATAATGTGAAAACAAGCATTACGCAAAGCAGAAAACAAAAGGAGAACCGCAGAAGAGAAGATTTTTTTTGACGCATGATCACACTTCCTTTCCGTTGGAACGACATGCCCGCCCTTTCGCTGAAACCAAACGAACGGACGGGTTTTTCTTTGGTAACAACTGATGGACTTTCGATCGGCCTGCTTAATCCTCGAACAGATAGCTCGGCAAAACCGAAGCAATCATGGAACGCTGCGTCTTCGGTGCGCTCGCATCTGCAGTGTGCGGCGGTTCCGGCGCGGCATAGAGTTTAGAAAGCACCTGCGCAACAGCGTCTTGTTCTGCTTCATCTGCAGTTTCCGGTTCCGCAGTTTCAACAGGTTCGACAATATCGTCAGACGGAGAGATCCGGCTGATCAGGCGGCTCAGATTGCTGCAAAGCTCATCCGCCACCTGTTTGAGATGATCCGTTGCCGCATGGATATCCAGTACCGCACTGCTCTCGTTATCAGCAGCCGGCTGTGCTTGCGCCGTCGTCATATCATCGTCTGCAGCTTCCAGCGCCGCAAGCTTTTCGTTCAACTCCTGAATCGTCTGTTCGACCTTTGTCTTGTAGTTGAAGAACTCGCGCTTCATACTTTCGATGTAATCCATCACATCGTCTTTGTTGAAGCCGCCGAACGCAGCCTTACGAAATAAACGTGTCGAATCTTCCATACAGCATTCCTCAAATCTTTAATAGTCTCGGTTTTTCAGCATTCGCCGATATACGTATCTTTTTAAATCATACCACAAAACCGCGGTTGATTCAACCCACAATCGCAAATATTTTTTCGCTTTTCCAAAAAGCCTGTCCGAAACAATGCTGAAACATCCCGCAAACTGACGGTGAAACCCTTTTCACATATGCCTTTTGCCTTGCAATTCCTGTCAAAACATGCTATGATACATAGTCGGAGATGAAATTATGGAATCATTTAAATACAACTGGAGCCGTGCGCTCGGCTATCTGCGAACACTTTTACGCTGGATTCTGATTGCCGGCATTGTCGGCACTGTCGGCGGACTGGTCGGCGTCGCATTCCATCTGAGCGTGGAAAAAGTCACCGCGCTGCGGGAGCAGCACATCTGGCTGTTATATCTGCTGCCGGTCGGCGGCGTACTGATTGCAGGCCTTTACAAACTGGCAAAACTTGAAAACAAAGGCACAGACGAAGTGATCGACTCCGTGCGTTCCAAAACCAGCGTTCCGATTCTTTTGGCGCCGTTGATTTTCGTCAGCACCGTCATTACGCATCTTTGCGGCGGTTCCGCCGGCCGTGAAGGCGCAGCGCTGCAGCTCGGCGGCAGCATCGGCGCACAGATCGGCCGGATCTTCCACCTGGATGAAAAAGATATGCACCTTGTCACGCTCAGCGGCATGAGTGCCGTCTTTTCCGCGCTTTTCGGTACGCCGATGACAGCAACCGCTTTTGCAATGGAAGTCATTTCCGTCGGCGTTGTATATTATTCTGGCATCATCCCCTGCCTGATTTCCGCACTGATTGCCTTCGGCATTTCGCTGCTGTTCCATATGGAATCGGTGGCGTTTTCCGCGGTGCAGATGCCACAGTACGGTGTAATGCCGTTTTTGAAGGTTGCCGGCCTCGCTGCGCTCTGCGCCGGACTGAGCATTTTGTTCTGTCTGCTGATGAGCTTTACGCACAAAGGCGCAGAAAAGCTGTTCAAAAATTCGTTTTTGCGTGCAGCGGTCGGCGGTGCGATTTTGATCGGCTTGTCCCTGCTGTTTCCGCATGACTATAACG
>CACYCR010000157.1 GCA_902772935.1 Oscillospiraceae bacterium
ACGGGAACCGAAGCTGCCGCAGCAGACTTGCGCACCTTGCTTGGCAGGACGCTGCCGCGATATATGATCCCGCAGGCGTTCGTGCATTTGGATGCGATGCCGCTGACGACCGGCGGAAAGATTGACCGCCGCATGCTGGCTGCGCTGCCGTTGCCGCCGCAGGACGACGATTTCGCCTATGTGCCGCCGCGGAATGGAGCGGAAGAAGAAATCTGCGGATTGTTTTCCACAGTACTCGGACAAAAAGAGATCAGCCGCGACGCCAATTTCTATAACCTCGGCGGAACCAGCCTGCAGCTCATACAGCTGTTGTCTCATTCACCGCTGAACGCTTTGACACCGTCTGATTTTCTTGCGGATCCCACACCTGCGGGGCTTGCAAAAATGCTTGACGCGGCGGACAAAACGGATTATACTTATGTTGTGCCGCTTTATACGCCGAAGGATGCGAAGGGCGCGATAGTGCTGTTTCCGTTTGCGGGCGGCGATGCCGCAGCCTATACGGCGCTTTCCACCGTAGCGCGTGAAGAAAAGCGGGACGTCGCACTTTATTTTGTGGACTGGCCAAACGAGGATGATCTTTCCGCCATTGCGGATGAAATCCGTCGTCTGGCTGCAAAAACAAGCGTTTGCTTTTATTCCCATTGCGCAGGTTGCGCGGTTGCAATGATGCTGCTGGACCTGCTCAACAATGAAACGCCTTGCATCAAAAGCTACATCGCCGGCGCGAGTATTCCGCCGCGCAAAGCGCTCGCCGGATTCAACACGTGGGCGCATCTGTCAGATGCTGCGATCGTGAATGCGCTTGCAAAAGCCGGGTTGTCTTTTGCGCCGGAAGATGAAACGCTTTTGCACGGCCGCCTGGAACGCTTTCGTTCGCATACACAGATCTGCAGTGCGTATTTCCGGCGCAAAACAGCAAAGACCAACGTGACTGTCACCGCAGTCATCAGCAGGCAAGACCCATTTACGTCAAACTACACCGACGCCGAAGCACGCTGGCGCAAGGTTGTGACCGATGTGGATCGGGTGATTCTCATCGATACACCTTCGCATTATTTTCAAAATACGGATACAGATCTTTTGCTCGATCTGTTTTCCGAATGATCATAGGAGGAATCCGTTTATGCTGCAAACAATAACACTGTTCGGTCAGACCATCAACTTGTATGACTTTTTCAATAACATTTCATACCCGGCAATGATTCTGCTCGCATTTATGATTCGTCATCAAGTCAAAGATGCGACAACGTTTGCGAAGCTGGCGGACATGAATCGCCGAAAGGACAAAAAAGAGACCTTGCTGTCACGCTGGGGTGTGGCTGTACTGGTGTGGTTATGCCTTCTCGCGGTTGCTTCATATTTCAACTGGTTAACGGGTCCAATGATCTCAAAGCTGTTTTTAGGAACGCGCGTTGAAAACTTTTTCTCGAGTATTTTTGTTGCGCCATTCACTATTTTTTTGTGTGCAGTGATTTTACGGATCAGCCCGCTGCCGGCATTGGATATTACCGCATCGACCGTTGCTGTCTCACTGGTTTGCTTTAAAATCGCCTGCTTCTGCGATGGATGCTGTAACGGCATTGCAATGGCGGGCGGCATCATGAACCATAATACCGGCAGAAAAGAATTGCCGATTCAGTTGGTTGAATGTGCCTGCGCGGTCGTCATGCTTGTGATTTTGATCATTCTGATTCGCAAAAAAGAGCGAAAAAAGGGTTTACTCTATCCGCTCTTCATTCTGATGTACTGCGGTTCCAGATTTGTTTCCGAATTCTGGCGAGACGATTTTCCAAACGTATGGGGTCCGCTTAAAGGGTATCACATCCAGTGCATCATCGGTTTTGCGGAAGGTTTGGTTCTTTTGGCTGTCGTCCTGATTTGGGGCGAGAGGATTGCTGCGTTTTTCGACCGGCGAAATCAGGCGTTTCTGGAAAAGCATGCGAAAAAGCAGCAGGCGCGTTCCAAAAAGCGTAAGTAAAAAAGCAGCGAAATCAAAACGGAGCTTGTTGAGTTATGAGAAGAAAAACCGAAAGCGTCTTGCTCCCATATATCGTCGGGACCTTTGGCATGCAAACAGTCATCAGCTTTGCTGCCAGTTTTCAGGCGGAATTCTATAACAAAATGTATGCTGCGCTTGACCCGAACATTCTCATGGGCTGCGCACTGATCCTTTTTGTTTCCAAACTGATCAGCAGTCTGCTTGATCCGCTGATCGGCGTGTGGATCGACCGCGAAGGCAGGAACGGCATCAATCTGTTTCAACGTGTACGTCGCAGCATTTTTCCGCTGGCTCTTTTGACGGTTGTGCTGTTTGTTTATCTCCCGTTTGACCGTTTCGGTGGAAAATTGCCGATGTATGCTTATATTACGCTGACGTCCGTACTGTGGAGCGTGGCAATGAGTTTTGCCGAAATTCCGACGCAGTCCATGATCTCTTATCTTTCAAAGAATGACGAATCCTGTAAACGACTGGCTGCTGTGACCAATATCGCAAAAAGTGTTGCGCAGGCAGCCCCGTCCGTTTTGGTGACCGTGATCATGCTGACCGTAGACCGGATTCGCGGCGTCGGCAATACGACGGATGCAGCGTATTACCTGATCAATGTGACAGTGGTCACGGCCTTGGGTGTCTTATGCATGACGTTTCTGGCCAGCGCAAAACCTTACGGTGTACGGCAAACAACTGTGGATACACAGCAGAGTTCTGTGCCGCTTGGGCTAATGCTGAACGATCTGCGCAGCAACAAAAACGTGCGGGTTGTGTTTTTGATCAATGTGCTGGGATTTGCCCGAAGTATGTCGAATTCGATTCTGCTGCAGGCGAACGGTGCGCTGATCGGCAAAGTGACACTTTTCGGCAATGTGTTTGACACCACAACAAACGCGACCTGGCTGCCGTATCTGTTCGGAAATCTCAGTGCCGGTGCGGCGTTGTTTCTCGTTCCCATGGTCAATCGGCGGCTGAAAGAAAAAAGGACCTATCTTTTGTTTTCGGTGCTGGATTTCTTCTTCAGCATTGCAGCCTACAGCTTTTACATTGCGCAAAGGGCCGAAAGTCCGCTGCGGTATGGCAACGGCGCCATGTATATGATCATGGTCTTTTCGCTGATCGGTTCGTTTCTGATGGGTGTTAACCAGTTTATTCCGCTTGCCATGACTGCGGAAATCGCACGAAGCGAGCGTGAACAAAAAGGACAGTCTTACGCTTCTGCGCCTTATGCGGTTTTGACGATGTCCGTGAAACTCGGCACGGCATTGAGCATCGTTGGGGGACTGTGGTTGGTTGGTGCCAGCGGCTATAACCAGCTGATCTATCAGACCGGTCAGATCACGCCGCAGATGCAGAATGCCGTGATGCTTGCGTTCATGGCGATCCCCGGCGTTTCCACACTGTTCAGTGCAGTTCCGGCGTTGTTCTATCGTCCCGCGCCGTCCGCTGCTTAAGCATTCCGGGGTGCGGCGTGCTTCTATGCTGTTTGGGTTGCGTGTATATCTAAATGCAGTCGATAGAAAGTATCCCTCCCGCTTTTGAAAGGGGAGGGAGATCGACGATGCTGTTTGCATCGTTTGTTTTCTTCTTGTTCGAAGCGCTGCACGGAAAACTGTGCACTGCCGGATGTGATGAAAAGAATCCGTTTCAAACCGCCACGGATGTAAAGATGAATCACTTTACAATTAAGCAGCCATCGTATGTAATATGCTGCACCGCTGCACTATGCTGGAAAGGCGCTCGCTTACCTGTGCGGAGGTTGTACGGTTGTTATTTCTGAAAAACGGCGAAAAAACGGGATCATCATCCGCAAATGATCAAAACAGTTCTGCAAAGGAGTTTGCCTTTACAGAACTGTTTCTTTACTTATTTCTTCTTTTTGTATTTCTTTTTTGTGGACTGCCAGCCTTTGGCAAGCCGCTTTTGCGTGACGGTCTGCTTCTTTTTACGTTTTGTCTGCAGCCACGGCAGCAGCTTTCCGGGCAGCGGTTCGCTCGGCTGGGTTTTATACAGGAACAAAACAATGCCGACGCAAATCAGCACAACCAATATGCACGCGCACTGCCAAAATGTAAAGATACCAAGATAAGTGCGATCTTCGGGTGGATAATACATTAGATACTCGAGAAAAAAGCGGCCGGAGCTAAACATAAGGGCAGCAAGGAACAGCGCCATGCCGCGGCGATAGAATGGTTTGTGTTTTAGATGAGAAACAATGAGTATAATTGAAAAAGACATACACGCTTCCACGATCTGTACCGGGAAAGCTGTTCCGTTTAAGCTCTTGTTGTAGATGCCCCAACTGCAGGAAATGCCATAACAGCACCCTGCCCACAGACAACGGAATTTGGTAAACATAATAAAGATAAACGCGCCCGGTTCCAACAAATCCCACGTGTCACGCAGGCTGACGTCCGGTACGTTTAGATGAAACCGGCGCAGCAATGCACGAATGCCCTTTTCAAGCATGATCGTCAAAAAGCTGCCAATAAAAACAACAAAAATCGAACCGAAAATTGCCAAATGCTGTGAAGCATTCTGCCCGCGTGCTACGCGAAACAGATTGTAAAAGTCACCGCCAAGATAAACGCCCCAAAAACCGAGTGCGACCATCAGTGCGGCATAGAAAGCGCCGCGCAGACGTGAAAAATGATAATCCGGCGCATGGCGGGAAGCGTCTACCAGCGCAATAATAGCTGGAGGAATCAGGATTAAATGATAAAACTGTTCCAAAGTCAATGTAATCACGGTTTCACCGCCCATTATATTTTTTATATTAGTATTATACATGATGCGCCGACCGTTTGTCAATCTGTTTTCAGCGGGATCTCCGGGGGATATTATTCTATATTGGCATTCATAGATTGTTTACAATTTATGTGTTGATTTTTTTGGAGTTTTTTTGTAAAATGATCGTGAGCAAAATAGTTTTATTGTAACTTTTTGTGCAATATGACAAGAGGAAGGAGCATTTATCATGAAAAAGTACCAGGCAAGAAAAGCAATCAGTGTACTGCTGGCGATGCTGATGGTGCTTACATCCGTTTATGCGGGTCTGGGCGTCATTGCGTCTGCGACTGCGCCGGAAGGATTGCCCACCGTTAAAGCGACAGAGCTGAACGATGGCACGATCTATCAGGTGACGGAAGACAAGACGATCGAAGGCAGTACGAGCCAAAACGGCTTGATCGTTAAGGCGAACGCGACTGTCTTCATCGACATCGCTGAAGGCGTGACTCTGACCGTGAAGGGTGGCAGCGCCAACAATTCGACCGCAGGTAAAGCCGGTATCCTGATGAGCAGCAACAGCAAGCTGATCTTCACCGGCAAAGGTACCCTTAGCGTAACCGGCGGCGCAGGCGCCAAAGGCCTCAAGGGCGCAAACAGCGGTAATGCCAATGACAGCACCAGCAGCGGCGCAGATGGTGGCGCAGGCGGTGCAGGCGGCGGCGCTGCGATCGGTACCAACGGCGGTGCAGGCGGCGGCGCAAACAGCGGCAACGGCAGCGCAGGCGGCACCTGGCCGAGTGGCGCAAGCGTCACGATTACAGGCGTTACCTACAATGGTAATGCGGGCGGCAACGGCACAAATGGCTCAGTCGGTACCCATGGCACTGGCAACGGCGCAGGCGGCGCAGGCGGCGGCGGCGGTGCTGGCAAAGGCGGCGCGGCAATCGGTACCGGCGGCGGCGGCGGTAAAGGCGGCGCAAAAGGCACCGATGGCTCTACTTCTACCAGCGGCAGCGGCTGCAATCAAACAACCACTTATAACAGAGGTACCGATGGTGCTACCGGTTCCGCAGGTAGCAATGCAACATCAAAAGACTATAGCACTACTGATCCGTTTGCGGCAATGCGCAGCGCGATCGAAGCAAATGCTGACTACTATGGCAAGACCATGCCGCAGTTGGTTGCAATTGATGTTGACACACTGACTGCTGTCAAGACAGCAATTGAAACACCGTACAACGATCTGATGAACAATTTCGGTGGTAAAGATGTATACAATTATTATATTGTTGGCTATAACACCGAAACGCTGATCGCAAACCTGACTGCTGCAATCGAGATGCAGGATAACATCATCCTTGCGCAGTGGCTGCAGGCGAAGACGGAGGACGAGGTTGATTTCAATGCCTCTTACGATGTCCTGAATATGACCTGGTCCGTATTCAACGAAAAGTATACTATCTATGCAGCGCTGACGGATGAAACTAAAGACTTCCTTGAAACTGAAGGTTATATCGACACTGCTGCAGTGGAAGCGAAGTTGGCCGAATACAAACTCGCCATGGATGTGGCGAATCTGCGCGAGAACTATTATGACCTGATCACCGGCGCCGTTGCGGCATACAGCGAATGGGACCGTGATTGGGTTGCCGAGCACGAAGGTAGCGCCTCTGGCGTTCTGAGCGCAGCGAATGTCGAACTGCAGTCCTATATCACGACCCTGAACAGTCTTGATCCGGAAGCAGTGAACATCGTCTTCGGCGAAGGCTATGCAGACGAAGTCATTTATCCGCTGGGTGTTGAACTCACAAAACTGTATATCGCCAGCAATTTGAAAGATGAGTTCTACAGCTACAAGAGTGTTTATGACACTGCACTTGCACCGGTTGATTTGGCAGCTTCTTCGGAAACGCTTTATAATAAGCTGACCGAATATGACCGCTGGTACACCGACTTGAGAAACTTTATTGCACAGCTGCGGGCGTTTGATTCTGACTTTGCCGACAAAGTCTTCAACGGCCTTGACGCTGTGATGCAGTCGAAGATCGACAGCATTTATACCACACTGAACGGCCGTGTCACTGCGGACATTGACGCTGCTTATGATTTCTATATGGGCTTTGTCGCAGAATACGGTTATACGATCGATACGTCTGACGATGTCAACGTCTCGAACTACACTACACTGAAGCAGATTTTCTCTCTCATCAATACGGATCATTATGATTTCCTTGTGAACTCCAACAACATTGCTGTTCCGCAGGAAACGGTTGAAAAGTACGAACTGATGAAGAGAGCGATCTACGCGTTTGAGCACTACAGCTTTGCCGGCGGTATTTCTGCATATGAGTTCAATCTCAGAGAACCTGTGGATGATATCACCCGCCTTGTGAACGAATACGATGTGATCCGTGATCAGGATTACACTGTGGACAAAGCCAAGCGCGCAGCTGTTTATGACAACGTCAAGGCACTGCTTGAAAGCGACCTGGTCAAGGGCCTGCTTGGCGGCGATGACGCCGAAGAACCCGGTGAAGGCGAAGCAGCAGCAGGCGGCTTCGATCTTTCCGGCCTTGCCGATACGCTGCGCAACGCGATCTTCAGCGACAGCTTTGTCAATACGCTGATCTCGATGATCTATCCAATCGTCATCGACAACTTTGCGCCGGTCTGGGCAACGCAACTCCCGGATCAATACTCGGTAACACAGACCCTAACATTTACTTTTTCTATAAAACAGAACCTTTGTACGCTGCGGCAGGCGCTCGATAAGCTGGGATTGTATGCAATGCCGAATCAGCTTGCAGCACGCCCCGAACTGAACGCTTATCCCGAGATCAAGGCAAAGCTGGCGGATGTCACCTATGATCCCGTCTATGACGCGGCACAGGAAAAAGTGACCGTCAATCCGTGGAACGACCCGAGTCTTTTGGATGAAGACGGCAAGCTTGCGCTGGAATGGGGCGTCCACGACAAAGACAGCTTCATCGATGCGCTCTCTGCCGGTCTTGCCGGTGTTGCGCCAATCCTGCTTGCCCTCCTGTCGAACAAGACCACAGAGAAGGAAGTCAATATCATTGGAGACGGCAAAACGATTCAGGATACTCAAAGCGCAATCTTTTTTTCAGTTACCGTCGTAATAAATTACATTAACCTCAATATGACCTTCAAAGGGAACGACGGCTTTAACAACGCCCTCGCCCCCATCCTCAACGCCCTCGGCGCGACGAATATCGGCGACGGCAAACAGATGGACACGCTGAGGAAGCTTGCAACCGGTATTGCGAATCCGCTCGACGAAATCATCAACAAGCTGGCTGCCGATCCGATCGACTTCCTGCTCAAAGCGCTTCCAAACCTCGCCTTTGCCGTGCAGTACGGTCTGATTGAACCGCTGCTTAATAATTTGAAGGAAACCATTACCTATTCGGCAGTTGCCCACTACACACCATCCCGGTGTGCGGACCCCGGTGATGAAACGGCTGTTCAACCGACAGATATTTCTGTTGACGTCGGTGAGATTCTCCTCGGCGGTCTGAACCTTGACCTCAGCACTGCGTCCGGTCTGGTCAACTCGATCATCGGTCTGCTGAACAAGGAAGAAGAAACCGAACCGGGCACTGAGCCTGTGGAACCCGGCGATGGCGAAGATGAAGAAGAATCCGGCGGTATCCTGGATCTTCTGAACGTGCTTCCGATCGACGATCTGTTCTCGAATCTTGCGCTTTGGGGCGATTATGTCGTCTTCAACGACGGTTACAGATCTGTTTCGCCGTATATTACGAATGATCCGGCAACCTCGACCGACGATATGCCTTACATCGTTGCGTCCCCGAGCGAAGTGTTCGCCCATGTGGTGGATTACCTTCTCAAGCTGTTGAAGCGCGACGGCACGCTGCTTCCGGCGCTGGTTGACGCGCTCGGTCTTGATTTGGATCTTACAGATGAGGATAGCCTGATTGTCGGCATTCTCAATAAGATCATTG
>CACYCR010000158.1 GCA_902772935.1 Oscillospiraceae bacterium
ACCTTCAAAGCCCCTTTCAGGGGCCAAGCCAGTATTAGCCCCTTTTAGGGGCAGAGCAAACCACCGGTTTCACCGGTGGTTTTGATTGCCCGGATTATTCTTCCGGTTCCGAATTATACTCTTTGTGCTCACGCAGGAATTTCTTTTCCTCCGGCTTGAGGTCAAGACCGATGGTGCCGCCCGGGTTCATCACAAAATCGGGGTCGAAGTAATCTTTCAGCGTGCGGATCACGCCGTATTCCTTTTCACCGAGATAGCCTTCCAGCCACGGGGCAAACATCTTGCCGATGCCGTGATGGTGCGAAATCGCCGCGCCGGATTTTTGAATCGCGTCGAGGATCGTTGCATGATACTTGCGAAATTCTTCTTCATCCTGCATTTTCGTCATGAAGATGAAATACAAATTTGCGCCCTGCGGATAGCAGTGGGACATATGCGTGGTGACAATGGTGTTCGGCAGCGCATGGCAGACTTCACGCACTTCACGGTGGACGCGGCCCATATTTGACCAGTTGACCGTGCATTCGAGTGTGTCAATCATGAAGCCGAAATCCATCAGCGTATCACGCAGATACGGGTCATTAAAGCGGCCCTTTTCCCAACCCTTGCAGACAAGACCGGTTAGCGGAATGCCGCCGTGCTTGAGCGCGATTTTCATGATGTTGCGCGCCACATTTTTGGAAAAGCCCTTTTCACCGTCGGTGAAGCCGAGGAACAGGCAGCGCTCATTGTCTTTGTAGCCGAGCTTGTTGAGCATCGGCTCGAGCGGCGTTTCATCAACATTGTACAGATGCAGCATCAATGACGTCTCCTCCGCGTCGGACAGACGGAAGACGGAGGAGAAGCCGCATTCGCACTGCATCATTTCTCTGGCTGCCACGCGGGCCGTCGCCCAGTTCTTGAACATATAGGAGAAACGTTTGCGGTTCTCCGGCATCCAGCGGAAGATCTTCAGCGTGACTTCGGTCAGTACGCCGAATGTGCCTTCGCCGCCCATCATGATCTGATTGAGGTTCGGACCGGTCGCTTCGCGGGAATAGTGGCTCGTTTCGATCACGCCGATCGGCGTGGCGTATTTCTGCGACAAAACGATGTCGGCAATGGTGCCGTAGTAAGTGCTGTTCTGACCGGCACCGCGGGTGACCGTCCAGCCGCCGACCGAGCTGTATTCAAACGACTGCGGAAAGTGACCGCAGGTGTAGGCACGTTTTGCGCCGAACAGCCGTTGCGCGTTCTGCAGCGTCTCCTCCAGCTTCGGCCCGGACATGCCGGCCTGCACGGTGATGGTCTGATCGGTCTCATTGAATTTGAGCACCTTGTTGAAGTTGCGGCGCATATCGAGCGAAACGCCGCCCTTGACCGGTTCCACACCGCGTGTGACAGAGGAGCCGCCGCCGTAGACATACAGCGGGATCTTATGCTCTGTCACATAAGCGACGATCTTTTCGATCTGCTCGCTTGTTTCCGGGAACACCACGAGATCAGGCAGGGAATCGAACCGATGATGACGCATCCGCAGAAGGTCATACATCGTCTGACCGTAGGCGACGGCAAGGCGGTCATAATCAGATTGGGAAATGTTCTCTTCACCGACAATATCGGCAATGGATTTCACATGCTTCGGGTCGATCTTCGGCGCGTGTTCTTCGCCGAGGACGACCGGATCCATGCCGATATCGTCGTTGTATTGTTTGAAATCCTCGTCTTTCAGGTTGCAGCGCTCTTTGACATACTTGTACAGTGCTTCTTTCGGATATTTGAAAAAGTCGGGATCACCCCAACGGAAGATAGAACGGTAGCTGTTTTCCGGGGCGCGGGTCAGCACCCATTTCGGTTCAAAGCCCTTGTACGGTTTCGTGCTCATATTCATGATCTCCTTTTCAAAAGTGTTGTAATGTTTTTATCTATGCCTTCGAGCTTGCCGGACAGCGGATGATAGACCTTGTGATAGTAGTCCATGTAAACCGCATGATGATCTGCGTTCGGTTCGAAGGTGTCTTTTTGCTGTACCATGTGCGCAATGGCGTCATCATAATCACGGAAGGTTCCCAGCGCGACAAATGCCGCCATGGATGAACCGATGGCAGACGCCTCGTGGGTTTGAATCCGCTTGACCGGCAGTCCGAAGAGATCGGCTGTGATCTGACAGACAATGTCGCTTTTCGCACCGCCGCCGCCGACAAACAGCTCTTTGATCGTTTTTCCGGAGCGTTTCTGCATCACCTGCAAGCCGCGATAGAGCTCCATACAGATACCCTCAATGATGGCGCGGTAGAGGTGGTAGCGCGTGTGATAATCCGCAAAGCCGACGATCACGCCTTTTTCGTTCGGATTGGTGATACCGGCGGTCCAGAACGGCTGCAGCAAAAGGCCGCCGCAGCCCGGTGCAATGTCTTTGATGCGTTCATCCAGCAGCTGTTCGGTGCTGATGCCTTGCTTTTCGGCTTCCGCTTTATCCGCAGCGCCGAACTGGTCAATGAACCACGACAGCATCCAGAACCCGCGGAAAACTTCAAACTCCGGATTGTACATATCATTGGGGACAGCAGGGTAGGCGGGCATGAACTTCTGCGGCTCAAAGTACTCCTTAACCGCCATCTGCAGCGTTGCCGTGGTGCCGAAGGAAATCGCTGCCCGGTCATCGTGGATGACTGATAATCCGAGGGTTTCGCATCCCTTGTCAGAGCCTGTGGCAATCAGCGGCAGACCTGCCGGGATGCCGGTCAGCTCACTCGCCTCAGGTGTGATGGTGCCGATGGTGGCCCCAGAGGGCACAAGTGCGCACAGCTTTTCCGCCGGGACATCACTGACACAGCGGCTCAGGTCGTTCGGCCCCTGCCATTTGCGCTTTTTGTAATCGAACGGGATGTGTCCGATCATGTTGGCCGTGGAGTCGGTGAGGTTACCGGTCAGTCTGTAATTGAGATACGTCGGCAAAAGCACATACTTGTCCGTTTTTTCCCAAAGCTCCGGTTCATTCTGCATAATCCAGTTGGCGGCTGTCACGCGGTAGATGTTCCTGACGGTTTCGCCCATGCCGACCAGATGGAACAACACATTTTTCACGAACGGAAACGCCTTCCGGTAATGCGCGCGACGTTTGTCAAGCCACAGGATGATATCGCGCAGCGGCTGCATGTTTTTGTCGAGACACAGCACGGTGTCACGAATGCAGGTGATGGTGACTGCCGTGATGCTGCCGACGCTGTCTTTGTTGCGTTGCAGCAATGCTTTTGAGAGTGCCGCAATGGTTTCAAAGTAGAAATCCGGTGCTTGTTCGGCCCATCCGGGCTGTCTGGAAAAATACGGCTGTTCATACCGCTTTTGCTCCATGTCCGCAAAGCTGCCGTCCGGCTTTACGAGCAGACATCGCGCACTCTGCGTGCCGATGTCGAAGGTTAGTACAAGGGAATCACGCATGTTGTTCACCTGTTTCTTCTTTTAATATATTGCTGGTCGCAATCACGTCTACGCCCAGCGAAAGCACATTTTCAATGACGATGTCGCCGCGCCCAATGCGGGTCTTCACTACGGTACCGTTGATTTTTCGCATCACATCAAAGATTCGTCCTTTCGGAATCTCATCGGATACACGCACCGGCAGTACCGGCGCCTCGGGAAACACAGTCGCAACTGTGGAGGAAATGGTGCGTTTTGGGTCGGTCATTTCATTTCGGGCAAAGATGACGCCGCGTTTGCAGCCGTTTCCGGCGACGGAAAATGTATCACCGTCGGCGGTGATGTGCAGCTTGCAGCTGCGCGGGCAGACGATACAGGTCAGTTCCGTCATATCCATCACTCCTTTTCTGCCTGCAGCTCCAGCGTGAAACGGATGTCAGATGTTTCACACAAGCCCATGGCGTCAAAATCAAGTTCCAGCTTTTCCATTTCCGGTGGCCGCAAAAAGGGGCAGTGCTTGGAAAAGACTTCTTTGCCGTCTACCGTCAACGACAGGCGGCTGTTGTTATAATCGCCGCGCGAGCGAAAATAGACGGCGGTTTTTTTGTTGCTTCGTGCAAGGTTCAGCTGCTGTGGAACCATATATAAGAAGTTCTCTGAAATGTTGACGGGAATCCATCGGCGCTGTTTTGGGGTATAGGCGGCGGCAGCCGCGCCGGCAACGGCAGCGTTTTCGGAAACATAGTCCACGAGGTCATTCACATGCAGCGCATTGCCGCAGGAGAAGACGCCGTCGATGCTTGTCATACACTGCCCGTCACAGACAGGCCCTTTTGTTTTCGGGTCAAGTTCGACAAAAAGGCTTTGTGCAAGTTCGTTTTCGGGAATCAGACCGACCGACAAAATCAGTGCGTCACAGTCCACTCGTTCGGCGGTTCCGGCAATCGGCGTCATATGTTCATCGACTTGGGAGATTTCCACACCTTCGAGCCGGTCGACGCCGAACACGCGCGTCACCGTATGGGACAGATGCAGCGGAATGTTATAATCATACAGGCATTGATGCAGGTTTCTTGTCAGACCGGACGGCGTCGGCTTGGCTTCATAAACACCGAGCACTTCGGCGCCCTCGAGCGTCAGCCGCCGCGCCATGATGAGCCCAATGTCGCCCGAGCCGAGGATGACGCATCGTTTCGTCGGCATTTGACCCAGGAGGTTTGTGAAATGCTGTGCGGTACCTGCCGTGAAGACGCCGGACGGCCGTGTGCCGTGGATAAATACCTGCTTTGCGGTGCGCTCCCGGCATCCGGTGGCGAGGACAAGCGCATTTGCCCGGTACTGCGTAACGCCGTTGCGGTTGACTGCATGAACTGTGAAACCCACCGCATCTTTTTCGATCTTTGTCACAAAGGTCAGTGTCACAGCGGCGATCTTCCGTTCGCGAAACGCATCTATATAGCGTTCGGCATATTCGGGGCCGGACAACTTTTCGCCGAAGCGCAGCAGACCGAAGCCGTCATGGATGCATTGCTTGAGAATGCCGCC
The DNA here is from genome assembly GCA_902772935.1 of Oscillospiraceae bacterium. Lineage (GTDB taxonomy): Bacteria > Bacillota > Clostridia > Oscillospirales > Acutalibacteraceae > UBA6857. The sequence goes on from CACYCR010000158.1 coordinate 4,945, forward strand.
GAGGCGTGCCTCGCGTTCAATCAAAAGAACCGACGCGCCGTTGTCATGGGCACTGATCGCCGCTGCAAGTCCGGCAGGACCGCCGCCGATGACGATGACGTCATAGGTTGCTTTATTCATTCAGTACCGCCTCCTTCCTTTGTTTTTCCGTAGGTGATGACGGATGCCGATGCAGATTTTCGCACATCGCTGAGCGGTACGCCCAAAAAGTCCGCAATGATCTTTGTTACCAGCGGGGAGCAGAAGCCGCCCTGACAGCGACCCATACCGGGGCGGATTCGTTTTTTGATGCCGTCAACCGTCGGCACGCAGATCGGTGCGTGCAGCGCGTCAAGAATCTCGCCCTTGCTGATCTCTTCGCAGCGGCAGACGATCACGCCGTAATCGGGGTTCTGTCGAATCAATGCTTCGCGTGCTGCGTCATCCATTTCACGCAGGACGGGGATGCCTTTGCGGATCGGATTGAATGCGGGATTTCGACGAATTGCAGCACGTTCAGACAGCTTTTGAACCGCCATCTGTGCCACATCTTCGGCGACGGCGGGTGCCGTGGTCAGGCCGGGCGACTGGATGCCGGCACAGTGGATCAGATTCGATGTACGGCGGCCGGGTTCAATAATGTAGTCTTCTTCAAAGGTTGGTGCGCGCACCCCAGTGAAATAGGTGATGATATCGCGCTGTGCAAGCGCGGGAAGCGTCTGCGTCTGTTTGTTGAAAACGGTGCGGATGCTCTCCGGATGCGTTTCGGTGTTTTCCTTTTCATATGTTTCAACCGCGTCGGGGCCGACAAGCAGATTGCCGTGTGCGGTCTGCATGACGCCGCCGCCCTTGGAGTGGGTCTTCCCGTGGATGGAAAGATCTTTCACAGTCGCAATGCTGTGCATGAAAGCACCGGTCTTTTTGTCCATAATGGAGTTCGTACCGCGACGCGGATGGATGGAATAAAAGCGGTCCTGCGCCATTTTTGCGATTTCCTCTGCGAAAACGCCGGCCGCGTTGATCACGAGCTTCGGATACAGCGTGCCGCGGTTGGTGGTGACGCTGATGATTTTGTCGTCTTCGACCCGCATGGACAGCACCGCCGTGTTGAGTGAAACGTGCGCGCCGTTTTGTACGGCGTTTTCCGCATAGGCAATGGTCAGCCCGTAGGGGCAGACCACGCCTGCACTCGGATTCCAGATGGCAAATTTTGTATCCGGCTGCAGATGCGGTTCTCTGGCTTTGAGCGCTTTGCCGGAAATTAGCTTTGTGTCCTCAATACCGTCATGATTTTTTCGCCACATACAATACGCCCGGATCAGGGGCTTGAGCGCATTTTTATTGAACAGGACATACTGGCCGATGCGGTGAAATTCCACATCCAGGTCTTTGCAGATATCGCCGAACATACGGTTGGCGCGGCGAATGTATTTATGCTTGAGAGAGCCTTTGCCGAGGTCGATACCCGGATGGACTTCGCCGTCATTGCGGCCGGATGCCTGCAGGGCGAGATCGGCTTCTTTTTCCACAAGTAAAATATCAAGCTGCCACCGGGTCAGCTCCCTGGCGATGGATGCACCGGAAATGCCGCCGCCGATGACGAGAACATCCGGTGCTGCACCGTCAAGTGCAGTATCCTGCAGCGATGGCAAGCGCATGGATGACTTTGCAGCTTCCGGGCAGGTGATGTCGTTGACGACATGGGTCGTGCTGTACTTCTTTGCTGCTATCTGACAGGCCGCAACAACCTCCGACCAGCGTTCCAGCTGTCCACGCAGGACGATGCTGTTGTTTTCCAATGCTGCCGTCACCTTTTCGCCGAAGCGCTTTTTCAGTTTTCGGTTACATTTTGAAAGGTTCATGAAATTGCCTCCGCTAGGCTTTGAATTCAAGTCGGTTGTATAACCGACTCTGTATCTTTATCATATACTGTCCCGTGCAATTTGTCAATCATTTTTGATTATTTTTGAAAAATTATAGACAATATGCTGATAACGTGTTAAAATAACTGCAGTGATTTTGACCGTTGGACATCGCTGCGTTGCAGTACAGCGGCAGCGCCGACAGGAAAGGAGGGTGCAAATGGCGGCACCCAGAAACGAAAATATAAAAACGATGATCCTTGACGCGGCGGAATCGCTGCTGCAGCAGCGGTCGCTGTCGGACATTTCCCTTGCGCAGATTGCCGAGACCTCCGGGGTATCCAAGGGGACGCTGTATTACTATTACAAAAACAAAAACGATATTCTCTTTGATATCACGGACCGTTATCTGCGCCGTCAATGGGAAGAACTGATTGCCTGGACGGAAAACAAAGAAAAAGACACCTCCATTCACCGTCTGGTGAAATATGTCATTGAGCGCAATGTGGATGCTTCTGGCATCCGTCTGCATCTGATGGATGCAGCGCTTCTCGGTGATGAGACCATGCGGCAAAAGCTGATGCAGCGTTATCAGGAATTCCAGGCACTCATTTCGCAGAAGATCGCCGAACGGACCGACAAGGTTTCCGCAGATTATATCACATGGCTGATTCTGACCGCATCCGACGGTATCATCGTACAGAAAGCGCTGCACAATGAAGCATTCGATATCGACGCATTCATTCAGCAAAGCGCACAGTATGTAAAGCAGTTGGAAACGCAGTGAGCAGGACTCTTTTCCGGGAATACCGGCGTTATCTTCCGGAAAAGAGCGTGGAATGGGATAGGAACCGCGCAAAACGATCTGCGCTGGAAATTGAATATGGAAAAGAAAGCTGACTTGGGCAGCTTTCTTTTCTTTATGCAGAAACCATTGCGGCGAAAATATTTTTTAAAAACCATTGACACAGTGTCATTGTGCGCGTATAATATAGATGTTGACACCGTGTCAATGTTCAAAAAAGGGGAGAGAACATTATGATCAAAGGAACACCTGCGCTGATTGCCGGTCGCCGGGAAGAGATTATCAATGCCTGTGAACAACTGTATCAAACTATGAGCTTTCGTGAAATCACGCTGAAAGAAATCGGAAACGCGGTGCCGTTTTCCCGTCCCACAATTTACAATTATTTTCAGACGAAAGAAGAAATCTTTTTGGCGCTGTTTGAGCGGGAGTATCTGCGATGGAACACGGCGCTGGAGTCCATCCTTTCTGAAAACATCAGCCTGACGCGTATCGAGATTGCCGACAAAATTGCGCGATCGCTTGAACAACGGACACAGCTTTTGAAACTGCTTTCCATGAATAACTATGACATGGAAGCCAACAGCCGCGAAGAACTGCTGGTATCCTTCAAGGCCGCTTTCGGCAGGTCGATGCAATTGATCCACGACATTCTGCAGAAGTTCTGCCCGAAGATGCCGGAAGCGGAGATTCAAAACCGGATCTACGTGTTCTTTCCGTTCATGTTCGGCATTTATCCGTACACGGCAGTGACGGATAAGCAACGCAGCGCGATGCAGGCGGCACAGGTGACGTTTTCATATACATCGGTTTATGAAATCACATACAGCTGTCTTGTGCGGCTGTTGGGAGAATAACAGAAAAGGAGTGTGCAGATAAGACCATGAGCATTTCAGTCAATCTGTATTATCACGGAGAAAACGGAAACGCACGAAAATTTGCCGAGGAGATGGAGCGCAGCGGGCTCGCAGACAAAATTCGGGCGGAAGACGGCAATCTCAAGTACCAATACTTTGTTTTGCTGAACGACCCGGAAACGGTTCTGCTGATCGATCACTGGCGTGATCAGGCGGCGATTGATGCGCATCACGCCAGTCCGATGATGGCACAGCTTGCACAGCTGCGGGAACAGTTTGATCTGCATATGACAGCAGAGAGGTATACATCTGTTGATGCTCCCGCTGCGGATGAACGCTTTTTGAGAAAATAAGGAGGTCATATACCATGAGTGAAAAAATTGTACAGACAGCAGGCAGAAACCAACTCGGTGATTTTGCGCCGGCATTTGCGCATCTGAACGACGATGTGCTGTTCGGTGAGGTGTGGAATGAAGAGACGATCGATGTCAAAACCAAGTGCATCATTACCGTCGTCTCCCTGATGGCGTCGGGCATTACGGATTCTTCGTTGACCTATCACCTGCAAAACGCCAAAGCCCATGGCGTGACGAAGGAAGAGATCGCTGCGATCATCACCCACGCTACGATGTATGTCGGCTGGCCGAAGGGCTGGGCAGTATTCCGTCTGGCAAAAGAGGTTTGGAACGAAGAGACTCCTGCACTGACCGAAAAAGATAAATTCCAAAATACAATCTGTTTCCCGATCGGCGAGCCGAATCCTTATGGAAAGTTCTTCGTCGGACAGAGCTATCTTGCGCCGGTATCCACAGCGCAGGTGCCGGTCTTCAATGTAACGTTTGAACCCGGCTGCCGCAACAACTTGCATATCCATCACGCGAAAAGCGGCGGCGGACAGATGCTCATCTGTGCCGGCGGCAAAGGATATTATCAGGAGTGGGGCAAAGCGGCAGTTGCAATGACGCCGGGTAAGGTCATCAACATTCCCGCCGAGGTCAAGCACTGGCACGGCGCCGCACCGGACAGCTGGTTTTCGCACCTTGCAATTGAAGTGGAAGGTGAAGAAACAAGCACGGAATGGTGCGAAGCTGTCTCAGACGCAGATTACGGCAAACTGCAGTAAACGGAGGTTTTGCAAATGAAAAGAATTTTTTCGATCCTTTTGGCGGTCCTTTTACTCGCAGCGCTTTCCGCCTGTGCGGGCAGCAAGACGCCGGCGCAGATCGAAACGATCACGCCGCCTGTTACGGATGCACCGGAAAAAGCGGAGAACACAACGGCGCCTGATGTCACAACAACGGCGGACAAGACTTTGGTGGTCGTTTTCTCTGCGACCGGCACAACAAAAGGCGTCGCAGAAAAGATTGCGGCAATTGAAAACGCCGATCTTTATGAGATCAAGGCGGTGCAGCCGTATACCGAAGACGATCTGAACTGGAATGATCAAAACAGTCGGACCACGCTGGAACAGAACGATCAAACCGCCCGTCCGAAGATCAGCGGCGAGCCTCTTGCTCTTGATGGTTACGGTAAGATTTATATCGGTTACCCGATCTGGTGGGGCGAGGAACCGCGCATCATGGATACGTTCGTCGAAAGCTATGACTTTGACGGGATCACCATGATTCCGTTCTGTACCTCCGGCGGCAGCGGTATCGGTCGAAGTGGGCAGAATCTTGCCGACAATGCCGGCAGCGGCAACTGGCTCGACGGGCAGCGGTTCGGCGGCAGTGTATCCGAAGCGGAACTGGAAACCTGGATCAGCAGCTTAAAGTAACAGCAAGGGAGGCAGCAAGATGAAAGCAAGGCAAAAAACCATCGTCAAAAGAATTGTTGACGCGTGCATGACCGTTCTTCTGCTGCTTCTGATGGCCTATCAGGTTACGGGCGAAACACTGCACGAATGGTTCGGCATCGGCATGACGGTGCTGCTGATCCTCCATCATGTGCTCAACCGCCGGTGGTATGCCGCGTTGTTCAAAGGGACGTACAATGCTCTTCGCGTCGTTACCGTCTTTGTGAATACGCTGCTGCTCGCCGCTATCGCGCTGACAGCGCTTTGCGGTATGGCAATGAGTGCGCACGCAGTGCCGTTTTTATACGGGATGCTTCCGGTTTCTTTTGCGCGGCAGTTTCATCTTGCAATGTCACACTGGTCATTTCTACTGATGGGGCTGCACCTCGGTCTGCACCTGCCTGTGATGACGGCGGGATTCCATTGGAGCGGTAAAAGGAAGAAGGCTGCGTTGGCGGTCTTTGGCGCGATCGCCTGCGTCGGCTTTTGGTTCTTCATCCGAAACGGTATACCGGCTTATCTCTTTTTCCGTACGCCGTTTGCCTTCTTTGACTTTAACAAGTCCGCTGCGCTGGTCTTTGCGGAAAAGCTGACAATACTGCTTGCATTTGCTTTTCTCGGTACGGTCTGTACGGTATGCGCCGAGCGAAAAGGGAAGCAGCACCGTTGAACTGTCGATGGCATCCCGGGCGGATTGCATCGGCCTGAAATAAAAGATCACCCCTGTGGCTGTGTCATACAGCGCACAGGGGGCTTTTTCATGAAGAATACAGATCGGAAGGTATATATTTCAACAGGTCTTCCGCGTAGAAAAGGCAGAACGGGTTTTGGACGTACAGAACCCGTTGCATTTCGATTTCATTTTTGCTATAATCAAATCAGCAGCAGATTTGCGCACCGAGCGAAAGGAGAAGTTATGCAAAAGATTTTTCAATCAGACCAGTATACCTTGTTTACCGCAAAAGATGCCGCGTTGATTTACCGGCTGTCTGACCCGCAGACAGAGATTCCGATAGCGTGGCCGCAGCTTGAAATTGACGGCAAAAGCGTGACTGCCGCGCCGGAAAACGTTCAACGCACAGAACGCTGCTTTCTGAACGACGCCATTGAGCAGATCACTTTGCGCGGCGATTTTGGGGAAAACTGCACGCTGACGATGCAGTTGCGTGTCTGTGCGGCAACGCCGTTTGTCCGGTTCTCTTATACGGTTTCGGCATCTTCGCCGGCGTACCTTACAAAGACGGCGGGGGAGCGTCTGACCTATTTCAGCTGGCCGGGTACGGCAGACGCTGTGCAAACGGAAGTGCGTTTTTCAGAGTATAATGCAATGGCGCACAGTTACTGCTTGCATGAAGTGCCGGCTTTTCTGCATGAAGATGAACTGCTCGGTCCGATGCTCACGGAAGAACGTGCCGGATATGCCATGCTTGCCGCTTATGAACACGGTTCCATGTATCCGGACAAGTATGTCTGCTTTGCGCAGACCCGGAACGGGACTGCGGTTCGGGCAAAACGGGGCAACTACTGGAATCATCAGCCGCTGCACTCCAGTCCGCTTGAGACCATCTGGTTTCAGTTCGGCGCGGTGAAGGGGACACAGACGGACCTTGCAAAAGCGTACCGCGCATTTCAGCTTTCCTACTGCACCTTGCATGCCGAGAGCAGAAAGCCATATATTTTTTACAATACCTGGGCCTTTCAGGAACGCAACAAATTTTACAACAAGCAGCAATATCTGTCCTCCATGCAGCAGAACCGTATGGAGCAGGAGATCAAAATTGCGCACCGGATGGGCGTGGATGTGTTTGTGATCGATACCGGGTGGTTCGAAAAAACCGGCGACTGGCTGACCAACAAAAAACGCTTTCCTTCCGGGATGGCGCATATCCGTGATCTGCTGGCAGCACGCGGGATGAAGCTCGGCCTCTGGTTCGGACCGACGTCCGCAGCGCTCAGCAGTGAAATCTTTCGCCGGCATCCGAATGATCTGACCTGTCTGGAAGAGCAGACGCCTGGGTCATTCAGCGTCTGGGAGACCGAAGAAAGCTATGAAATGTGTATGGTATCCTCCTTTTGGGAGGATTTTGCCGACCGACTGATTGAACTGGCCAATACAGTGGGCGTGCGGTATTTCAAGTGGGACGGTGTGGAAATGTACGGCTGTGACCGCGCAAATCATCACCATGGCGATGAAAGCACCACGGCGCAGGATCGACACGACTGCTACAGCTTTCTCGCCGGCGTTTATCTTTCCAAAGTCGTCGACAAGCTGTGTGCTGCCGTTCCGGATGCCATTGTTGACATGGATATCACCGAAGGCGGTCGGTATGTGGGCTTGGGCTTTTTGTCCGGCGGCAAGTATTTTGCAATCAACAACGGTCCGTATTATCAGAATTATGATATACCGATATCCCCGGACATTTGGAGCAATGTGTTTGTCTTTCCCGGTCCGGCACGCCCGTGGATCATGCGGCAGGGACTTTGCTACGACAAGTGGATCCCGTCCGTATTGATGATGGCACATTACCTGCCGGATGATCCCGAACGCTCACAGCTGATCAATCTGGCATCGCTGATACTCGGGCAAAACGGGATCTGGGGCGATCTGCTGTCCGTGTCGGAGGCAGGGGTGGCCCTTTTCGGTGAGGTGCTTGGGGTATATAAGCAACTGCGGGATGATATCACCCGCGCGTATCCGTTTGTTTCGGGACGGCCGGGGTTAGCGCTGGAGGTCTACGAAAAGATCAACGAAGAAAACGGCCGTGGTGCAGTCGCGCTGTTCGGCAATCAGCAGGGGACCTATTCCTATAAACTGACGTCGAAGGTTTGCAAAAACGCAATCATTTACGGGCCGGCAAAGCTGGTCAGAACCGCAGACGCCGTGCGGATCGAATTGACGATTGATGCGCCTGAAGCAGCAATCTTTTTTTTCGGCGCAAAACAAACACGATAAACAATCTTTCGAGGTGAGGCAGGGCGCGTTTCAGGTATATGAACCGCCGCGGCTTTTTGCTCGGGTTCACTTTGTCTTTCGTTCGTTGATTCAGATCGGATAAAACATTATAAAACAAGGCCACCGGTTAAGGTGGCGTTGTTCATTGACTTTTGCCGGTGTCCGTGTTCGTCAGGGTTTACGTTGCCTCTGACAACACGGACAGAATGTAGTCTGCAATCTTGGTACTGTTCATGATATAACCCGTGTGTCCGGTGTGCGGAAAGATTTTCAATTGCGCACCGGGAATGGTCTTTGCGAGATGCTCGGTGTGAGAAGGCTTGATGACGTCGTGCGCACCGGCGGTCACAAAGGTCGGAATCGTGATGGCACGCAGCATGTCGTCGGTGATGTCCGGTTCACGCAGCATGATCTGCATCTTGTCGCTGCGGTCCACATGACTCCACAACCGGAAAAACCGCAGCGGCAGATCTTTGGTGCTGTCCGGGCGCAGACTTGCGCCGCTGACGATCAGTGCCGACAGCAGCGTCGGGTACTTCGAGGCGAGCAGTAGTCCGATGATGCCGCCGTCGGAAAAGCCGTAGAAGATCGGGTGCTCAAGATCAAGCGCAAGAATGAACTGCCGCAGATCCTCCGCCATCGCGTCATAGTGCAGCAGGTTCACTTTTTCGCTTTTGCCGTGGTCGCGGGAGTCGGGCAGATAGACCGTGTAGTGCTGTGCGAGTACCTTTGCCGCTTTTCGAAAGATTTTGTGATCCATGCTGTTGCAGTGCACCATTACAAGCGGTCGCCCGGTGCCTTGTTTTTCATAGTAAAGCCGGATGCCATTAACTGTGATATACATCGTTTTCCTCCTCAGTTATTCATTTTCGGTTCCTTGCAGACCGAGCGCTTCCGCGTGTTCTTTCATACCCGCAATGCAGATCGCGGCGACGTCATGCAGCTCCATGCCGAGCATTTCGCATCCTTGCAGGATCAGCGCACGGTCGCATTTTGCAGCAAAGCGTTTGTCTTTGAACTTTTTCATGAAGCTTTTGACTTCGAGGTCGGTGATCCCGTGCGGGCGCATCCGGGCGCACGCTTGAATGATACCGGTCAGCTCGTCCACAGTGAACAGGCTTTTTTCAAGATTCGTCTCCGGCCTGACATCGGTGCAGATTCCGTAGCCATGCGAAAGAATTGCGCGAATATCTTCTTCTGCGACACCTTGCTCGCGCAGCGGCTCTGCCGTGTGCTGCAAATGCTCCTGCGGATACTTCTCATAATCATAATCATGCAGCATCCCGATCGCCTGCCAATGTTCGACGTCTTCACCAAAATGTTTCGCCATAGCGCCCATGGCGTAGCAGACGTTCTTTTCATGCAGCAGCAGCGACGGTTCTTCCACCATGCCCGCATTCAGTTCGATTGCTTTTTGCAGAGTCAACATACAAAAACCTCCATTCGGTTTTATTTCAATAGATTGCGCAGTACCGTGTCTGCTGTATCAGGAAACAAGGTCTGCAGATGAGCAAGCAGACGCGCATAAGATTCTTCGGGTGTGCGCTGATAGACGGAATCGGAAAACGCCGCGCCGAAAAACTTTTCCGGCGTGGTGTATTCCGCGATTCCCCAGCCATAGGGCTTGCCTGTTTTGTCCATTGCATAGACGAAATCGCTGATCAGCACGTAACACTGGGACTGCAGGCGTGTGATGAGGGTGTCAAAGCCTTTTTTGCCGTCCTTGCGGTAATTGCCGATCGCCTTGAGCTGCCGCGTCAGAATCGGTGCGTTCTCGTCAATCAGTTCAAACAGATCCTTATCTCGGTAGGATGCCAGACCGTCGTCGAACCGTGCGTCAAAATCGTACCCGTCACGGCGGTAATTGGCAAAATCCGCAAACCATTGCCGGCTGATGAACGCCGCTTTGTTTTCGAAAAACTTTCCATAGGCGCAGCCGCTTTCCTGAATGATCGGCCCCTTCCATTCCCACACCGGCCAACTGTCGCTTGTATGGGAATACCAGAGGTCCGGCGTGACATGCTCTTCCAACGAGAAGCCGGGGATCGAGCCGGCGAAAAACGGCAAGAAACCATAGATCTCGATCACGTCGATGATATCCTGCTTATTCTTGATGGTAAAGTCAAATCCGTTCATGGGGTTCACCGCCTTGCAGTTTTCGGTGTTTTTATTATATCGCTTTTCCGTGTGGTATGCAAGTCTTTGTCTAACGAAAGCGCGGATAAACTGCAGTTGCATGTTGTTTTTCTTTCAGAAATCTGCTATAATCAATCCTAAGGAATGAAGCGAAAGGGATGGAGAAGATGAGTACATATCACGTTGCGCATTTTGATGAGGCGCTGAAAATCATGAGGGACGCCGGTGTGGAGCCGCTGGACTCTCCGAAATCCAATCATCCGGCGCTGGCAAGAGAGCTTGCCAAAGACCTGATTGCAAAAATGACATTGCGGGAAAAGGCGTTTATGCTGAGCGGACACTGGCATATGGTGAACGGTCTGCTGCATCGGCGTGTGTATAACTATGATCCGATTGCAGGCGGCGGCTGCAGACGGCTGGGCATTCCGCCATTGCTGTTTTCCGATGGACCGCGCGGCGTCGTCATGAAAAGCGCGACCTGCTTTCCGACGTCCAACCTGCGTGCCGCCGCATTTGATACGGCACTGGAAGAATCCATCGGCGAAGCCATTGCAAAGGAGTGCATAGCGCTTGGTGCGAACTACTTTGCCGGGGTCTGCATCAATCTGCTGCGTCACCCGTCCTGGGGCAGGGCACAGGAAGCTTACGGCGAAGATCAGTTCCTGACCGGAAAAAACGGTGCCGCTCTGACCAGGGGATTGCAGAAGTACGGCGTGATTTCCTGCCCAAAGCATTTTTATATGAACTCGATTGAAAACCTGCGGTTCTCCGTTTCGGCTGATGCTGATGAAGAAACGCTGCGGGATGTTTACCTCTATCACTTTGAGGAATGCTTCAAAGCCGGCGCCGGCTCCGTCATGTCGGCGTACAACAAAGTCAACGGTGTTTATTGCGGCGAGAGCAAGGCGGTGTTCGACCACCTGAAGATCCTTGGCTTTGAGGGCTTTTCCATCTCCGATTTTGTCTGGGGCGTTCACGACGGGCCGGAAAGCGTCCGCGCCGGTCTGGACATTGAAATGCCGCTGACGCTGCGGCGCGGTCTCAGTCTGATTGCTGCAGTCAAGCGCGGAACGCTGGATGTTTCGCTGCTGGATGAACGGTGCGAAAACATCATTGCGACCATGCTGCGGTTCCAGAATGTCTACCGCGCACAGCACTTTGCAAAGGACGTGGTCTGCTGCAAGGCGCATACGGCGCTGGCGAGAACAGCGATGGAAAAAGGCGCGGTTCTTCTGAAAAACAACGGCGTGCTGCCGCTGCAGAATCCGCAAAGCAAAATCGTGCTTGCCGGACGGTTCGCAAACGAAAAGGTGATCGGCGACCACGGCTCTTCTTCCGTGCATCCGCCATATGTAACAACGCCGTATGAAGGCTTTTCCAAAGTCTTTCCGCATACCGTTCTTGTCACCGGCGACAAGCTGATCGACTACAGTCAGGCGACCGACGATGCGGACGTGATCGCGGCTGTCGTCGGCAATGATTACAGGGATGAGGGCGAATTTGTGACCAACACCAATCCGAAGCTCGTGACCGGCGGCGACCGGAAATCCCTGCGCCTGCACAAAGAAGATGCTGCGCTGATTCATGCGCTCAAAAAGCTCGGCAAGCCGCTGGTCGTGATTTTCTACGCCGGCTCGGCTGTCATCACTAATGACTGGTCTGCCGATGCGGACGCGATCCTTTACGCCGGCTATCCCGGCATGGAGGGAGCAAACGCGCTCGCAGACATTGTCTTGGGCAAAGTCAATCCCTCCGGTAAACTGCCGTTCACCGTTGCGCAGAATGAGGCAGACTATCCGCCGTTCCCATATTCCGATGAAAAAGGGCAGCACGTCACCTATGAATATTATCACGGCTATGCCTTATTTGATCAAACGAAAAAGGCGGTGGAATATCCGTTCGGCTTCGGGTTATCGTATACCTCATTTGCATACTGCGACGCCAAGGCGGCCGAAAAGGGTGACGAAATCGTTGTCAGTTGCCGCATCAAAAATACCGGCGCATTTGCCGGCGAAGAAGTGATGCTGGTGTTCGTCGGCTCAAACTTACCCGGAAAGCCGCACAAACTGCTGAAGGGATTTGCAAGAGTTGCGCTGCAGCCCGGTGAAGAACAGATCTGCACCGTGACGATCCAAAAAGAAGATCTGCGCCTTTATGACAAAGCGTCCGCGACCATGACCATTCCCGAAGATGTAACGATCTACGTCGGCAGCAACGCTGCGGACGCCGAAAACAGGTCGGTCAAAGTAAACTGATTGCGCAAAAAAGAGGCGCCCCCGAGGGAGACACTTCGTAAAGAAGATTGCTGCAACGTTCTGTAAATGAAAAATCAGCCCTGCTGCGTACCGAAACACAGCAGGGCATTGCATTTATCCTTTGGCCTGCAGGATGGCCTCCACTTTGTCTTTGTTCATATAGAGCGTACACCCGCCGATGTGGTCATCCTGCAGCAGCCCCTGGGTCTGCAGCGCCCGAAACAGCGGGGACTGCAGTGCACCGCGCAATGATGCCTCGCGGACGTTGACATCGGAATACGGTGAAAACGGGCAGGGCTCAGCGCCACCATGGGAGTTAATATGGAAGAATCCGCGACCAGCTGCAACACAGCCGCCGGAACTTTTTTCGTCGCCCGGAAATGCAATGAACACCATGCCCCGCCGCCTGCGGCGAAGACGTTTGACTGCCTTTTGCATCAAAGTCTGCTGTACTTCGTTCGGCGCAAGATGACGGCTCTCTTCCGTGACAGGAACATACTCCACATAGATTACTGCCTTGCACCCGAGGGCATAGAGGTTGTCGAGGAAAGCGTCGGAATAGACCTCATTCATGTTCTCTGTCGTGACCGTGACTGAGGCGCCAAAGATCATCCCGCGGTCACGCACGCGCTGCATCGCTGCCGTCACCTGTTGATATACGCCCTCTCCGCGGCGGCCGTCGGTAACTGTCTCGTCACCTTCGATGCTGATGATCGGCAAAAGATTCCGGTGCTCATCGAGTACATTGAGATATTGTTCGTGCAAATAGGTGCCGTTGGTGAAGATCGGGAACAGGATGTTCTTGTGGTTCGCAGCCTGTTTGATTACGTCATAACGCAGCATCGGTTCGCCGCCGGCGAGCAGAATGAAACTGATTCCAAGTGCATCTGCCTCGTCGAAGATCTTGTTCCATTCTTCGCCGCTGAGCTGATCGACCGGCGCGCTGTCACAACAGGCTTGGTTGCTTCTGGAATAGCAGCCGGCGCAGTGCAGGTTGCACGCACTGGTAATGCTGGCAATCAAAAACGGCGGAATGTGTTCGCCCTGTTTTTCGGCAGCGTAGCGTTTTTTGGACGCACGCGCAGCCGCTTTTGCAAAGTTTTGCATAAATGCACGTTCAGTTTCATTTCCGGCCGTTGCGCGCAGCGAATCGGTCACGACACGAATCACGCCGCGGGTCATATATCGTTGAATATTCACTGAGTGCCATCCCTTTCCGAAAACTGTCTCCCGAACGCCTTGGCGTCGGAAATGCGCTTGTCGATTTGTGAAGCCTGCGCAAAGAAGGTTTCTTCCGCCACAGCGATGCCCTTTTTTCTGAGCAGCTTTTTGAGGGCAAGAATCGTTCGGCGCGACCAGTTTGCCGTTGTGAACAGCACGACCTGTCCCACATGATCTTTGTTCAGTGCTTCGGCATAGCTGCGCAGTTGCGGCGCCATGATGTTTGCATACGGCGCACCGCCGAGAAACAGTACGTCAACAGCCTCGTCGAGTACGGGTGTCTGCGTGACGGACATGGCTTCGACCCCGGCGCCGCCGGCAATTGCCCTGGCAATCTTTTCGGTTTTTCCGGATTGTGAATAGTATCGGACAGCAACTTTCATGATAATGGCCTCTTTACTAGATTTTATAATATTAAATTTTATCATTGATATTATAGCGCAGAATTGAAAGAAATGCAACCCCTTCGTCAAATATTTTTTAAAATAGTTTTTGTAGTCTTCTGACGACAAAGTCGATAAAACAGAATATGAGAAAAGAAAACCGCCGCAAGCGACTGAACGCTTGCGGCACAGTGGTGCTGGTGACCGGGCTCGAACCGGTACGGGATTGCTCCCATTGGATTTTAAGTCCAAGGCGTCTGCCAATTCCGCCACACCAGCATAAAAAAACGATTCAATTGTAAACAGCACAGGGGCGTGACTCTTGCGGTGCCCGAAATCGTTTTCGGCTTGGGGCGCCGAACGATTTCGACCGCTGCGCCATCATCGCCTCGCTGCATCGTCCACCGGACGCGCATCGGCGATGATGCTGCCAATTCCGCCACACCAGTAAAAGATTTGTTGTACGAGCATAAAAGATTATATCGTTTCGCGTGTCAAAAGTCAAGAGCTTTAACAAAAAGAACGTCTGCAATGCGGAAAAAGCAAACGTTCTATTCTGTGTGTGTTAAAAGGTTGCGCAGACGGTCAGCCCGTCTGTGGTGTATGTGACGTCCTTTGCACCGTGGTTGTCAATTGCGGCTGTGAACGCGTCAAACATTTCTGCATCCGGGAACGTGATCGAAAACGTCATCGTCAGTGAACGGGGTGTGTAAATTGTTTTGGAAAGCTGGAAAGCGCTGAGCCACCAATGCAGGGTCGGACCTTTTTGGAACAACAGGTCATCCTTGTGATACAGTGCAGCCGACATTTCCATCATTTCATTATCTGCTGCAGCATTGTAATACGTGCCGATACTGCCTTTTTCGCGGTTGTAAACGCCGACTTCCATGCCATTCGTCACAAGACCGTAGTTGCCTTTCCAGATCTGGATCATCCATTCCTTACCGTGCGCATCGAAATGGAACCGGCGGGTACTCATATTGAATAGCGGGGTGCTGTTTGCAAGCAGATCATAAACACGGCTGAAGCCGAGCGCACGTTGCCAGCAGTTGACCGCGCCGTAAATGACAAGGTCCTTGGTGTTGAAGTTGAAGCCGAGGTCGATCAGACCCTTATCGGTCCAGCCACGAACTTCACCGGTTGTCTGGTTGATGATGATGCCGGGATGCATAACATTGACTTCACCATCGCCGTAGACGATATCCATGATGACTTCGATCTCATCTTCGCTGTCTTCATACGGCATTGCGTAAATGCGGATCCCTTTGATTACGCTGTAATATACACCGAGGAAATAAAGGATATAGCCGAGCAGTGTGTTGTTGGATTCATATGCCCGATCGCGCTGTGCAAAGAAATAATCACGCAGTGTCGTGCCGTCGACGTGCAGAACCTTTGATGTAAGCTCCGCCGGCGCATTGAGGTTCGGTACCGATTTGATGAGCATGGCAAGATCCAGACTCGATCCCGCGGCGATCTCACTGCAAAGTGCGGTCATCGTCTCGTCGATCTGTGCATCCAGATACCGGTTTTCGTCTGTCGGAAATGGACGACCGGAGAGCAGACGCAGAAAATCAGCAAACGGCTTTGCCTGTTTCACAAAAGTTTCTGTTGTATAAGCAGGCGCGCCGTAATTGTCGACATAGTCCACATAATCACTGAGAGAATGCAGATTTGCAGCGGCGTCTTCATTGGTGCGGTCAAAACGATTGCCGAACAGTGCCGGCAGCATCGTCTGCATGAACAGCAGCGGAATGAGCAAAATCGAAATCCATTTTTCAAGCATGACGCAAAGCTCCTTTTACGGTTCCAAATCTATTCTGCGTATGGCAGAAGCAAAAAGACCCATCAGGTATAATATCCACAGGGGAATCACATTTTTGGTTTGCATTAATTAATACATATTATATCATAAAAAATGATGTGTGAAAAAGCAAATTTATGAAAAACCGTCAAAATTCATAAAATATTCACATAGCTGTGGATTTTGACTTGCAAAAACCGGAAACCTGTGATATACTCATGGTGTTCCTGACATTAAGCGCGGCGAAAATGCCAAACTGCGTGAAAGGTGCGACAAAAGAGACATTACGGTTCCGCTGAGGAACTGTCGCGTTGCCGTACCCGGTCAGGGTACGGCGCTTTTATTTTTCAAAGGAGGATCGTCAGATGGAAACAAGAGTTGCAGTGATGAGCATGATCGTGGAGGATCCGGACTCTGTGGAGGCGCTCAATGCGCTGCTGCATACCTACGGCAACTACATCATCGGCCGCATGGGTCTTCCGTACCGCGAAAAGAACATCAGCATCATTTCCGTTGCACTGGATGCGCCGCAGGACATTACATCCGCACTTGCGGGGAAGGTCGGCGCACTGCACGGCGTCAGCGTCAAGACGGCGTTTTCGGCAAAATGAACGTACTGGTTGAAAAACTCATTACGACACACAGTCTGACGACGGAAGAGTATGCCGCGCTGATTGAAGAACGCGATGCGGCATCCGCAGAGCAGCTTGCTTTGGCTGCAGTCCACGCGCGCAGGCAAGTGTACGGTAACGCGGTCTTTACTCGTGGGCTGATTGAAATCAGCAACATCTGCAAAAATGACTGCCTGTATTGCGGCATCCGCCGCAGCAATCTCAACTGCGAGCGTTACAGGTTGTCTAAAGACGATATCCTGCTTTGTGCAGAACAGGGGTACCGTTTCGGCTTTCGGACGATTGTCCTGCAGGGTGGTGAGGATGCATTCTTTTCCGACGCTGTTCTCTGTGAGATCATTGCTGCATTGAAAGAGAAACATCCGGATTGCGCCGTGACGCTTTCCATGGGGGAGCGCAGCCGGGAAAGTTATCAGGCGCTGTTTGACGCCGGCGCTGACCGTTATCTGCTGCGGCACGAAACAGCAAACCGGGCGCATTATGAAGCCCTGCACCCGGCGGCGATGTCGTTTAACAACAGGATGCGGTGTCTGCGCGATCTCCGAGAGATCGGCTATCAGGTCGGCTGCGGCTTTATGGTCGGCTCTCCGTTTCAGACTGCGAAGACCCTGGCGGAGGATCTGAAATTCATTGAAGACTTCCGGCCGGCGATGGTCGGCATCGGACCATTCATTCCGCAGAAAGATACGCCGTTTGCGCATGAACCCGCGGGAACGGCGGAACTGACCTGCTTTTTGCTGTCTGTTTTGCGGCTGATTGATCCGACGTTGCTGCTGCCGGCAACGACTGCACTCGGCACGATCGATCCGCAGGGCAGAGAAAAGGGGATTCTCGCCGGCGCGAACGTGGTCATGCCGAACCTCTCGCCTGTGACGGTGCGGAAAAAGTACGCGCTGTATGACAACAAAATCTGCACCGGCGAAGAGTCGGCGCAGTGCCGCGGCTGTTTGCAGCGACGCATGGAATCCATCGGTTATACACTCGTCGTCGATCGCGGCGACGTCAGAAGATAATTAAACGATCTTATGCGGAAGAATTCTCTGACGCAGCAGAAAGGAAAAAAGACTATGGCAATTTACAACCCGAAATCATTGAAGGCGGAAGAATTTATCAACGACGAAGAAATTCAGGCGACGCTCGCCTATGCCGAAGCAAACAAAAACAATGTGGAACTGATCGATCGGATCCTTGCAAAGGCACGCCCGCAAAAAACTGCAACCGGCTGCGTCTGCGCCGGATTGACCCATCGTGAGGCATCGGTTCTGCTTGCGTGTGAGATCCCGGAAAAGATCGAAGAAATCTATAAGATTGCGGAAGAGATCAAGCTCGCGTTTTACGGCAATCGCATCGTGATGTTTGCGCCGCTGTATCTGTCAAACTACTGTGTCAACGGCTGTCTGTACTGTCCGTACCATCTTAAAAACAAACATATCGCACGCAAAAAACTGACGCAGGAAGAAGTACGCGCGGAAGTTATTGCGCTGCAGGATATGGGCCATAAGCGCCTCGCGATCGAAGCAGGTGAGGACCCGAAAAACAATCCGATCGAATACATTCTCGAATGTATCAACACCATTTACAGTGTGCATCACAAGAACGGCGACATCCGCCGCGTCAATGTGAACATCGCCGCAACGACTGTGGAGAATTATCGCAAGCTGAAAGAGGCAGGCATCGGCACGTATATCCTGTTCCAGGAAACCTATCACAAAAAGAGCTATCTCGAACTGCATCCGACCGGCCCCAAGCATGACTATGACTACCATACGGAAGCGATGGACCGTGCAATGGAAGGCGGCATCGACGACGTCGGTCTCGGTGTGCTGTTCGGTCTGGAACTGTACAAATACGAATTTGCCGGACTCATCATGCACGCGGAGCACTTGGAGGCTGTTCACGGCGTCGGTCCACATACGATCAGCGTTCCGCGGGTCAAGCGCGCCGACGACATTGACCCGGATACTTTTGACGGCGGCATCGACGACGACACGTTCGCAAAAATCACCGCCTGCATCCGTCTGGCCGTGCCGTATACCGGCATGATCATTTCCACGCGGGAAAGCGAAGCGGTCCGCGCAAAGTTGCTGCGGCTCGGCATTTCACAGATCAGCGGCGGCTCTCGTACCTCGGTCGGCGGATATACCGAAGAAGAGCGTCCGCATGACACGGAGCAGTTTGATGTTTCCGACCAACGGACACTCGACGAGGTTGTACGCTGGCTGATGAAAACCGATCATATTCCGTCGTTCTGTACGGCGTGCTATCGGGAAGGTCGGACGGGCGACCGCTTCATGAGTCTTTGCAAAAGCGGACAGATCCTCAACTGCTGTCATCCAAACGCGCTCATGACGCTGACAGAATACCTCGAAGACTATGCTTCCGAGGAGACCAAAAAAATCGGCTATGCTATGATCGAGCGCGAGCTGGAACGTATCCCGAAAGAAAAGGTCCGCGAGATTGCGCGGCAGCACATCGCCGATATCAGAAACTCCAACCGCCGTGATTTCCGCTTTTAAGGAGGCGAATGCATGGGATTGAACGATACGCCGTCTGGTGAACGGCTGCACATCGGATTTTTCGGTCTGCGCAACGCGGGAAAATCCAGCCTTGTCAACGCGGTGACCGGACAGACGGTTTCGGTGGTGTCTGACATCAAGGGAACCACAACCGACCCGGTCAAAAAAGCAATGGAACTGCTGCCGCTCGGCCCGGTGCTGCTCATTGATACGCCGGGGCTTGATGACGCGGGTGCACTCGGTGAACAGCGAGTGCAACGGGCAAAAGAGATCTTGCGGCAGACGGACTGCGCCGTTCTGGTTGTTGACGCGGTTCGCGGGCTGACAGACGATGACTCTGCGCTGCTTGCATTGCTGCAGGAAAGAATGGTTCCGTATCTGATTGCATATAATAAGGCCGATCTGCTGCCTGCAGTGCCGCAAAGCGGAGCGCGCGACTGTTATATCAGCGCCGCGACCGGGGTAGGTATCCAGGAATTCAAGGAAAAACTGTCTTATCTTGTGCCGCAGCGGCAGCAGCGGCGGCTGGTTGCCGATCTGCTGTCACCGGGCGATACGGTGGTGCTCGTCACGCCGATTGACGCGTCTGCGCCGAAGGGGCGGCTGATTCTGCCGCAGCAGCAGGTGATGCGCGACATCCTGGATGCGCACTGTACATTTGCGGTGTGTCAGCCGGAAGAGCTTCCGGCAACTCTTTCCATGCTGCAGCGGCCGCCGAAGCTCGTCATCACCGATTCTCAGGCGTTTGCCCGTGTCAGCAAAGACACGCCGCCGGAGATTATGCTGACGTCCTTCTCGATTCTTTTTGCTCGGTATAAAGGCAGTCTGCCGCTGCTGTTGCGCGGCGCTGAGCGACTGGGTACGCTCAAAGACGGTGATCGGGTTCTCATCAGTGAAGGATGCACCCATCATCGGCAGTGCGGCGATATCGGCACGGTGAAGCTGCCGGCTTGGATTCGCGCCCATTGCGGCGCTTCACCGGTGTTTCAGTTTACATCGGGCGGTTCATTCCCGGACGATTTGTCCGGTTTTGCGCTGGTGATCCACTGCGGCGGCTGCATGCTCAATGAAAACGAAATGCGCCACCGGATGCAAACGGCAAATGCAGCCGGGGTGCCAATGGTCAATTACGGTCTTGCCATTGCAGAGATGCATGGGATTCTGAAACGCAGTGTGCAGGCGCTGGAGAAAGGGGAACAGGTATGAAAACAGAAGTGATTACCCTCAACAAGGAGCGAAACGTCACTCTGACGGTTTGTGTGCAGGATATCGGCGGTGAATACGGATTTCAAGTGCGGCCGGCAGTGCTGGTCATTCCGGGCGGCAGTTATCTGATGTGCTCCGACCGGGAGGCAGAGCCTGTGGCGCTCGCGTATGCCTGCGCAGGTTATCAGACCTTTGTTTTGCGTTACACGGTCGGCGACATCTGCGCCTGGCCGATGCCGTTGGAGGACTACGAAGCGGCAATGGCGCTGATACACAAAAATGCCGAGATCTGGCATGTGGATCCAGACAGAATTGCCGTTGTCGGGTTTTCCGCCGGCGGTCATCTTGCCGCTTGTACTGCAACGATTGCAAGGCAAAAACCGGCGGCCGCTGTGCTGGTTTATCCCGTGATTTTCCCCGTTGCGTCGATTCTCCCGGCAATCATGGCTGAAGGAAAGCCGGAGCTTCCCGCACCGCATCAGTGCGTGGACAGCACAACCTGTCCCTGCTTTTTCGCGGCGGCCCGTGACGACAAAACCGTTGATGTGAAAAACGCCCTTGCCATGCAGCAGGCGCTGCTCGAGCACGGGATTCCGTTTGAAAGTCACATCTATGCCCGCGGCGGTCACGGCTTTTCAACCGCAGCGTCACATGTCCTGCGGACAGCGGCCTGTGCGCGCACGAAAAACTGGGTTGACGACAGCATCGGCTGGCTGGAAGAGCAGTTCGGCGTGCTGACGTATGAAGGGTTCAGATAAACGCTGACGATTGCTTACCAAAGATAAAACTGCAGCTGTGGATTTCCACGGCTGCAGTTTTTCGTTGTGATGCGTCAGTCTTCCTCGCGGTGCTGCAGGGAGGAGAGATCAATTTCTTCCACGGTTTGTTCCGGCGGCACAATGATTTCTTTTTTGGGCTGTTGTTTCGGTGGGCGGATGACTTCTCTTGTCGGCGCAGATGGGCGGCTTGCAGACTGCGGCTTTTCGGGTGTCTGCGGTTGCTCTGGTGTCGGAAGGAACAGCGCTTCATCCGCGCAGCCGCCATAGCGTGTATCCAGCAAAATTGGCAATCCGGCGCGCAGCCGGCGCTTTTGTGTGCGGCGTTTCAGCAAGAACTGTACCACAAGGATCACGATCAGCACAAACAGCGCAAAACCGCTGATGAGAATACCGGCGCCGAGACCGGGCGTATGATAACGGAAGCTGATCTCATGGACGCCTTTTGCAACCCGCACGCCGAGCAGAGCGTCGCCGATGGCAACAAGATCATCACTGTCAACCGCTGCGCCGTCAAGCGTGACGCGCCAGCCGGTATCGTACGGGATGGATGTGTACAGCAGACAGTCTTCGTCTGCGGTGAAGTTACCGCGGACACTCGTTCCGGAAAGCTCGGTGAGCTGCATGGTGTTCTGACTGAGCTTCTCGTATCCTTTGCTGAACAGCTCGTTATCCATTGTGCAGAACGAAACCGTCACATAGCCGCTGTCACGTTCAAAGGGGACCGTAACATTGATCGTTTCGCCCTTTTTGTAGTACCCGAGATCCAGAATGCAGTTTTGCGAAGCGTTTTGGTTGATTGAGCCGATCACGGAGCTGATGTTGACGTCTTTGCTGTTCGCACCGTCCGCAGCGAAGTACAGATAGACATTTGCGTTTTCGGTTGTTGTGACCGAGAAGGTTGCGCTGGCCTCAGCGGAGGCGTCGGTTTTTCTGAAATAGAACTGCGTTTCTGAAAGGTCTTCCGTGAAGGGTTCGCAGTTGGTATAATTGATGAACATGAGCGGCACCGGGTGGAACAGCTCACCCTCAAGCCCCGTTGCAAGATGGAAGAACGCGGTCTGCTCATCAAAGGGGATCACACGGTCGGGAAGCCACTGTTCCGTTGCGGCATCCACGCAGAAGGCCAGCGGCAGATAATCCTTGACGGTGTAGGCGTTGTATTTTCCTTCCTTGGTAACAAAGCTGTAATGTGTATCGCTGAGTGTGTTCGGCGCTTCGTTATTGACCACGTACTTGAGTGCGTGCATCATGTTGTAGACCGGCGTCTGCGGGTTATAGGTGTAGCTGTTAATTTTGTTGCTCATCATACCGAGCGAAGATTCCATCTTGGCCATCTTTTCATACGCCATGGAGGAAAAGACCGAAACACCATTATAGCCGAACCAGCTGTTGTCCATCCGGGTCCGCAGATTGGTCAGCTCCATCCGGTAGAACGAATCCTGCTCGATGGTGTCCAGTTTTTCCTTGAGTGCGCGGAATTCGTCATAATCGTCTTCATAGGATGCGCGCGTTACATTGTTCGGGAAATCCGGCGTATCGCAGATGATCGCCTCGCTACAGATGCAGACGCAGAGCATGACCGTCATGGAAAGGGCAAAGGTTTTCCGGCTTTTCAGCAGGATCAGCAAAAAGACGTACAGCGCGAGAAATGCCATGGTGAAATAGACCGTGGTGTCCGTGACGTTCTTTGAGGCGATGTCCTGCACGATAACGACAAAAGCGAGCAGCAGAACCCCGGTAAGCGCAATCTGCCTGGAGGAGAATTCCCGCAGTCGGCGGAAGGTCTTGTACCCCATGACGAGAAGTATGAACGAATACATGAACGAAAAGCGGTAGGGCAGATCGTTCGGAAAGTGCATACCGTGCCAATAGAAGTTCAACCGGTTGAGGTTGAAGGAAAGGAAAAAGACGGCAAGCAGCAGGAGGGTTGCTGCCTTTTCTTTTTTTTCAATGGATTTTGTGAAGAAATACAGCGGTGCCAGCAGCAGCGTCAGCACACCGCAATAGACATTCGGCAAAACGTCGTCACCGCTGCTGCGGATGGTTGTGGTCAGACCGCCGAGATGATTCGCAAAGAAATCGAAGAAGGTGAAATACGTCTTCCATTCGTTCGGTGCGCCGCCGGAGGTTGCACTGCAGTTCTGCAGTACCCGATAAGTTGGCAGCAGTGCGGCAGCCATCAGTGCAGCGGCAAGCAGTGCGGCGCCTACAAACAGAAACCCGCTGCGCAGAAAGCGGCTGTTTTTCAGACGGCTTTCACCTGTGGTACCGGTTTGTGCAGTAGCAGCATAATGCGAAAAATAATAATAGAGAAAATAGATGACGGAAAACAGGCAGAGCATATACGACATATAGTAATTTGAGAACATGCTCAGCGAAAGTGAAAAAACGAACCAAGCCGGTTTCTGTGCATCAATGATCTGTTCAATGCCGAACAAAATCAGCGGCAGCAGCACCATGGCGTCAAGCCACATAACATTCCAATAGTATGCGAGCATATAGCCGCAAAAGGCGTACAACAGACCGAACGCGGCGGAAACGGGCGCATGGCTGTTCTGGCTGCGCTTGAGGTAATAGGTAAAGGTGCCTGCGGCAAGCGCCGCTTTGATGAGCGCCATGGCGGCGATGGCCTCGGGTACATGCTTGTGTCCGAAAAAGACAACAATCGCGCCGATGGGGCTCGAAAGGTAGTTGAAATAATTGCCGAGGAAACAGCTGCCGAGTCCCGATGTCCAGGAATACTGCAGGGATTCATGCGCGAAAAGACGGTCATACAATTCGGCAAACAGCGGGCCGTACTGATGATACAGGTCCATTCGCAGCATGGTATTGCCGCCGAAAGGAAAAACGCCCGTGCAAAGATAAACAATGAGCATTGTGCCGGCAGCCATGGCAAACGAGAGCAGGACATAACGGTTGCGCCGCAACAGATTTTGCCGCTTGACCAGTGGGGTCTGAGATTGCATAAGTGTCCTTCTTTCCATATTGATCTATTTTCCAAAATAATCTATGCTCAATGATACATGATTTTCCGGATTTGTTCAAGGCATTTCACAAAATTACATCATAAATTTCACGACTCGGACATAACTTTTATCAGGTGGTCACGTCCGGACAAAGCCTTTTCCGAAGAAAGGCGTTTCTGCGGCGGACGGATACCGGGAAAGGGGCGGTCGTATGCAGGCGTTTGAACAAGCGGTGGAGGAACTTCCGCCGCCTTTGAAAACAGCGCTGCTGCGGAGTCCTCCGGCTATGCAGAAGCAGGTTTGGGAGCTGCGGCTGCGGGCTGCGGCGCCGCTGGTGCTGTGCGGTCAGTTCGGCAGTGCGTTTTTGCAGAAAGACGGAACGATGGGACAAACTTTGTCTGAAGCGGTCTTCGTTTCCGCAGCAGAACTGCAGGACTGCTTTCACCGGCTCTGTTCGTTTTCCGTACATACGCACCAGCAGGACATTGTTCATGGCTTTGTGACAACGCACGGCGGTCACCGTGTCGGCATCTGCGGCAAAGCGGTTTGTGATGCGGCCGGACAGGTTGTTGCTGTCCGGGATATTTCTTCGCTGAATCTGCGAATCGCCCGGCAGTACTTCGGCTGCGCCGCACCACTTGAACCGCTGTTGAAAAAGACAGACGGCGGATTGCTGCTGGCAGGACCGCCGTCGAGCGGCAAGACGACGATGTTGCGGGATCTGGCGCTTCGGCTGAGCGATTTCTCTCATGGAAACAGCAAGGTGTGCGTCGTGGATACGCGGCAGGAACTGATTCCGATGCGAAGCGCCGTGCCGCAGATGCAGACCGGATTCAACTGTGATGTGCTGGCCGGGTACCCGAAAGCACTTGGCATGGAAATCGCCGTGCGAGCTATGTCGCCGGCGTATCTGCTCTGCGATGAGCTGCTGACGGAAGAAGAGCTGGAAGCTGTGCGCCAAGCTGCCAGTACGGGTGTACGCATGATTGCGAGCGTGCATGCCGCAAACAGGGCGGACCTGCTGGCAAGGCCGCTGATTCATGCGCTGCTGGCGACCGGCGCATTCTGCAAAGTCGTTCTTCTGAAAAAGACGCCGGCGCCGTGTACGGTGGAAACTGTTTTTGACACAAAGGAGCTGCAAAATGAGATGGGTACCTGCACTGCTGGTCTGGGGCTGTAGTATTTTGCTCGGTTTGCGGGCGCGGTATACGCTGAAGGCGCGGGAAATGACGATCTCGTCGCTGCTGCAGTTTCTGCAGACGCTGAAACTGCAGATGGCGTACGGCTGCGCGGCACTGCCGGATTTGCTGCAATCTCTTTCTTCTGATGACGGATTGGCGTTTTTGCCGGTGTGCTGCAGGATGATGGAAGAGGGCGTCAGCTTTCAAAAGGCTTGGGAAACGGCGGTTCAAACGTCTGCGCTGCCGCTTTTGCCGGCGCAGACGGCGCAGCTGCTGCGGCTCGGCAGTCTGCTCGGAACAACGGATCTCGGCGGGCAGATGCAGATTCTGCAGCAAGTGACTTCGTTTTTTGAAGAGGCGCTGTCCGATGCCAAGCGCTGCCGGGCGCAAAAGGCGTCACTGTATAGCTGTCTCGGCGTATTCGCAGGCTTTCTGATTTTTATTGTTACGGTTTGAAACGCGGAGGATTCATGGAGATTGAACTGATTTTGAAAATCGCTGCCATCGGATTGATTGTTTCGATCCTGAATCAGATCCTGGCACGTGCTGATAAAAGCGAATATACGACGCTGACCACGCTGATGGGTGTGATTCTGGTGCTGCTGATGCTGATTCCGCAGATCCGGTCACTGTTCTCGTCGGTGCGGGATCTGCTTTCGTTTTGAACCTGATTGGAAAGCTGGCAGCTTTTGCGCTTGGCGCGGCGCTGCTGTCGGTGTTCCTGAAAGAGAGCAAAAAAGAGTTCGTCCCCGTGCTGCAGATCGCGGCAGGTGTGACGATGATCCTGGCGCTGTTTGTATCAACCAGAGGGCAGTTTGGCACACTGCTGCGGCTGTTTTCGAAGACGTCACTGCCGCAGGAAGATGTCGCTTTGCTGCTGAAGGGCGCGGCGGTCTGTGTGGTGACAGAGCTTTGCGCCGCATTGTGCCGCGAAAACGGAAACGGCGCTGTCGGTGAAGTTCTGGTGCTGTCAGGGCGGCTCGTGACGCTGCTGCTGGCACTGCCGCTGCTGGAAACCGTGATGGATGTTGCGCTTTCGTTTTGTACATGATGAAAAGATTGTTATTGTTTATTATGATTGCGGCAACGCTGCTTTTGGGGACGTTTCGCTGCGGGGCGCAGGAGACGATTGACGACGTACAGACACAATCGCAGCAGGCGCTGTTCGATCTGCTGGACGATGAAACGGCGCAGACGCTTCATGCGTTTGCCGGTGATCTGTTTCGGCCGGACAAGACCTTTGATGTTTCAACGGAAAACATCACGGCGTTTTTTGCGGAGTCGCTTTCCGAGACGCTGAAAGAAACCGGACGGTTGTTCTTTTCCCTGCTTGCGTTGCTGTTGGTGCTCGCCGTGGCACAGACACTGGTTGCCGGGACCGCATCGGCGGGAGGCGTCAGGGTACTTAGCGCCTGCGGTATGATTCTGCTTTGCGTGACGCGATTGCAGCCGGTGATGAACGCCGTGCTGTCTTCCATGCAGGTCGCGCTGACATTTATGAAGGGCTATGTCCCGATCTATACCGGCATTTTGTCACTTTCCGGCGTACCGGCGAGCGCGACGTTTTACAGCAGTTTTGTGTTCGCTTTTGCCGAAATCCTGTCGGCCTTCTGCAATCATGGCTGCGTAACGCTGCTCGGCTGCTTTTTTGCCCTGCTGATCGCATTTTCGCTTTCCGGAACAGTCAGTACGGCGCGTTTTGTCGGCGGTGTCAACAAGGCGCTATCCGTTCTGCTCGGCTTTGCCGCAACAACGTTTGCGGCAGTCCTCGGCGTTCGGGGTGTGCTCGCTTCGTCGATGGATGCCGCTTCGGTGAAAAGCGTGCGGTTTTTGCTCAGCAGTCTGATTCCCGTGGTCGGCAGCGCAATCAGCGACGCATATTCTGCGGTGCTGGGCAGTATACATCTAATCAAGGGATCGGTTGCCGTGGCCGGAATTCTCGTCCTGCTGATTTTGCTGGTGCCGCCGCTGCTGCAGACGGTAACGCTGCAGTTCGGCTTCTCGCTGCTGGCAGTTGCTGCGGAACTGCTCGATTGCGCAGACCTCGCGGCGATGCTTCGCGGCTTCGGAACAGGCATGCGCTTTCTGGTGCTGCTTTCGGTGTTTCAGTTGTTTGTTCTTCTGATCGCGACGGGCGTGATGCTGCAGGTGAAAGGCGGGGGCTAAGTGACAGCATTGACAACATGGGTCCGCGCGATGGTAGTTGTGACAGTTCTGTGCGGTGTACTGCGCGCAGTCGTCCCGAACGGAAAAATGAAAGGCGCGTTCGGGTTTCTTTGTGCGGCGATTGTTCTCAGTACTGCGTTGGCCGGACTGCCGCATCTGCTCGCGGAAAAGGATGCGCTCGGCGCAGTATTCACAACCGACGCCGCCGTGTCGGAAAGCCATGAAGATTTGCAGCGGCAGGCAGTCCTTTTTGCAGCGCAAAGCAGTCTGCAAGAACAGATGGAGACCCGGTTGAACAATGCAGGTCTGCCGTTTTCGGCAAAGGCAGTCTGCGCCTGGGAGGGGGAGGCACTTCTGGTAAAAACGCTGATCCTGTCCGGTAGCGGTACCGCGCCGCAGCGCCGGCAGGCAGAAGCGATTCTCCGGGACTTCTCCACGGAAAATACAACCATCGTCTGGGAAACGGAGGAAACACTTTGAAGTCGGAAACTTGGAAAACTACGCTGAAAACGGCGGCGGAACGGTTCAAAAAAGACAAACGCACCGTGCTTGTTTTGATTGCAGGTCTGCTTGCGGGACTGCTTTTTCTGCTGCCCGGCAGTACGAAAAAAGAACAGCCGGCTGAACCGCAGGTACAGGACGATGCACTGCAGACCCGGCTCTGCGAAACGCTGGAGGCGCTGATTGAACAGATGCACGGCGCCGGTGCGGCAAAGGCAATGATCACTTTTGAAGCCGGTGAAGAGACCGTCTATGCCGCAGATAAAGATACATCACAGCCGGTCGGCGAAACAGACAGCGCAAAAGAAAAGACAAGTTATGTCATTCTGAAGAACGGCAACAGTGAAACCGGTTTGCGCATCAAGGAACTCTGCCCGCGCGTCCGGGGTGTTGCCGTGGTCTGTGAAGGCGGCGCAAACGCAGTGGTCAAAGCGCAGGTCATTCAGATGGTGATCGCGCTCTTTGATATCAAATCTACGCAAGTCAGTGTTGCCGAAATGGCAGCGAAGGAGGAACCATCATGAAACAACAAAACAAAAAACGACAGATCCTTGCCGCAACGCTGGTTGTGGCGCTTGCCGCCGCAGTCGCCGTGAACTGGTACTACGCGCGTCTGACGCCGCAGACATCCACAGACGCCTCCACAGTGAGCAATCTCGGCGATTCCCTGCTTGTGGCGGGTACCGCGCAAAGTGCAGAGTCGACGGCGCCTGCAGATGAAGCGACCGACGAAGCCGCTGCTGCAGTTGCTGCGATGCAGCAGTATTTTTCCGAAGCGCAGCTCAATAAGCAGCAGTACCACGACGAGATGGAGGACGCCATCGAAGATGTACTTGACAGTGAAACGCTCGACGCCGCAGGGCAGCAGAAGGTGATTGCGCTGCTGTCCGATTTGGATTCGGTCTGTAAGGCGGAGGCGGACTGTGAAAACCTGATTGCCGCAAAGCTCGGCGGAAAATGCATTGTTGTCATTCATGACGGGGCAGCGCAGGTCGTTGTTGAAAGCGGCAGGATCAGTGAAAGCGCGTCGCTGCAGATCGCGGAAATCGTTGAAAAAACAGCGGGAATCTCTGGGGAGAATCTGACGATCACCGAGGCAAAATGACGCCTTGTCAGAAATATTTTTGAAATGAACCGCGAAAACGGTTGTTATCTTTCAAAAAAAGTGGTATACTACTTCTAACTAGCTTATGAGCACGGAAGGGATTATCACTTATGAAACGACATGAAGCGCGTGAAGTTGCATTCATCATCATCTTCGAAAAAGGGTTTCAGGAACTGACGTCAGTGGAGGATCTGATTGCAGCGGCAGCAGAATCCGAGTTCTTTGAGGTCAATACGTTTGTGACAAATACGCTGCACATGGTGTATGACCATCTGGACGGCATTGATCAGACGATCAACGACAACCTGGTCGGCTGGTCTGCAAAACGGATTTCCCGCGTGGCGCGCGCTGTACTGCGGCTTGCGGTTGCTGAAATCCTGTTCAGCGATGTACCGGACGGCGTTGCGATCAATGAAGCGGTTGAAATCACGAAAAAATATTCCGCGCAGGACGAGGCGTCCTATATCAACGGCGTGCTCGGTACCATCGCACGCAGCAAGGCGACCACATGACGGCGGTTTTCGGTTTCGATACCAGCAACTACACCACCTCCGCAGCTGCGTTTGTACCGCAGACGTCGGTTCTGACGCAGCAAAAGAAGCTCCTGCCCGTCAAACCCGGCGAAAAGGGGCTGCGGCAAAGCGATGCGGTGTTCCACCATACGGTGCAGCTGCCACAGGTGTTTTCTGCGCTGCAAGAAGAAATCGACGCCCGTCCGCTGGCAGTCTGCGCGTCGGTATCGCCGCGGATGGAGAAAGACTCTTATATGCCGTGCTTTCTGGTCGGAAAGGGCGCAGGCGAACTGCTTGCACGTGCGAACGGCGTCCCGTTTTTTACAACATCGCATCAGCACGGGCACGTTTTGGCAGCTTTGTTCGGTGCAAAGCGCCTCGATCTGGCGGAGCGGCAATTTCTGGCGTTTCACGTTTCCGGCGGAACGACAGAGGCGCTTCTGGTCTCGCCGGACCCGCAGGAGATTCTGCAAATTCGCTGCGTCGCATCATCACTTGACCTCAAGGCGGGGCAGGCAATTGACCGCGTCGGGCTGATGCTCGGTCTGCAGTTTCCCTGCGGCGCCGCGCTGGACCGGCTGTCCCGGGAAAGTGACCGGATATTTCGGATCCGGCCGACGCTGAAGGACGGTTGTCCGAGCCTGTCCGGGATTGAGAATCAGTGCCGGAAAATGATCGGAAACGGCGAATCGCCGGCGGATGTCGCGCGGTTCTGCATCCTGTCGGTTGCGGCGGCCCTGGAAGAAATGACCACGTTTTTGCTGCAGCAATACGGAAATCTGCCTTTACTTTACGCGGGCGGTGTGATGTCCAACAGTGAAATCAAAAAGCGTTTTGAGAAACAGTTCGGTGCGATGTTCGCACCGCCGGAATTTTCCTGCGACAATGCCGCAGGTGTCGCACTTATCGGCAGTATGAAAATGCAAAGGAATTTGGAATCATGTCATCAGTTTTAACGGTTTCACAAATCAATACATATCTGAAGTCCGTCATTGACGGCGACTTCAATCTGAAGAATATTTTTGTCAGCGGTGAGATCTCCAATTTCACCAACCATTACCGCACCGGGCATTTCTATTTCACATTGAAAGATGAAAAGGCGATGATCAAGGCGGTGATGTTCCGCTCGGCGGCGGAGCGCATCCGCTTTCTGCCGGAGAACGGGCTGCGCGTGATTATTCGCGGCAGCATCGGTCTGTTTGAACGCGACGGCGTCTATCAGCTGTATTGCGAAGACATGCAGCCGGACGGTGCGGGCGCGCTGCATCTGGCGTTTGAACAGCTGAAAGACAAGCTCGCCAAAATGGGTTTGTTCGACGATGAAAATAAAAAGCCGTTGCCTGGACTGCCGAAACGCATCGGTGTGATCACTTCGCCCAC
This sequence comes from Oscillospiraceae bacterium, assembly GCA_902772935.1. GTDB lineage: Bacteria > Bacillota > Clostridia > Oscillospirales > Acutalibacteraceae > UBA6857. The sequence continues at coordinate 35,939 of CACYCR010000158.1, forward strand.
AGGCGCTGCATTGCACGATATTCTGACCATATTGGAACGGCGGTTCCCCGCGGCGGAAATCGTGTTTGAAGGCGTGCAGGTACAGGGTGCCGAGGCGGCGCCGCAGATCGCCGCGGCGATTGAAAAGTTCAATTTGCTGCAGGCGGCGGACGTGCTCATCGTCGGGCGCGGCGGCGGGTCCATGGAAGACCTGTGGGCGTTCAATGAAGAAATTGTCGCACACGCGATCTTCAATTCGGCCATTCCCGTTGTTTCCGCGGTCGGGCATGAAACGGATTTTACCATTGCGGATTTTGTCGCCGACTGTCGTGCGCCGACGCCCTCCGCAGCAGCGGAGCTGGTTGCGCCGGACTACCGTGAGTTGCTGTTCTCACTTGATGCTGCGCTGGACAACCTGACGGCGGCGATGGAAAACCGGCTGTCGACGCTGCAGATGCAGCTGCTTGACCGGAACCGACAGTTGCTGCTGCATTCTCCGCAGCGGCTGATTGACTCGTATGATTCGGCGCTCTCGCTGTCTTCACAAAAGCTGAACGCGGCGATGCAGACGGTTCTGCGTTCGTATGAAACAACGCTTGCGGCCGCCGCGGCAAAGCTGGACGGTGCGAACCCGCTGAAAATCCTTGCGCGCGGTTATGCCGTGGTGAAGGATGATACACAAAAAATGCTGCGCTCCGTAAACGATGCGGCCATCGGCAGCCGGCTGAATGTCCAGCTGGCTGACGGCACACTCGTCTGTACGGTTGATGCAGTCAGGGAACAGAAAGGATAAAACAAATGGAAAAATATACATTGGACACAGCGATGCTTCGCCTGAAAGAAATCACGGAAGCATTGGAAAAAAATGAGTTTGATCTGGAGCTTTCGATGCAGCTTTATGAAGAGGGTGTGCATCTGATCTCATTTTGCAACGCTGCGCTGACCGGCGCAAAGCAGCGGATCGTTCAGCTTTCCCAGATGCAGGATGAGGTGGAAAACGATGGATGACACACGGGTGGATGTCTGTCTGCAGCAGATCAACGCTGCGCTGGAATGGCTGCTACCGGTGTGTGATTATGACGAACCGGTGGTTTGTGACGCCATGCGCTACAGTGTGCAGGGCGGCGGAAAACGCATCCGTCCGCTGTTGGTGCTGGAAAGCTGCCGCCTGTGCGGCGGTATGCCGGAAACGGCGATTGAGGCGGCCTGCGCGCTGGAAATGATTCACAGCTATTCGCTGGTGCACGACGATCTTCCCTGTATGGACAACGACGATCTGCGGCGGGGCAAGCCTTCCTGCCATAAGCAGTTCGGCGAGAGCTACGCGCTGCTTGCCGGGGATGCGTTGCTGACCGAGGCGTTTTATTTGATCAGTACCGCGCCGTTTGCAAAAGCAGAGCCTGAAAAAGCGCTGCGTGTGATCGCGCTGCTGTCCGCGGCGGCGGGCGCGAACGGCATGATCGGCGGGCAGGTGATCGACCTTGCCTCCGAAGGAAAGCAGATTCCGCTTGCGCGGCTGCAGCAGATGGACGCGAAAAAAACCGGCGCATTGATCCGTGCTGCCTGTCAGATGGGTGCTGTGATCGCAGGCGCTGGCGATACGCAGACAGCGGCGCTTTGCGCGTACGCAGACTGTATCGGACAAGCCTTCCAGATCGTCGACGATATTCTCGATGTGACCGGCGATGCTGCGGTGCTCGGAAAACCGATCGGCAGCGACGCAGCAAACGAAAAGTCCACCTATGTCTCTTTGCTCGGACTTGAGGGCGCAAAGGCGCAGGCAAAGGCATTGACCGAAGACGCGATCGCGCATCTTGCCGTGTTCGGCAACGATGCACAGTTTTTGCAGACGCTTGCCGGTGATCTGCTGAAACGGACGTTTTAAATGTGCGCTGATGAACCCGGCGCACAGAGAAAGAAGAAAACTATGATACTTGAAACGATAAAATCTCCCGCTGATGTCAAAACGCTGACGCAGCCGGCATTGGAGACGCTTTGCCGGGAAGTGCGCGAAACGCTGCTGAAAACCGTCAGTGAAAACGGCGGACACCTCGCGTCGAATCTCGGCGCTGTGGAACTGACGGTTGCGCTGCACCATGTGTTTGATTCGCCGCGTGACCAGATCGTTTTCGATGTGGGACATCAATGTTACACACATAAGCTGCTGACGGGCCGCTTTGCACAGTTTTCGACGTTGCGCAAAGAAGGCGGCTTGTCAGGCTTTTGCCGACCGAATGAAAGTGAACATGACATTTTTTATTCTGGGCACAGCGGTACGTCGGTGTCTGCCGGCCTCGGTCTTTCGACCGCAAAGAAGCTGAATTCGGATCCGCATTATGTCATATCGGTCATCGGTGACGGTGCGTTTACGGGCGGCATGGTGTATGAGGCGCTCAATAACGGCGGCCGCAGCAACGCAAAACATATCATCATTCTTAATGACAACAAGATGTCGATTTCGGAGAATGTCGGCGCATTTGCAAAATATCTCGCTGTGATCCGTTCCACGCCGCAGTATTACACGTTCAAGGCATCGACGGAGCGGACACTGCGCCGGATCCCGTCCGTCGGTCAGAAGCTCGTCAAAAAGCTGTATGACCTGAAGACTGACATCAAAAACAAGTTATATTCGGAAAGTACATTTTTTGAAGACCTCGGCTACCGCTACATGGGACCGATCGACGGTCACGAGATCTCTGTGCTGATTGACGCCCTGCAGGCGGCAAAGGCGGTTGACGGCCCGGTGCTTTTGCATGTAATTACGCAGAAGGGGCACGGCTATCCGTTTGCGGAAGACAATCCGAGCGCCTTTCACGGCGTATCCGGCTTTGCCATTTCCAGTGGTGAAGCGCCGCCGGCGCAGGAGGATTTCTCCGGTCGGTTTGGCACACTGCTCAGCGAGGCAGCGAAAGACGGCGTCCCGGTTTGCGCGGTAACGGCCGCCATGGGTCTTTCCACGGGATTGCACCCGTTTGCCGCGGCGTACCCCGACCGGTACTTTGACGTCGGCATCGCGGAAGAACACGCGGTGACTTTTGCTGCAGGACTCGCGAAGAATGGCTATTTGCCGGTCTTTGCGGTTTATTCGACCTTCCTGCAGCGCTGCTACGATCAATTGGTCCATGACGTTGCACTGCAGAACCTGAAAGTGATCTTTGCCGTGGATCGCGCCGGCTTTGTCGGCGAAGACGGTGAGACGCATCAGGGTCTGATGGACGTTTCCTTTTTGAATACAATCCCGCGTATCCGAATTTATTCCCCATGCTGTTTTAAGGCACTTGCGGCCGATCTCAATACAGCAATCGCTGCAGAAGGCGGTCCGGTTGTCGTGCGGTATCCGCGCGGGACGCAGGGGGAGCAAACCGAATTGCTGCACTGGGAAGATCCGGCATATGCGACCTATGAAGCAGAAGATGCTTCGCGTCTGCTTGTGACTTATGGCCGTATCACGAGTGAAGCGATCAAGGCGGTACAGATACTGCGCAAAGAAGGCGTTACAATCGGCCTGCTGTCGCTCAATCAGATCAAGCCCCTGCCGCAGCCGGCACTGGACATGATGCAGCACGCGGAAAAACTGTTCTTCTTTGAAGAAGGGCTGCGCACCGGAAGCGTCGGCGAAAAAGCGGCGCTGACACTGCTGGAAAACGGTTACAACGGTGCGTTTTCGTTGACTGCGGTGCCGGATACCTTTGTTGCGCAGGCGACGGTCGCGCAGCAGCTGCAGAAGTATCAATTGGACGCCGCCGGTATGTGCGCGGTGATCCGTGAAGCGGAAAAAGAGTGACATTATGACAGAAAAAACAAGATTGGATGTTGCCGTGTTTTCGCGGGGACTGACCGAAAGCAGAGAAAAAGCAAAAGCGCTCATTATGGCAGGACAGGTCTATGTCAATGACAAGAAAGTGACCAAAAGCGGCGAGACGGTCAAACCGGATGATGTTCTGGAGGTCCGCGGCGAAAAAATGCCCTATGTCAGTCGCGGTGGCTTCAAACTGGAAAAAGCGATGCAAAGCTTCAGCCTGACGCTTGACGGCTGCATCTGCATGGACGTCGGCGCGTCGACCGGCGGTTTTACGGACTGTATGCTGCAAAACGGTGCGCAGAAGGTTTTTTCTGTTGATGTCGGTTATGGACAGCTCGCGTGGAAACTGCGTACGGATGCGCGCGTTGTGAATCTTGAACGCACGAACTTTCGTTATGTGACGCGGCAAGAGGTACCGGACACAATTGATTTTGCTTCGGTGGATGTGTCATTTATTTCGCTGAAGCTGATTCTGCCTGTGCTGCGGGAACTCTTGCAGGAACACGGCCGCGCTGTGTGTCTCATCAAGCCGCAGTTTGAAGCAGGGCGGGAAAGTGTCGGAAAAAACGGCGTCGTCCGAGATCCCGCGGTTCATCTGCGTGTGATCCGGGAGATCGAAGCCTTTCTTCCGGAACATGGCTATTCGCTGCTGGGCCTGGATTATTCCCCGATCAAAGGCCCGCAGGGCAACATAGAATTTCTGGCATATATCGAAAAAGATGAAACGCCGCAGCGGAAAACAACAACAGACGCCGCCGCGGTGGTCGACGCTGCGCATGCGGCGCTTGACGGAAAGGATGCCGTATGATAATCGCACTGCAGGTCAACCTGACAAGAGAACACGCGCAGGAAGTGACAAACCGCGTCTGCGACGTTCTGACGGCACTGGGCGCCCGGATCCTGATGGACCCGGCGATGGCGCCGTATTTTCCGGGCAAAAATATCACCTTCTGTGATGAACAGACTGCCGGTGAACAGTGTGACCGTTTCCTTGCGGTCGGCGGCGACGGTACATTTATCCACGCGGCGCATGACGCGGCGCGGTATGACAAGGAGATTCTCGGTATCAACGCCGGCAATCTCGGCTTTCTCGCAGGCCTGGAAAAACAGGAACTGCATTTGCTGCGGCATCTGTTCACCGGCGAATACACCATCGACAAGCGCATGATGCTTTGCGTGGAGCATTATGCGGACGATGTGCTGCAGGGAAAATACTACTGCCTGAACGACGCGGTGTTTGCGCGCGGACTGTCGATGCGGATGTGTGACATTTCAGTTGCTGCCAACGGAAATCGCGTCAACGAGTATTTCGCCGACGGCGTGATCTTTTCAACGCCGACCGGCTCAACGGCATATTCCCTTTCATCCGGCGGACCGGTGGTGGACCCGATGCTGGAAAGCATTCTGCTCACACCGATCTGCACCCATTCGCTGTTTGCGCGCTCTTTGATTTTCCGTCCGCAAACACAGTTGCAAGTCCAGGTGAACAATGCGGAAAGCTGTGTTCCGCTGTTGTCCTGTGATGGTGAAGAGACGCTGACGATCAACACGAACAGCCGCTTTGTGATCCGCAAGGCGAACCGCAGTTCCAGAATCATTCGCATCAAAGCGGAGAGCTTTACGGATCTGCTGTCGCGAAAAATGATCGAGCGCAGAGTATAAAAGGAGAGAGAGTCATGAAAAAAAACCGACAGGAAGCGCTGCTAGCGCTCATCGAAAAAGAAGACATCGGTACGCAGGAGGAATTGATGCACCGGCTTTGTGATATGGGGTTTTCAGTCACACAGGCAACGGTGTCCAGAGACATCAAGGCGCTGAACCTGATCAAAACGCCGGTCGCGGACGGGCAGTACAAATATACATTGCCGCAACGGACAAGCGAAGACATCATGGACAAGTTTCAGTCCATTCTTTCCCACGCCGTGCTGCGTGTGGATTCAGCGAACAACATTGTCTGCGTAAAATGTTATTCCGGCATGGCGAGCGCAGCTTGCGCCGCAGTGGATGAGATCGTTGACGAACGCATTGTCGGCACGCTCGCGGGCGACGACACTTTCTTTGCCCTGTGTCGTGATGAGCCATGTGCAGGGGCATTTGCTGCGGAATTGCAGCGCCTTTCGAAAGCCGGACAATGATTCCCGGCAAAAAAAAACCAAAGGAGGCTTCCCATGCTGACGGAACTGAAAATTGAAAACGTTGCCGTGATTGAACAGGCGGCGATCCGTTTTGACGGGGGCCTGAATGTTCTGACCGGTGAGACCGGTGCGGGAAAATCCATTGTCATTGACGCCATCAACGCTGTTCTCGGCGCACGGACGTCGAAAGAAGTCGTCCGCAGCGGTGCAAAAGATGCAAAAGTGACGGCATTCTTTGACGAGGTACCGCCTGCGGCGCTTGCGGTGCTGCGGGAATTCGATCTGGATGCAGACGCCGAAGACGGGCTGTTGTTGACGCGCAGCATTGCGCAGGACGGCCGTTCGGTCTGCCGGGTCAACGGTCAATCCGTGACTGCCGCCATGCTGCGGCAGATCGGGCGAGAGCTGATCACCATCTGCGGACAGCATGACAGTCAGCGTCTTTTGCAAAAGGAATGTCATCTGGATTATGTGGACCGACTGGCGAACTGCGCCGACCTGCTGGAAACCTACCGGGAAACCTATCGGAAACTCCGTACGGCGGAGCGCGAACTGCGTAAGCTGCTGCAGAACGAAACGGATAAACAAGGCCGGCTGGACTTTTTGGCGTTTCAGATCCGGGAGCTGGAAGATGCCGGAATCGAAATCGGTGAACGGGAACGGCTGAACGCGGAAAAGAAAAAGCTGCAGAACAAAGAAAAAATCGAGCGTGCGCTGATGGAAGCTGCCGCTTGTATTGATACCGAAGACGCGGACGGAATCCTGCCGCGGCTGTATACCCTCTCGAGCGCGCTGGCGCAGCTCTCCGACAGCGACGACAGCTTTGCGCCGTACAGCGCGTCCGTGGACAGCTTCCGCTATGAGATGGAGGATTGCCTGTCCGTCCTGCGGTCTGCGCTCTCTGACGCGCAGGCGCCGACGATGGACCTTGACGCAATTGAATCCCGTCTGGATGTTTTATATCGCTTGTCCCGCAAGTACGGCGACACGGAAGAAGAGATGCTTGCCTTTTTGGAAAACGCCCGTGCGCAGTATGACGAAATTGCGTTTGCAGATGAACGGCGGGCGGCGCTTGAGCAAAGCGTGGAGACGCTGCGAAACGATGTTTTTCAGCAGGGCTGCCATATCTCCGACTGCCGCAAGCGGGCAGCGGAAGGCTTCGCAAAGGCTGTTGAAAGCGAGCTTGCATTTTTGGATATGCCGGCGGCACAGTTCACGGTTGATTTTCAGGAAAGCGAACCTGATGAAACCGGTCTTGACGCGGTGGAATTCCTGTTCAGCGCCAATCTCGGGCAGCAGGTCAAACCGCTGTCCAAAATCGCTTCGGGCGGCGAGCTGTCCCGTGTGATGCTCGCGATCCGGTGCGTACTGTCGCAGAACGACGGTGAGGCGATGATTTTTGACGAAATTGACACCGGTGTCAGCGGACGCGCCGCAGCGAAAATCGCTGCAAAGCTTCGGCAGGTTGCAGCCGGACGGCAGGTGCTTTGCGTGACACATCTTGCACAGATCGCCGCTGCGGCCGACCATCATTTCCTGATTGAAAAGGAAACAGACGGCGTTGCGACCTTTACCCGGGTGACACCGCTTGCCGGCGATGCGCGGGAAACGGAAATTGCCCGGATCATCGGCGGTGACGTCGTCACCGAAACAACCCGCTCTTCTGCACGCGAGCTGATCGCGCACGCGGTGAAGGGCGCTTGACAGAACACAAGGGAATGTGTAAAATAAAATGAATAGTACGGAAAGGATGATTCCCATGCAAATATATGAAGAGCTCGTTGCCCGCGGTCTGATCGCGCAGGTGACGGATGAAAAAGAGATTCGCGACCTTGTCAACAACGGCAAGGCAGTGTTTTACATCGGCTTTGACCCGACGGCGGACTCGCTGCATGTCGGGCACTTTATGGCGCTTTGTCTGATGAAACGTCTGCAGATGGCGGGCAACAAACCGATTGCCCTCATCGGCGGCGGCACCGCCATGATCGGCGACCCCTCGGGCCGTACGGATATGCGCCAGATGATGACAAAAGAAACCATTCAGCACAACTGCGACTGCTTCAAAAAGCAGATGAGTCGCTTCATAGATTTTTCCGACGGTAAGGCGCTGATGGTCAACAATGCGGACTGGCTGCTTGGCCTCAATTATGTTGAACTGCTGCGTGAAGTTGGCGCCTGCTTCTCCGTGAACAATATGCTGCGTGCGGAATGCTATAAACAGCGTATGGAGAAGGGCCTGTCCTTTCTGGAGTTCAATTACATGATCATGCAGAGCTATGACTTTTACTCGCTGTATCAGCGGTACGGCTGCAATATGCAGTTCGGCGGCGACGATCAGTGGAGCAATATGCTCGGCGGTACGGAACTGATCCGTAGAAAGCTCGGCAAGGATGCCTATGCCATGACGATCACACTGCTGCTCAATTCCGAAGGCAAGAAGATGGGCAAGACGCAGAAGGGCGCCGTCTGGCTTGATCCGGAAAAGACATCCCCGTACGAATTCTATCAATACTGGCGCAACGTGGATGATGCGGATGTCATCAAGTGTCTGCGGATGCTGACCTTCTTGCCGCTGGAAGAGATCGAAGCGATGGCAAAGTGGGAGGGCAGCGAGCTCAACAAAGCAAAAGAGATTCTCGCTTTTGAACTGACAAAGCTCGTTCACGGCGAAGAGGAAGCAAACAAAGCGCAGCAGACTGCAAAGGCACTGTTTACCGGCGCCGTGGACGCGGAAAATATGCCGTCCACGATTCTGGAAAAGGCCTCTTTTGATGCCGGTGTGACGGTCGTTGACGCTTTGGTGCTGGCCGGGCTTGCAAAATCGAAGGGCGAAGCGCGGCGTCTGATTCAGCAGGGCGGCGTGTCCCTGAACGACGAAAAGGTTGCCGATCCGATGCGCCTTCTTTCGGCGTCCGACTTTGAAAAAGGCTATGCCGTCATCAAAAAAGGCAAGAAGGTCTTCCACAAGATCGTGCTTTCCTGATTGTATTTGTTTGAAAATATTATTACACGGAGGAATCATCAGAAGCGTTTTGCTTCGGGTTCCTCTGTTATTTTTTTCGGCACGAATGTCGATTATCTGAAAAAAGATATTGTCAAATGCATTGTTCTGTGATAAAATATATCTGAATAATATCCAACCATCAAAGGAGGTTCGCTTATGCGTACCAAACAGACAAAGGGGAACGGCCTTGCCATGCTCGGTGCATGCTGCGGTATGATTGCTGCGCTGCTGCATTATCTGGTTCCGACGTACTGGTCCTTCCTGAACAAAGAGCCGGAGATCGCGCTGACAATTGTTTCTGCCGTGTTCGGCGTCATCTCGCCGGTACTGCTTGCACTCTATTTTGCCGTGCGCATTCGTGCCGGCATCGGAATGGAAGGGCAGTATAAGTTTTACTTTCCTGCGGTGCTTGCATCGGCGGTCGGGTCGGTTTTCAGCTTTGTGCTGCCGCTTGTGACCATCCGGAAGATGACCGTTTATCAGTTCGTCCCCGTACTCGGTACGGGAAGCAGCCGCGCTGCGGCAACTTTCCTGTTGTGCTTTGTGCCCGCATTTGCGGCGGTTATTGTTTTCGGCATCCTCGAACAGTGCAAAGCGCGCCGGTCGGCATCTGTTAGTTAAGTAAAGAGCTTCGCCGCAGGTTCTGCGGCAGAATGGAGATAGCATTATGGCAAATGAAAAACGAATCTATACGATCGCAACCGCACATCTTGACACGGTATGGAACTGGGATTTTGAACATGTGTTGTCCACCTGCATCCCGAACACGTTGCAGGACAACTTCCGTCTGTTCGCGAAGTATCCGGAATATCAGTTCAATTTCGAAGGCGCATACCGTTACGAACTGATGGAAGAGTATCAGCCTGAGGCGTTTGAACAGCTCAAGGAATATGTTGCCGCCGGACAGTGGAACGTGACCGGCAGCAGCTATGAAAACGGTGACGTCAACGTGCCGTCGCCGGAGGCACTGCTGCGCAATATTCTCTACGGGAACCGCTATTTTAAACGCACATTCGGCAAGACAAGCAACGACATTTATTTGCCGGACTGCTTCGGCTTCGGCTGGGCACTCCCGTCGATTGCCGCGCACGCCGGCCTGAAAGGCTTTTCCACGCAAAAACTTTCCTGGGGCAGCGCCTACGGCATTCCATTCGACATCGGCACCTGGACCGGTCCGGACGGCCGCGGCATTTATGCTGCGCTCAACGCGCAGTCCTATTGCACCAGCTTTAAAAAGGTGCGTACCAATGACAAGCTGCTCAAAAAGCTGAACAAAAACGAAAAGCTGTATGACCTGCCATGGACCTTCGCTTATCACGGCGTCGGTGACGTCGGCGGCGCACCGAAAGAGGAGTCCGTTGAAACGGTTTGCCGTGAAGTCCGCGAAAACGACACGCAGGCCATTAAAGTGCTGTCGACATCTCCGTCTGCGTTTTTTGACGACCTGTCTGCGCTCGATGATGAAAGCCGCGCAAAGCTGCCGTCCTGGAACAAGGATCTTCTGATGACGAATCACGGCGTCGGCTCCTATACGTCCCGTGCGTTCGGCAAACGAATGAACCGCCGCAATGAAGAACTTGCCGATATGGCGGAGCGTACCGCCGTCATCGCGTCGCAGGTCTGCGGCGCCCCGTATCCGGCAAAAGAACTGGAAAACGGCTGGAAGAAGACGATTGCACATACCTTCCATGACGATATTACCGGTACGTCCGTGGAACGTGTCTATCAGCGTTCCTGGAACGATTACGTTGTTGCGCAGAATCAGCTTGCGAACGCTTTCGAGGGTGCTGCAGCGGAGATTGTCAAGAATATGGATACCTCCTGGACCAAGGGCGTTGCGGTCGTTGTGGTCAACTCGTTGGAGCAGGCCCGTGTGGAAACGGTGGATATCACGCTTCCGTTTGCCGGCTATCGCTGCATCCGCGTCTTTGACAAGAGCGGCAGAGAAGTGCCGTCACAAGTCAACCGCATCGAGGGCAATTTACTTAAAGCGTGCTTCTGCGCCAATGTGGAGGGCCTCGGCTGCCGTGTCTATGATGTGCTGTATAGTTATGAACCGTGCAAGATGAATACAGGTCTTCGCTGCGGCGGTGACATTATCGAAAACTTCAAGTATGTGGTTTCCTTCAACCGTGCCGGCGACATTTGCTCCATCGTGGACAAAACCATCGGCGGTCAGGAACTGCTGAACCGGCCGATCCGCTTTGAGATCAACAAATATGACGGCAACAAGGCATATCCCGCCTGGGAGCTGACATATAAAGAGGTCATGAAATACCCGTGGGAATTCGCGGAAAAAGGCACGATCGAAGTCTATGAGAACGGCCCTGCCCGCGTCACGCTTAAGGTCAGACAGACGTCAGGCCATTCCACGTTCACCTCCTTTGTTTCCCTTTCCGCCGGCGGACACTGGGTTTCCGTACGCAATGAAGTGGAGTGGCGTGAATTCCGCCGCTGCCTGCACAACGGTTTTTCCTTCACTGCGGAAAACAAGAAAGCAACCTACGACCTCGGCCTCGGTGTTGCGCAGCGCGGCATCGCAAACAAAAAGCTCTATGCCGTACCCGCACAGAAATGGGCGGACATCACCGACGTCAAGAGCAATTACGGCGTTTCCGTATTCAGCGATTCCAAATACGGTTGGATCATGAAAGACAAGAATACGCTGCGGCTGACGGTGGTCCATTCACCAAAAGGGTATTATCGCAATGACAGCGTGCAGGGGATGCTCGACTTCGGTCTGAATCGCTACGGCTATGCGATTTACTCGCATGCAGGCACCTATAACAACGGCACGCAGTTCGGTGCCCGCTGCTTCAATCAGCCGATGGCTGCATTCGTGACGGGGAACCATAACGGCGTCCTCGGCAGCAATTATGCGTTTGGCTCACTGAGTCATCCCTCGGTGATCCTTCGCGCCATGAAAAAAGCAGAAGATACCGATGAGGTGATCGTCCGCTTTAATGAGGGCGCAGGTGAGACTGCACACGACGTGACCTTTGCGCTCGGCAACGGCATTCTCGCTGCCCGTGAGGTCAACGGCATGGAAGAAGAACTCTGTGATGTGCCGGTCAGCGGCGGAAAGCTCGTGTTCTCTCTTTCGCCGTATGAAGTCAAGACCTTTGCGCTGACGCTTGCCGATTGTGTGAGTGCTGCGCCGTCCATGCAGCAGCCGGTGGAGTTGCCCTTCAACGTCAATTGCGTCAAGGGTGAAGCCGCAATGCCGCTGCCGACGGTCAACGCTTTTATCCCTGCGCATCTCTTCCCGCAGACCGTGGACTGTGCCGGTGTTCATTTTGAACTCGGATCACCGGAACTGCCGAATGTCCTGATCTGTCAGGGACAATCGATCCCCGTGGAAGGCAACCGCTTGTATTTGCTGGCGGCGAGCCTGTACGGCGACAAGACCTATCCGATCGTCGCAGGCAAGAATACCGTCGAGGTGAAGGTACAGGCGATCAACGAGCGTGTCGGCGGCTGGGATCTTTATAACCTCGCGCAGACGGCGTTTATTAAGACCGACCGCGTTGCCTGGGAATGCACACACACGGAAGAGGCGGACAAGGTTCACCTTGCGGATTCCTTGTATTTCTTCATGTATGAAATCAATACGCAGGGCGCTTACGAAGTGACGCTTCCGCAGGATAACGGCCTTGTGATCCTTGCTGCAACGCAGATGTTTGAGCCGCGCACGGTTGCGCTTGCAAACCCGGTTGCGGAACGCGTGGAAAGTCGGGAGTTCGACTTTGAAATGACTGCGGCTGAAAAGCGCAGACATAAGAAGATGCTTCGCAAGTACCGCAGAACACCGAACCAGTCCTGACAGGTACTGCTATGAAAAAAATCAATCTCCATACGCACACGACATTCTGCGACGGAAAGAACACGCCGGAGGAAATGGTGCTCGGCGCAATCGAAAAAGGCTTTGACGTTCTCGGCTTTTCCGTGCATGCGCCGATGCAGCCGAAAAACGACTGGGCGTTACCGGTGGAAAATCTGCCGGCGTACCGCGCAGAAATTCGCCGTCTGCAAAAAAAATATGCCGGACGCATTGAAATCCGCGACGGCATTGAGCTGGACCGGGATTATGTGGATGTGGATCCGCGCTCGTTTGATTACGCAATCGGCGCGGTGCATCAGCTGAACTGCGGCGGACGGTTTTATGACGTGGATTACACACCGGAACTGCTGCAAAGCTGCTGTGAAAAAGAATTCGGCGGCGACTTTCTGAAGCTCGCCGAACAGTATTACAGCACACTTTCGGATTTCATTCTGGCTGCGCCGGTGCAGATTGTCGCGCATTTCGACCTCATTGAAAAATTCAATGCACAAAACGACCTGTTTGACAGTGACGATCCGGCGTATCAGAGCTTAGCACTGCGGCACATGGACCGCATCCTGGATGCAAAACCAGACATCACCTTTGAGGTGAATACCGGCGCCATGTTCCGCGTCGGCAACCCCCATCCGTATCCGGCGCCGTTTTTGCTGCGGCATCTGAAGGCACGCGGCGCAAACCTGATCATCACAAGCGACGCGCATTGCGTTGAGGCGCTGGATTTCGCATTCGACCAGGTTGGAAAACTGCTGAAAGAACTGTAAGAAAAGGAGAGTACCCAATGAAAAAACGGATGATTGCATTTTTGACAGTACTTTGTCTGTTTGTTTCCGTGATGCTTCCAATGACTGCATCTGCCGTCAAGGTGACGTCACAGGCGATTGTTGCAGACATCTATTTGTGCCACCGCTGGTCCGGCGTTCCTTCGTTGGGGCATGACTGGGTCTATATTGAAAACCGTTCGGATAAGACATTGCAGGTCGGCGCCTATCAGCTGCCCCCGCGGCAGGGTGTCTCTGTCGGTAATTTTGGACTGACCCGTTCTGACGGCAACGGAACTTATTACAATGTGGAAACGTGGTGCGGCAATCATTACAGCTTAAGCGGTATGGTTGCCACGAAAGACAGCATCAATCAGAGTGCGCTGGACAATATGAGCAACACGATTGCCGGTCTGAATCACTGGGATCCGATTGTCAACTGCGATTCTTTTGCGGCAGCGGTCTGGAATGCCGGCAGCAGTAAAAAGGTCATTCCGCTGCTGTTTCCGGTACTGATGAAGCTGCAGATTCTGCTGTATGGCGA
>CACYCR010000159.1 GCA_902772935.1 Oscillospiraceae bacterium
ATTTTTATGAAAAAATTGTCACGCGATTGTCACAACATACAAAGATCGTTCCTATAAACAGTATGCGCTGCAGCGGCAGATGGTATTCAGCAAAAAGAAAACCCTTCGCAGCGTGCACCGCGAAGGGTTGGATCATTCTTTGAAAGGCTGCTTATGCGGCGGCGCATGTGTGCTGACACGGTCGCCGGTCGGCGCGAATACATACGATGCCGCGCCGAAGTTTTTGCTGCTTTTTGACGAGGTGCTGACGCGGTAATTTTTGCAACCGGGCAGATTCTTACAAAAATATCTTGAATTTTCCCAAATATTGTAGTAAAATTAACTTACGACGTAAAATTTAATACACCGGAACAAGTCTTCTCCCCTGCGGGAAGTGTGCCGTAGCGAGCATGAGATTGGCTTTGAAAACAGTGAATCTTCTTTCAATATCCCTCGTGCATGTTACGGTATGTTACATATTGAATTTTGCGTCGCGGCAAGGAGATTCATTTTTTATTGCGTCTCTTTGCGAGGCGCATTTTTTTATATCTTTCTTTGGGAGGTTTTATCATGAAAAACGGAAAACGCATCCTGAGTGTCTTGCTGGCGGTTCTGATGCTGGCGCTGGCGTGCCCGCTGAGCGGCTTCGCGGCCGGCAGCTGCAGTTGCGCCTATACGCCGATCATCTATGTTTTGGGGCAGCAGGCGATCTATAAGACCCTGCCGGACGGCACCCGGGTCGAATGGGGCAGCGACGACGACGCGCAGGTGGAAGCGGCCGTCAAGGAATTGTTGCAGGTTTTTGCAAAGACACTGGTGACGCAGGACTGGGACGCCTATGCCGCACGCGGTCTGGAGCTGCTTGTGCCGCTGGTGGAGGATATCACCTATGACGAGAACGGCAACGTCAAGCCCGGCACCGGCATCGAATGGAGCTGGACGCCGGCGTCGGTTCCCGCGTCCCACAGCTATCACGGCGCATATTATGAGTATCAGTATGATTACCGTCTGCCGCTCAATCAGGTGGTGAACGATCTGCATGCCTACATCGAGACCGTCAAGGCCAAGACCGGCCACGACAAGATCATCATCGCCAGCCGCTGCGGCGGTACGAATCTCGTGGAGCAGTATCTTTATCAATATGAAAAACCGGCCGGCTATGCGGATCTGGAAAAGGTGCTGTTTGTCTGCGGCAATCTGCTCGGCTCCGACTTCGTGGAGGCGATCTTCAGCGGCAACGTCAAGATCAACAGCGAGGCAGCCTACCGCTTCCTCAAGAGCTACAACCATATTGATATTTCCGAAATGATCGGTAAACAGCTTGCGGATTATCTGTATTCCGCACTGGATATGCTGGAGCAGACCTACGGCACCGATATGCTGTACATTGTGATCAACGACCTGTACAACAAGCTCAAGGACAACTTCTTCGCACCGTTTTTGAAGGCATATCAGGGACGCAATCCCGGCTTGGTGAGCTTTGTTTATGAACGCTATGAGGAATACAAAGATTATGTGTTCCAGGAGGAAGGCGACAAGGAAAAGTACGCGAATGCCATTGCGAACCTCGACGATTATCACGATAACGTCCAGGTCAAAACTGAAGAGATCCTGCAGGACACAAAAGCGCACGGCGTTGAGGTTGACACCGTTGCGTACTACGGCGACCAGACCTATCCGCTGATGGACTCCGCGTCGTTTGCGTCCGACCGCATCGCCGCCGTCAAGGACCAGGGCTACGGCACTGTGGTTTCCACCGTGACCGGCACGCTTTCCGACAAGTACATCGCAGGGCGGGAAGCGCTCGGCTTCGGCAAGTACATCTCCCCCGACAAACAGGTTGACGCGTCGACCGGTCTGTTCCCGGAGACCACCTGGTACCTGAAGAACGGCGAGCATCACTTTGCCGCTTACGGCGGTGTGTTTGACCGCATGGTCTGCGACATTTGCCGCCAGAAGAACATCACCGTGGATACCGACCCGCGCTATCCGCAGTTCATCAACTTCATCGAAGATCAGGCCGTCATCGTTCCCGCCAAGGAAAAGAACGACAACGACAAAAACTGGGCGCAGTATGAAGAGGACGCGTCCAAGGGCGTTGAGACGTTCAGCGGCAAGATGAAGGCGCTGCTGCAGAAGGTGATCGACTTCTTCAAAGGTCTCATCCAGGGCATCATCCGCTTCGGAAAATCCTTCGGCGGAAAATAAGAAAAGAAAAGAAAAGAAATTGCTGCGGCTCCTTTGCTTTTGCAAAGGGGCTGTTTTTCTGTTTCAAAGCGCGTTTCGTTCGCCGACAGATTTTATCAAATGTTCATACAGTGTTCATAATGTGCTGGTATAATAAAAAAACTTATTATGGAAATTTCTGTGTCGGAGGACTTTGATCTTGAAAAAAGTATTACGATTTCTCGGGCGCATCAAGAAAGATACGGCGTTCGCCATGCTCCTTGTGGTGTTGAACCAGCTGCTCGGTCTGGTGCTGCCGCTGATGATGTCCATGATCATCAACAACGGCATTTCCAACGGCGATCTGGATTACATCAAGCGTGTCGGCTTTTATATGATCCTTGTTGCCGCGGCAACGGTCGGCGTTGCTTCGCTCAGCAGCTATTTTACGAGCAAGGCGGCGACCGGCTACGGACGGATTTTGCGCGAAGAGATCTTTCTGAAAGTGGAAACGCTCTCGCAGAGCGACATTGACCGCATCGGCACCCCGTCGCTCATTACCCGCTGCACCAACGATGTCAAGGTGATGCAGGACTTCATGCTGCAGATGCTGCGCATGATCATCTCCACCCCGGTGATGCTGCTCGGCGGCACGGTCATGGCGGTCTTTCTCAACGCAAAGCTCGCGCTGGTGATCTTCGCGGTGCTGCCCGTGATCGCCCTTGTGGCGTTCCTGGTGTTCAAACTGGTGCTGCCGCTGTTCCGCAAGCGGCAGAGAATGGTGGACGGGCTGAACCGCTTTTTGCGGGAAAAGCTCAGCGGTATCCGCGTCATCCGCGCATTCAACAAAGAGGAATACGAAGATGCGCGCTTTGACGAAAAGAATGAGGCGCTCTCCGCACTCGTGCTGCGGCTGCAGCGACTGATGGCGACGCTGATTCCGGTCGGTATCGTTCTTGTGGTGATCGCGCTGGATGCGCTGATCTATATTGCAACGAAAAATATTGACGCCATGACCGACCCGGTGAAAATTCAGAACACCGTCGGCGATCTGCAGGCGTTTGTGATTTATATGATCATGATCGTGCTTGCGATCGGTATGGCGGCGGCAATGTTCATCATTGTGCCGCGCGCCAACATTTCCGCAAAGCGCATCTGTGAGGTGCTCGATCTGGAACCGCAGATCAAGGACCCCGCCGTACCGAAAACCATCGACGAGACCCGCCGCGGTGAGATCGTCTTTGAAAACGTGACCTTCGGTTACCTCGACGCGCAGCAGCCGATTCTCAGCAACATCACCTTCACCGCGGAGGCCGGGAAAACGACCGCCATCATCGGCGGTACCGGCAGCGGAAAATCCTCGCTGGTCAGCCTCATCCCGCGCTTTTATGACGTCAAGGCCGGACGGGTGCTGTTCGGCGGCGTGGATGTGCGCGAGCTTTCGCAGGAGGATCTGCACAGACGCATCGGCTTCGTGGCGCAGAGGGCGAATCTCTTCAGCGGTACGATCGAAGAGAATCTGCGGTACGGCGACGAGAACGCCACCGACGAAAAGCTGCGGCGCGCTGTGGAGATCAGCCAGAGCAAGGGCTTCATCGACGAATTGCCCGACGGGCTGCAGAGCTTTGTCAGCCAGAATGTGACCAACCTTTCCGGCGGTCAGAAACAGCGCCTTTCCATCGCGCGCGCCCTGGTGCGTGACGCCGACGTCTATATTTTCGACGACAGCTTTTCGGCGCTGGACTTTGTGACGGACGCGAAACTGCGCGCCGCGCTGAAAAAAGAGATCAGCAGCACGGTCATCATCGTTGCGCAGCGGGTCGGCACGATCCTCAACGCCGACAAGATTCTGGTGCTGGACTGCGGCAAAATCGTCGGCGAAGGCACCCATAACGAACTGCTGGAGAGCTGTGAGATCTATCGCGAGATCGTGGCGTCCCAGCTTTCAAAGGAGGCGCTGCAATGAACAAATCGTCCCATGCCGCGCCGAAGCGGTCGCTCAGTGAGCGCTATGCCCGCTACCGCGACGCGGAAAAAAGTGAAAAAGTCAAAGTCAAGAACTTCCGTGAAACGGCAATAAAGCTGCTGCGGCTGCTGAAGGGCAATGTCGCGCGCATCGTAATCGTCACGATCCTGACCGCGGTCTCCGCCGCGCTGAACATCATCGGCCCGATCTATCTCGGCGATATCATCGACCTGATCAACGTGCAGGTACAAAACAAGCTGGCAACCGGCGCAATGGACTTTTCCGCGATCTTCAGGATCCTGTCCAACATTTTCCTGATCTATTCCGTCAGCAGCCTTTGCCAGTTCTTCATCAATTTCACCATGGCAGGTGTCACGCAGCGCATGATCACCGGTCTGCGCTTCCAGCTCAACCGCAAGCTCTCAATCCTGCCGCTGCAATTCTTTGACAGCCATAACAAGGGCGATCTGCTCTCGCGTCTGACAAACGATATCGACAACGTCAACAACACCTTCCAGCAGATCTTCATCCAGACGGTGACGTCTGTTGTGACCTTTGTCGGCGTATTCGTCATCATGCTGACCTATAACCGCACGATGACGTTTGCCTCGCTGGCGCCCCTGCCGATCGGCGGCGCGATTGCGCTCGTGATCCTCAACCATTCCAAACGCTATTTCCGTCAGGTCTGGCGGTATACCGGCGACGTGAACGGCCACATTGAAGAGATGTTTACGAACCACCGCATCGTGCGTGTCTTCGGCCGCGAGCAGACCGCGATCGACGAATTCCGTGAGATCAACGACAACCTGTACCAGACCAACCGCAAGGCGCAGTTCCTTTCGGGTCTGCTCGGTCCGCTGATCAACTGTGCCAACAACATCGGCTTTGTGTTCATCTGCATCGTCGGCGGCATTTTGATCGCCAAACAGGGCGCGACCATCGGCACCATCACGATCTTCATGACCTATTCGAAGCTGTTCATGCAGCCGCTGATCGACCTGAGCAACATCGTCAACAATATGCAGTCCTCCCTCGCTTCCGCAGAGCGCGTCTTTGAAATCATTGACGAACCCGCCGAGGTGGAAGAGACTGTTGAAAACGAGATCACCGTGCCGCAAGGCAGCGTCTCGTTTAGCCATGTCAGCTTTGCCTATACCCCGGATAAACCGCTCTATGAGGATTTCAATCTGGAGGTGCAGCCGGGTGAACTGGTGGCAATTGTCGGCCCGACCGGCGCCGGAAAAACCACCCTCGTCAATCTGCTCATGCGCTTTTACGATGTGCAGAAGGGCAGCATCAGCGTTGACGGCAAGGATATCCGCTCCCTTTCCAGAAAGAATCTGCGGTCCATCTTCGGCATGGTGCTGCAGGATACCTGGCTGTTCCGCGGTACCGTCCGGGAGAATATCATCTACGGCAAGGACAGCGTGACGGAGGAAGAGTTTGCCGCAGCGGTTAAGGCTGCAAAGGTTGACCAGTTCGTCGATACGCTGCCGCAGGGTTTTGACACGGTGCTGGATGAAGACGGCAGCAACCTTTCCGCCGGGCAAAAGCAGCTTTTGACGATTGCCCGCGCGATCATCCGCGATCCGAACATCATCATTCTCGACGAGGCGACGTCCTCCGTCGATACGCGCACAGAGCTGCAGATTCAGTCGGCGATGAGCAATCTCATGCAGGGCCGGACGAATTTCGTCATCGCCCATCGGCTTTCCACGATCCGCAACGCGGACACGATCATTGTGGTCGACAACGGCCACATCGTGGAGCAGGGGACGCATGACGCGCTGCTGCAGAAAGACGGCGCGTATGCTGCGCTTTACAACGCGCAGTTTTCACTGACCTGAAATCATTGTGCCCAGCCGCCCATCCAGGGGCGGCATCCCACATCCTGCCTGACGGAGGCGATTTTCTTGAAAAACATCAAACGCCTGGTGGTCAAGGTCGGCACCTCAACGCTGACCTACGCGACCGGGAAAACCAATCTGCGCCGCATGATGCAGCTTTGCGCGGTGCTTTCCGACCTGCACAACGCCGGGATGGACGTCGTCCTGGTAACCTCCGGTGCGATCGGCGTCGGCGTGGGACGGCTCGGCCTTGAAAAAAAGCCGCAGGACATCCCCGGGCGGCAGGCGGCGGCCTGTGTCGGGCAGTGTGAGCTGATGTTCATGTATGACAAATTTTTCGGCGAATACGGCCAGAACATCGGGCAACTGCTTGTGACAAAGAGCGACTTTGAACATAAGACGCGTTGCGAAAATCTGCTCAACGCGTTTGAAAAACTGTTTGCGTACGGGGCGATCCCCGTTGTGAACGAGAACGACAGCGTGGCGACGGAAGAGATTGTCTACGGGGACAACGACAGCCTGTCCGCCATCGTGGCGACGCTGATCTGTGCGGACGCGCTGGTGATCCTGTCGGACATTGACGGACTGTTCAGCGCCGACCCGCAGAACGATCCGGACGCAAGACTCATCCCGGTCGTGGAAACAATCACGCCCGAACTCGAGACGCTGTGCGGCGGCGCGGGGACGTCCCGCGGCACGGGCGGCATGGTGACCAAGCTGCACGCCGCTAAAATTGCGACGGAAAAGGGCATTCCCGTGGTGGTTATGAACGGCAGCGTGCCGCAGGATCTGTACCGTCTGCTGGACGGGCATCAGGTTGGCACACTGTTTAAAGCGAAAAACGCATAAGGGGGAAATCGTAATGCTGGAACAACTCGGCAAAAACGCAAAAAAGGCTTCGTTCACCCTGATGACGGCGAACACGAAGCAAAAGAACGACGCCCTTGCGGCAATCGCCGCAGCATTTGAGGCAAACGCGGCAGCGATTCTTGCGGCAAACGCGCTGGATCTTGCATCGGCAAAGGAGAACGGTATGTCCGACGCCATGCTGGATCGGCTGCGTCTGACCGAAGCCCGGGTGCAGGGCCTTTCCGATGCGGTGCGGCAGGTGATCGCCCTCGACGATCCGATCGGCAAGGTGCTTGACGGAACGACGCGCCCGAACGGACTGCAGATTGAAAAGGTCAGCGTGCCGCTCGGCGTGATCGCCGTGATTTATGAGGCACGCCCGAACGTGACTGCGGAGGCGGCAACACTTTGCCTGAAGGCCGGCAACTGCGTGATTTTGCGCGGCGGCAAAGAGGCGTACCGCTCCAACAAGGCAATTGCGGATCTGATGCGCGCAGCGGTGGAGAACGCGGGCCTGCCTGCGGACTGCATCCAGCTTGTGAGCGATACGAGCCGGGAAAGCGCAGCGGCGCTCATGAAACTGAGCGATTATGTGGACGTTCTGATTCCGCGCGGCGGCGCAGGGCTGATCCGTGCCTGTGTGGAAAACGCAACGGTGCCGCTCATCGAGACCGGCACCGGCAACTGCCACATTTATGTGGACGCCTTTGCCGATCTTGACATGGCTACGCAAGTGATCTACAATGCCAAGGTGTCGCGGCCGTCGGTCTGCAACGCCTGCGAAAGTCTGGTGATTCATGAGGCGGTTGCGGCTGCGGCGCTGCCGAAGATTGCCGCTGCACTCGGCAAAGCCGGTGTGCTGATTCACGGCGACGAAGGGACCTGCGCGCTGCTGCCGCAGGCGGTGCCGGCGACGGAAGACGATTACGGCAAAGAGTACCTCGGCTATGAGATCAGCGTGAAGATCGTCTCTTGCGTTGCGGAGGCCGTGGCGCACATCATGCGGTATACGACGGGGCACAGCGAGTGCATCCTCTCCGAAAACTATCAGAATATTCAGTATTTCATCTCCCATGTGGATGCGGCGGCAGTTTACGTCAACGCTTCGACGCGCTTCACGGACGGCGGCGAATTCGGCTTCGGCGCGGAGATCGGCATTTCCACGCAAAAGCTCCATGCGCGCGGCCCGCTCGGTCTGCGGCAGCTCACCAGTGAGAAATACATCGTCCGCGGCAACGGACAGATCCGGTGAATTTAAGCTTTTTTGAAAAAGCTGTCACAAGTTTAACACATTGCTTTTGTATAATGAATTTTGGAGATACATAGATTACAGCAAGAAGGGGGTTCGGGAATGGATATTTTTTCACAGTTTTTGGCAGAGACGTTTGCAGTCCTTCTGAAGTTAGACTGGATTGATTTCTTCTCCAGCTTCAAAGAGATCATCAGCATCATCACTGCATCGCTGCAGGATTCATACGGCAAAAAAGAGTAAGAATTCATGAAACAGACCCGGGTGAGGCGTGTTCGACACCTCATCCGGGATTATTTATTGTATATGGATTTAATAAAAGGTGTTTCCTTTTTGCGGCAAATGTGCTATAGTATATCATACGAATTAGTTTTTGAGGTGATTGTATGGAGAAGAATTCTCCGATCGTTCTTCGTGAAAAAAAGATCGTCAAAACAAGTATCATCGGTATTCTGGCGAATTTGTTCCTCGCGGCGTTCAAGGCGGCCGTCGGCATGCTGTCCAACTCCATCGCCGTCTTGCTTGACGCGGTCAACAACCTCAGCGACGCGCTGTCGTCCGTCATCACCATCATCGGTGCAAAGCTCGCAAACAAAGCGCCGGACAAAAAGCATCCGCTCGGCCACGGTCGGGTCGAGTTTCTCAGCGCGGCCGTGATCTCGGTGATCGTTCTGTACGCCGGTGTGACGTCTCTGGTGGAATCCGTCAAAAAGATCATCACGCCCGAAACGCCCGATTACAGCACCGTTTCCCTGATCGTGATCGCTGTGGCCGTGGTCGTGAAGATCGTGCTCGGCCTTTATGTGCGGCGCACAGGCAAAGCGGTCAACTCCGACGCGCTGGTCAATTCCGGTATGGATGCGCTGCTTGATTCTATCATTTCGTTTTCGACCCTGGTCGCCGCGGGCATCTTTTTGATCTTCCATCTCAGCCTCGAGGCGTGGCTCGGTGCGGTCATCTCGCTGTTCATCATCAAATCCGGCATTGATATGCTGCGTGAAACGGTCTCGCAGATTCTCGGCGAACGGGTCGAAGGGGAGCTTTCCAAGGCCGTCAAGGCGACGATTTGCAGCGTACCGGACGTTCTCGGCGCCTACGACCTGATCCTGCACAGCTACGGCCCGGACAAATGGCAGGGCTCGGTACATATCGAAGTGCCGGATACGCTGACGGCGGATGTGCTTGACCGGATGGAGCGCAAGATTCAGGAAATGGTTTACATGGAGCATCAGGTGATTCTGACCGGCATCGGCATTTACGCAGCCAACACCAAGGACGATGAAGCAAGCGCCGTACAGAGCGAGCTGACTCGTTTCGTCATGGCGCAGGACGGTGTGCTGCAGATGCACGGCTTCTATTATGACGTGGAGCACAAGCAGATCCGTTTTGATGTGATCATCGACTTTGCGGTACCGGACCGCGCCGCTGTGTATCAGACCATCATGGACGGCGTCAAAGAACGCTATCCGGACTTCACGCCGCTCATTATCATGGACGCAGACATCAGCGATTAAAAGACAGAAAAACGCAAAAGGAGGCACAACCATGAACAAACGCATTTATCTGACCTTTCAGCAATCGGAACTGGACGCCGTAAAAATGTATCAGGCGCTGGCGGACCGCGCACCGGAAGAAAGCGAGCGGCAAAAGCTGCTGCAGCTCGGCGCCGTCGAAGGCCGCCATGCGGCAATTTTGTCAAAAATCACCGGCGTTCACGATTTGCGCCCGACCGACAGCATGGCAAAACTGCTGTGCCGGATCGACGACCTTGTCGGACGTAAGGGAACCTATCTGCTGCTGGCGGCCGGCGAATACGGCGCGTCATGGCTGTATAAGCCGCTGGCCCGTGTGCAAAGCACACTGATCGAAGTCGGAAAGCAGGAAGCGGAACACGCCGTCGAGCTGCTGCGGCTGATCCAGTCGCTGCCGCGCGCAAAGGCAGATCTCCCGCTGCGGATTCTGCAGCGCTGAATACAACAACAAAAAACGACCAACGGCAAACGTCTTATCGCGTTTGCCGTTGATCGTAAAATTGAAAGGAGAGGGGAGTGCAATGAGGAGGGTGTATACAAAATGAAAAATCGGAAAAAACATTTTGTCTTCCTCATTGCACGCCTAAAGTATACTTGCCGTACCTAAAATGAAAATAAAAGTTTTGTTTTCGTGATTTGCAAATTCTGTTTCCAATTCGTGAACGCCGCAGCACAAATATCATAGAGATAAGAACGCAATAAAAACAATTGAAAACGGGCAAGGCTGACAACCCTGCCCGTTTCTTTATGCTGTGGTAACTGTTTGCTTATTCGCCCTTCATGTCAAGGAGCTTGACTTTGCCGTCATAGGCGGCCTGGGAGACACGGATGGAATCCGTGATGGCTTCATAGATGTCGTCGTCCTCTACGCCGAGAGCACGGCAGTAGGTGTCGTTGATAAAGAGGTTGAGGTCCATGATGTCCGGCAGATTGAACGGATCCATACCGGAGTCGATGCCGCGCTTTTTGTAGTCGGCGACGATCTTGATCATGCCCATCTTCATGGCAATCGGCGGGACCGAAACGATCTTGCGGTCCTTGCCCATGCCGCGCGCCTCATAAACGATGGCGAGGAATTCCTTCCACGTCATGTTGTACATACCGATGGGGATCGCCTCAAAGCCCTTCTTGTCGCGTTCGGCGGCGCCGGCGATCGCCTGACCGACCTGACGGCAGGTGAGCATGGTCGTGCCGCCCGCCGGGTACATGGTGAACGGGAGCTTGTCCATCATCTTGATCTGTTCAATGAGAACGGTCCAGACTGGCTTTCTGCCCGGCTGTGTACCGAAGATGTACGGCAGTTCCAGCACGGCGACGCCGAAGGTGTCATCCGCGAACGCTTCGCAGACTTCTTCCTGCATGATGCGCGATTTGAAGTACGGGTTTTTCTCTGTCAGCTTCATGTCCGGGCGCAGCTTGGACAGGTACGCAAAATAAGAGCCAAGCACGACCGCCTTTTTCACGCCGACCTTTTTGCAAAGCGGGAAGATCCGCTCGAGCGGCGCAATGTTGTATTTGTAGTAGTAGTCCATGACAGGGGCGGGGAACTCCACGCGCTCGTCAACACCGGCGGCGAAGATAAAGGCGTCGCAGCCCTGCAGGTATGCTTCCAGCTCTTCGTCGGTCTTTTTGTTGATGTCGCCGAAGATGATCTCCATCTCCTCCGGGATAGGTGCGCCTTCCGGCAGCGGGGGCAAAGCGAGGGTCGTGACCTGATGGCCGCGTTTGATGAGGGTGGTCGCGGCTTCACAGCCGAGCAGGCCGGTGCCGCCGATCATAAGAACTTTCATGGTGTTATCCTCCCTTAAATTGATCCGGGGATCTCCCGATTTTGGTACTGTTTTATGATACCCCATCTTTGCGGTTCTGTCAACCGTACAGCGGAAAGTTTCCCGTTTTCTTTTGCAAGGCGAAAGACAAGACGCATCCTCTGTGCGTGGCTGCTGACCGTCACGGCGCGCAGCGCATACAATTTACGCGTTTACCGCAACCGCCCGCGTTCCTTTACGGCACAAACAAAAAACAGCCGCGAGCTTTTGCCCGCGACCGTATTTTTCAATTCTACATTTTCAATTTACAATTCTTCAGGCGCTCGCCGCGCGGGCCTTCCTTTTCTTTTCCAAAAGAAAAGGAAGCAAAAGAAAACAGTCTCACTTCACAAATGCCGCAAGGCCGCCCTGCGACGTCTCCCGATACCGCGCGGAAAGATCCTTTCCCGTTCGGTACATCGTTTCCACCACCGTGTCAAACGAAACGCGCCGCGTATTGGAAAGGAAGTTCGCCAGCGACAGCGCATTGATCGCACGCATCGCCGCAACCGCGTTGCGCTCAATGCAGGGAATCTGTACCAGCCCGCACACGGGGTCGCACGTCAGCCCGAGCATATGCTCCATTGCAACCTCGGCGGCATATTCGATCTGCCCGAGCCCCATGCCGAACAGCTCGCACAGCGCAGCCGCCGCCATCGAGCAGGCCGTTCCGATTTCCGCCTGACAGCCGCATTCCGCGCCGCTGATGGAGGCGTTTGTTTTCACAAGATTCCCGATCAGACCGCCGGTCGCCAAGGCGCGGACAATGTCCTTATCAGAAAAGCCGCGCTTGTCCTGCATATATTTCAGCACGCTCGGCACCACCGCGCAGGCGCCGCAGGTCGGCGCCGTGACAATGCGGCCGCCGCCGGCATTCTGTTCGCTTGCCGCAAAGGCATACGCGCAGACCAGACGGTTCTCCTTCGTGATCTCGCTTTCGTCAATATGGCTCTGATTGAACAGCAGCTGTGCCTTGCGCTCCACATGCAGTCCACCGTCAAGGACGCCCGTCGTGGTCAGTCCGTCCAGAATCGACTGCTTCATCGCCTTCCAGATGTCGTGGAGATAAGGCTTGATGTCGTCGCCCTCCGTCTGAAAAACATAATCGCTCAGGCGGATGTTCTTCGCCGCGCAGAACGCCGCGATCTCCCGAAATGTGCCGTGGGCATAAACCTGCGGGTTGTCAAACTGCGGTTCCCCATCCACGGCAATTTCGCCGCCGCCGACGCTCATGATGCGCGCAAAGCCGGTTTGCCTGCCGTCCTTGTACGCGAAAAAGTCCATCGTGTTCTCGTGCGGGAGCGCCTCGTCCGGCGTCCCGGCAAACACGACCACGGTTTCGACCGGCGAGAGCGCGTCTTTGACGGCGACGTCGGTTTTGTGTCCCTTGCCTGTGTCGGACAGCGACCCGTACAGCAGCACGCGGAACGCGTCCGCCTCCGGGTGGTTTTGTTTGAACAGGCGCGCCGCCTTTTCCGGCCCCATCGTGTGGGAGCTGGACGGCCCGCGCCCGATTTTGTAAAGGTATTTCAGTGATTCCATGCCGGTGCCTCAATTCTGCTTTTCAACGAGCTTGTACTCGTCATATGCCTTGAAATAGTTGCAGCCATGGTTCGTGCCGCGCAAATACCGCTCCATTTCGTCCTCATCGAGCGAAACATCGCAGTAATACGTTTCTGCCTCATCGTCATAGCAGTAATGTTCGCAATAATCGCAGCTGTTGCTCATATACAATCCCTCGTTTCCGTTCAGACGGCAAATTTTTCCCGGTACGTTTCCACGCGCGCGTTGAACGCTTCGCCGTCCGCTTTGACGCCGCGGACATAATCGTGCAGCTCCATGCTGCCGCTCTTGATTTCAATGAGGCCGGCGGCGATGTCGGAGCAAAGGTCGGAAACACGTTCCAGCACGGTCAGCACATCCGAAAACAGCACTTCGATTTCTGCTGCTGCGGGCGCTTCTTTCCAGCGCTGGTTCTGCCGGCGGCGCAGCGTTTCGGTCAGCTCGTCCACAACCTGCTCAAGCGGCTCGACGTTATGTGCAGCGATGAGGTCGTTGCTGCAAAACGCAGCAAGTGCCAGATGAAGCGTTTCCTTGACGGCTGCGGTCAGCGTTGCAAGTTCCGTGGCCGTTTCTGCTGCAAAGCCGCTGCCATGCGCGGCAAGGCGTTCGCCATAGACCGCAAGGTGCACCGCGTGATCGGAAATCCGTTCGAACGCAGCGGTGGTGTGCAGCAGTTCTGTCAGCGCGCGGCTGTCGGATTCCGCAAGCGATTGGGTGATCAACTGCACCAGATAATTATTGACGGCGTCTTCGCAGCGGTCGATTTCCTCTTCGGTCTCTTTGATCTGTTTTGCCGTTTTTTCGTCATACGTTGTCAGCAGGTCAACGGCGTCACAAAATGCCTTCACGGTGCTGCCGGCCATTGTCATGACCGTGCGGTGCGCCTGCTCAATCGCAAGACCGGGGTTGACGAACAAACGCTCGTCGAGCGGATATTCGGGACGTTCCGGCGTGGCTTCGTTTCTGACAATCAGCGCGGCGCTTTTTTCAAGCAGCTTCGACAACGGCAAAAAGACGATTGCGGAAAGCAGATTCACGGTGGTATGAAGAATGGCAATGCGCACCGGCGTCGCCTGTGCGGCGGCAAAGCCGTCGACAAATTTCGCCGCGCCGAAGTACAGCAGCAGGTTCAGCGCGATGGACAGCAGGTTGAAGTTGAGGCGGACGACTGCGGCACGTTTTGCCGCTTTGCCCGCGCCGATCGCGGCCGCGAGGGTCGGCACGCAGGCGCCGAGATTCTGTCCGAGAATGATCGGCACAGCCGCGCCGATGGTGACTTGTCCGGTCATACAGAACGCCTGCAGAATACCGATGGAAACGGACGACGACTGCAGAACGGCGGTCAGCGCCGCACCGACGAGAATGCCGAGCAGGGGATTGCTGAACGCGAGGAACAGCTGCCGGACTTGCGGCAGATCGCCCAGCCCCGCGACGGCGTCCGCAGCGGCTTCCATGCCGAACATCAGAATTGCGAAGCTCAGCAGGATCATGCCGATGTCCTTTTTGCGGTTGCTCTTGATGAAGACGTACAGAATGACGCCGAGAAACGCAAGCAGCGGTACAAACGCCGACGGCTGCAGCAGCCGGATCCAGAGCGCCTCGCCGCCGAGGGCGTTCAGGCTCAAAATCCACGCGGTGATCGTGGTGCCGAGGTTTGCGCCGATCGTGATGCCGATCGACTGCGAAAGCGTCAGCACGCCGGCATTGACCAGGCCGACAACCATGACGGTTGTTGCGGACGAGGACTGCATCAGCGCAGTGACGACGGTACCGAGCAGAAAGCCGCTGTACTTGTTGGAGGTGAATCGTGACAGCAGGCCGGAGAGCTTGCCGCCTGCCTTTTTCTCAAGTGCCTGACTCAGCAGCTTCATGCCGAACAAAAACAGCGAGATGCCGCCGATAAAACGTAAAATATCAAATAAATCCATATATAAACTCCTTTTGGTGTTGCAAAATCAGTCTGGGCTGCGGCGGCGCGGATTATTTCGCCGCATCCTCAATTTGCCGCATCAGTTCGCTCGGCAGAACGTCAAGCGCGTCACTCAGACGAAAAAAGGTTTCCAGCGTCGGCTTGCGTTCGCCGCGTTCAATGGCGCTCAGGTGGGTGCGCCCGATGCCGGCGAGGCCGCTGACAACCTCCTGCGACAGATGTTTGCTTTCGCGGTACGCCCGCAGGACGGCGCCGACCTGTTTTGCATTCAGCATATCATCATCTCCCTGCCTGATAGTTTACTGGATATCCGGCACATTATGGAACACATTTGCTGACAATTGAATACAAATGTGGTATAATCATCACGAATTTGTAAATACTGCTGCGGCAATTCTTACGTTTTTTCGATTCCCTTGCAAACGAAAGAGCGGTATGCTACAATGAAATCACAACCGAAAAGGAGGGATTGTTATGAAGAAAACCATACAAATTCTGTTTGCGCTTTTGCTGATTGTCAGCGTGGGCGCCGTGATGGCCGGCGCGGCAGATGTGGCACCGGCAGAGGTCGTGTACAGCTTTGACGCGGACGCGGTCTTTGCGCAGCGGGCGGCGCTGGACCGCTTTGTGCAAGACGCCGCTGCCGAAACGCTTTGCAAAACAGAAGAAACCGAAACGCTGCAAATCGTCTGGACCATCGCGTTCGACGAAACAGCCGAAACGACGGTCTTTCAAAAAACGTTCCTATATCGAGAGCGCGGGACAACGCAGACGATCACCGCTGCCTTGAATAAAGAACAACCGTTTCTGACTGCAAATTACATTTTTTCCGAGACGGAAGCAAGTGCATTGCGGATGATGTTTCCTGCGCAGTTTTCGGAAAACTGCAAGTGGATCAACGGCACTACGCTGCAGGAAATCCTTGAGACCACGCGTCTGGACTACCGTGCGGATGCACCGCAGTTCGGCATCTATCAGTATGTGCGTCCGGCGCTTTATGACGCCATGGCGCAGTGGGATCAAATGCTCCGGGAAAGCGGTGCGCCGCAGTTTTATCAGCTTGGCTTCTTTGCACTGTGCCCGGAACATACATGGGTCCTGTCTGGGCATGAGGATCCGGCGCATCTGACGGCGGGCGGTGACACTTACCGTTGTACAAAGTGCTTCTTAGCGCGGATGGACGTGATTCCCGCGGTAGGGCACACCTTCACGGATTGGGAGATCACCACACCGGCCACCTGCAGCGCACCGGGTGAAAAAACGCGCGTCTGCACCGTTTGCGGCGAAACCGAGACGGTCGTTCTTCCGGCAACCGGCGCACATTCATTTGCAATTGTCCGCTTCAAAGCCGGTATCCGGACCGAAGGCGGCAAAGAGGCGCGCTGCAGTGTCTGCGGCTATGTGAAATCACGCCGCACGTTCCCCGGCGTTGCAAACATGCGTTTGGCGTTTTCAAACGGTACTGCATATGACGGTACGGTAAAAACGCCGGTTGTCACGGTGTATGACACGGCTGGCAACGTGATCCCGGCTAAGAATTACCGGTTGAAGTATTCCAAGGGTCGCAAAGATGTCGGTACGTACGCCGTGCGTGCCGTGTTTATCGGCAGCAGCTATGAAGGCAGCATCCTGCAAAAGTTCAACATCACACCCGCGCCGATCGTAAAGCTGAAGGCGGCCGCCGGTGACAGCGGGATCATAAAACTGGCGTGGACGCCGTCGGCAGGCGCGCAGCGTTATGTGGTTTATTACAA
This sequence comes from Oscillospiraceae bacterium, assembly GCA_902772935.1. Classification (GTDB taxonomy): domain Bacteria; phylum Bacillota; class Clostridia; order Oscillospirales; family Acutalibacteraceae; genus UBA6857. The sequence goes on from CACYCR010000159.1 coordinate 16,644, forward strand.
CGCCGCCGGAGACAATACGCTGCACAAAGCAGGCACCACCGCCAAACGCGTCTTCTATGTCAAAGGGCTGCAGCCCGGGACGCTGTATCGTTTCAGCGTGCTTCCCGTAGCAACGGTCGGCGGTACGAATTACCGGGGCGGCGGCGCCACGGCAAAACGTGTCGCAAAATAAGTTCCGATCAATCATCACCGCCCCGCAGAGTTTCTGCGGGGCGGCTGCATTTTTCAATGATCCGGCAGGTATTGACAATCGTCGCCCCTTTTCGTATAATTGGTATTGTGGAACAAAAAAATCGGACGAAGGGAGAGCCGCATCCTCCACAATGCGGAAAAACAATATGAAGGTTTATCAAAGAAAAACATTGATCACAATGTTCATCGTCGCCGGTGTGTTCAGCGTCCTGCAGATGCTCATTACACTCATCGGCGGCATCGCCTCGGCAGACGGTTATGCGGGCGCCGTTGTAACCGCGGTGCTCAGCGCACTGATCGCCCTGCCGCTGGTGCCGTTTACCTGGGTCGGTCTGTTCCTCAACTGGAAAGCCATGCTGATCGGCGTTATCGCACCGATTCCGATCGTGTCCAGCATCATTGAGAGCTTCCGCGGCCTTGTCTTCGCGGTTAAGGCGTTTATGGTCATCGTCAAAAAGCAGGACGTTCTGCTGGTTGGCAGCCGCGAAGAAATTGAACAGATTCAGCGCGAGCAGGAACTGGAAGACAAGAACAACAACGCCATCGACAATGATGATATCTATCAGCCACGAACGACGCCGGCGGAAGCCCCTGCGCCGACTTATGTCCGTGATCTTGCGACAGACCAGGTCTTTTACGTCGATAAGGGACTGAACGGTACATTGTATCTGCCGGACCGCGGCAACTGCGTCCTGCGCCCGTCGGATGTCAGCGGCCGTTATCATGATGATTACGGCAATAACTATACCGCGTAACTTACAGTGTAAACCCAAACCGCCCCGCAGAGTTTCTGCGGGGCGGCTGTTCTTTTATGCTTTGCTGTCAGCGGATGAAATGCGTCGGCTGCCACGGTTCCTTCTCCGGCAAGCCGAACTGTTCTTTGCCGAGGGCGATGCTCCGCATCAGGAAGACCATGTTGCGCGCGAGGGTGCGCATGGTCTGCAGGCCTTCGGCGTCTTCTGCGGCTTCGCCGGGAGCGCGGCCGTGTACCGCGTTCCAGTACTGGCTCGATGCGACGGGCATCCCGCAGATCGTGAAGTATTTGTTGAGCCGGTCAAAGGTGGCGGAGCAGCCGCCGCGCCGTGCGACGGCAACCGAGGCGCCGACCTTCATGGTCTTGTCAAAGCCGGTGGAATAAAACAGCCGGTCCGCAAAGGCGGTCAGGGTGGCGTTGGCGCCGGCGTAGTACACCGGAGACGCGAGCACAAGGGCGTCGGCCCGTGCGAATTTTTCCGCCGCAGGGTTGACGGCGTCGTCAAAGACGCATTTTCCCGTTTTGCCGCAGCTTCCGCAGGCGACGCAGCCGCGGACGGCGTTGTTCCCGATGTGCAGGATCTCGTAATCGACGCCGCTTTCGGCAAAGACCTTTCCCATTTCGGACAGGGCGAGCGCGGTGTTGCCGTTTTTGTGCGGGCTGCCGTTGATCATCAGAACATACATGGTTGATTCCTCCGTTTCGAAAATGCAGCCGCCATCCGGCGACTGCTTCTTATTTGAATGTATGGCTTTGCGATGTCGCTTATGCGAAAATGTTCAGCCGGTCGATCTTCAGCTTGTCGAGCAGACGGAACAGACCGTTGACCGCTTTGGAAAGGCCGACCCAGATCGGCGAGGCGGTCTTTTCTTCGCTATTGTAGGTGTAGTACAGCAGGTTGCCGTCCTTGTCGTAATAATACGTCACGAGCGAACCGACATAGGTGTGATCCACAGCGGCTGCCACGTCGACGAACTGACCGTAACCGGGGCAGTGGTAAATGTCGGTGATACTGTCGTCGATGATGAGCTTCGCGGCGAAGTTCTTGAGGTCGTCGTGGAAGTTTGCCTCGGTGTGCAGAATGCCCTTGAAGAACCAGGTGTTTTCGGGGAAGGCGCCGGTGGAGACGTCAAGCACACGGTCCGGCGAAATGTGGTTGTGTGTCGGGTCGCTGCAGTTGGTGTGCGGGGAGACATAATCGTCGCCAAGCGTTTCACCGAGATTTGCCGCCGTGACGCCGAGACCGGAGGAGGCCGGGGTCAGCAGACCGTCGGAGTTCATGCCGCGGCTGTTGAAGAGGTAGGAGACAAGGAAGTCTTCGTCGTAGCAGGCGACGATGTGAATCTGCTTGCCGTCTGCCTGCAGCTGCCGGAGCGTATCTGGCAGGGCGGCGCGTGCGGCGTCATAGGCTTCACACTCCGCAAGGACGGCGTCATGATTGCCGTCCATGAGATAGGTCTGCTTCGCAACGGCGTAATCTGCGGCGGGGCAGAGCGCCCACATCGATGTGCTGTTGACAATGAGCAGCTGCCGCGCGCTTTCGAGTGCCGACCGCAGAACTTTTTCCGTCAGCTTCCGGCTGAGGGCGAGACGCAGCGCAAGGCTGACCTGATAGCCGAGATCGCCCTGCAGCAGCGCCGGCAGGATCTCTTCGTGGGCGCGGTTAATGTCGTAAATCGTCACATTGTCGCGCATGACGTCGCCGACGATCTGGGAGCCGTCAAAGGCGGGAATCATGCAGACGATCTTTTTGATGTACTGATAATCCTCGGGGTACGACGCAAGGTACTGCGTGAGCACCGTGCCGCCCTGGCTGACCGGAACAAGCGTGACTTTCGATGCGCCGGTCTGCGCAAGAACGATGTTGTGGATATAGTCATGCAGGTCATCGGCGGCGGTTTTGATGCTGCCAAAGGAGTCATAGGTGAAGTAGTAGCGCACATCGTTGTATTCGTCCAGACCGTGGATGGCGATGTGATGCTGGACGGTTGCCTGGTCCGCCGGCGAAAGCTCGGAGAACGGCGCGTTGTAGCGCTCGATCTCGCGGCGGTAGACGGGGGTGCCGTCATTGTTCGCAGCGAAGGGCTTGAACAGATCCGCCATGAACGCCGAGATCGTGGAGGTCAGCTTGACGTCGCTGCGGGTGATGACAGACAGCAGCGCCGGGGAAAGCAGCCAGTGCAGGATGTTTTCCACATTCAGGCCGGGGAGCTGAAAATCATTGATGTGGCCGATGTTGTTGCCATCCGCGTCAAAGACGTCGGTCTCGGTCTGCCCGAAGCCGGGGATGAGCACGATCGGCGTTTTTTCTTCGGTACCGGCGGCGACGGCGACCGTGAAGAGCGTGAGCGTCATCACGAGTGCGAGCAGCACCGCAAGCAGTTTTTTGCACGATTTTTTCATATGCGTTTCCCTCTTTCCGAAAAATAGTATATTATTAGTATAACACCGGAAAAGGGCAGGGTCAAGATGCTGCGGCAGGATTTTTCTTGAATTTTCCAAAGCAAAGCCCCGCCGTGCTTTGCGGCGGGGAGAGGCAAATACGCATGGACTGCCATGCAGAAAACAACGTTATTTTGTATAGGCCACTTTCACAAGATTCGTGTAATCGCTCCAGGAGGTGTCACCGCTGATGGTGCGGAACGCTTTTACGGCGTAGCGGTACGTGCCACTCTTTGCAGGCTTCAGCAGAACGCTGTTTGCACCCTTCACCGTTTTGACGGCAGAGTAGGTCTTGTCTGCGGCGTTGTACCGGTACACGCGGTAGCCGGTGGCCTTTGCAACCGGGGTCCACTTCAAAAAGACACGGTTGCCCTTTTGCTTTGCGGCGAGTTTCTTCGGCGCGCTAACCGTTGTCTTTACTTTTACCGTTCCGTTAAACTTGGAATCGACAAGCGCCTGTTTCATTTTTGCTGTTTTGACAATCAGCAGGCAAGTGTCAGGGAAGGTTGTAAAAAGCTGGCTGTTGAGCAGGCTGAATACGGCTGGATTCTTAAACAGAACGGTCGCCTTTTCCAACGACGCCGCCATGAATGCGTGATCGCCGACGGTTTTCAACGTTGCCGGCAGTTTCACAGCAGTGAGTGCGGTACCCGCAAACGCAGAAGTCCCGATGGTTTCGATTCCGTTCACAAGTTTGAGCGCAGAAAGGTCCTTGCAATGGGTAAACGCCATATTACCGATTGTCTTCACATTCTTTGGAATCTTCACGGATTGCAGACCACTGTAGGCAAATGCGCGTTCTGCAATTGATGTCAGACGCTTCGGCAGTGCAATTTCTTTGAGCTGCAGGCAATCCGAGAACGCAGACGCACCAATCTGTGTGAGTGTATTGGGCAGGGAAACCGTTTCCAGCTTCTGCATAAAGGAAAACACTGACGCGCCAATTTTATCAATCGGCGCAGGAATCGTGACGGATTTCAGGACGCTGTACCCATTGCCGAGTTCACGCAGCTCGCCGTCGATTTCCACGGGGGACAAATCATAAATATTCCATGCTTCCCGCTCAAACGGTTGTCTGCCCTTGTTGAATTCCTCGTCTTCGTACAGCAGTTCAATGGTCTTGACCGGAATGCCGTCAATCTCGGCGCGGATGGACAGCGCTTCCATGGTACTGAGTGCTTCATATCCGTCAAACAGCGAGCAGACATTGTAATACGCCGCCGCCGTTTTCGTGGCGGGAATCAATTCATATACGGTATGGTCAACGATCGTATAGGGATTGCCGCGCCGCGTTACCTGTACTTCAGTTGAATCCACTGCACCGATTGGCGTACACAGTAGAAACATCAGTGCGAATGTGAGTGTGATTGCAAAAATTTTTTTCATATGCGTTTCCCTCTTTCCGAAAAATAGTATATTATCAGTATAACACCGGAAAAGGGCAGGGTCAAGATGCTGCGGCAGGGTTTTTCTTGAATTTTCCAAAGCAAAGCCCCGCCGTGCTTTGCGGCGGGGAGAGAGGCAAATGCGCATGGACTGCCATGCGGAAAGCAACATTATTTTGTATAGGCGACATTTACAAGATTCGTGTAAGCGCTCCAGGAGGTGTCACCGCTGATGGTGCGGAACGCTTTCACGGCGTAGCGGTACGTGCCGCTCTTTGTCGGCTGCAGAAGAACGCTGTTTGCGCCCTTCACCGTTTTGACGGCACGGTAGGTCTTGTCCGCGGCGTTGTACCGGTACACGCGGTAGCCGGTGGCCTTTGCAATCGGGGTCCACTTCAAAAAGACGCGGCTGCCCTTTTGCTTTGCGGCAAGCTTCTTCGGCGCGGCAACGGACACCTTGACAAGGATTTTGCCTTTGAAATCCTGGATGCCGTTATCCGTCAGCTCCTGCTGGAAGAAGGCTTTCAGCTTCGGGTCGGTGACAAGGATTGTGGCGGAGCTGCCGCTGAGCATTGCGCCATGGTAGTTGCCGACCTTGCCCTGCAGCTTCAGAACCTTCAGGTTCTTACAGGCAAGCAGCGCGGTCGCGGACAGGTTTGCGCCGGCGGGCGAAGTGAAGGCCGTCAGGGCGTCGCAATTGGCAAACGCGAGGTCGTCAATGTTCTTGATCTTGCTGCCGGCAAAGACCACACGCTTGAGCTGATCGCAGTTCTGGAAGGCGCGTTCACCGATGCGCACAACGCCGCGCGGGATCTTCACGGCTTCCAGACCGCTGCCGGAGAAGGCGCCGATGCCGATGCTGCGCAGGCTTTCGGGCAGTTTGATTGTTTTGAGGTTCGGGAAATAGGACAGCGAGAAGTTGGAAATGACCGCGATGGAATCCGGCAGGGAGACGGACGTGACGTTTTTCAAAAACGCGCCCTGATTGCCGAGTTCATGATTGCCGGGCTGCCGGTAGAAGACGGAGAGCTGACGGACGGGGATGCCGTCGATGGCAGCTTTGATCCTGATGGTTGTTGCGGTGTTCTGACATTCTGCGGTGTCAAAATAGTCCACGACGATGTAATACAGGTCTTCGCCCTTGGGGCTGATGGGGTCGCTGCGCATATAGACAACGTGGTCAACGATTTTGAAGATCTCGTCCGTATAATTGCGGTCGGCTTGGGTGAACTCCCAACCGTCAAAGGTATAAATATCCCAAAAGGCGGGATCGAAAAAGGTTTGCCCGTCATACACTTCTTTGTGATACCGCTCGTAGCGTTCGGCAGGTTCGCCGGTCTGTTTGGCCGCGCCCTTTGCAAACGCGTTGCCGGCGGCAAAGAGACTGACCAGCGCAGCAAGCGCCAAAACCAAGGCCAAAATTTTTTGGCTGCGTTTCATACGTTTCATAAAAATACCTCCTCAAAAATTCGGAACGGGAATTTGTTCCTTCGGATATGGTAGCAAGGGATGATGGATTTTTCGGTGCAGACTTTTGAATACACCGTGAACTTTTTCTTAAGATTTACAGGGAGAAGGTTCCGCCGTACTTTGCGGCGGGGGGAGAGGCAACTGCGCAAGCAAAAACGGCAACGTCAGCTGAATACAAGAAAAAGCCGCTCCGTTTGTTCGGAACGGCTTTCTCTGTATAAAAAATCCAAAGCGCCCGGTTGCCCGAGCGCTTTGGATTAGGAGAAAATACGAAGAAAACATTAGAAACTGTCAAATTCATGCGATACGGTGTTCCCGCATCTGTTGGCTATATCATACACGAAAGCGAATAAAAAATCAAGTGTTTTTTGCAAAAATATTTTACAAAAGATAAGCTTTTACAATTTTGCAAAATACAATGCAAAAGAGCGGCTTCTTTTGTGCATTTCAGCAAATTAAAACGCTGAAATGTTCACAGTTTGGACATGGTTGTGAAAAAGAAATGAAAGACACGCCGGGCGAGAGGAAACTGATTTCTGCCGGATGGAAAACCAGTGATTGACATTTCAGAAAATCCATGGTAGAATGCAGTGTAGCTTTTTTGAGAAAAGAGGCGATCGCTATGGAAAGCAAAAAGCGAAACATCCTGTTGATTGTCAATCCCTGCGCAGGGCGCACGCGCTCCCGTGTGAGTACGTTTGACGTGGTCAACCAGTTCCCGAAAGACGAATACGAGTTTTTTATTCATGAGACCAAGGGGCAGGGCGATGCAACCGAGATCGTCCGGCATCACGCCGACGGAATGGATCTTGTCGTCTGCTGCGGCGGCGACGGCACGCTGAATGAAACGATCAACGGCGTCATGGATTTGCCGCAGCGTCTGCCGATCGGGTACATTCCCTGCGGCTCGACGAACGATCTTGCGTCCACGCTCGGCATTCCGACAAAGCTGCCCGCGGCTGCAGAACTCATCCGCTCCCGGCAGATGAACAGTTATGACATCGGTCTGTTCAACAACCGGTATTATTCCTACGTGGCGTCCTTCGGTGCGTTCACGCGCTCGTCCTACGCCACAAGCCAGCGCATGAAGAACCTCTTCGGCCATGCGGCGTACATCTTCAACGCGGTGTTCAAGGAGTGGACGAACATCAAGACCACCCACATGAAGATCGAATATGACGACGGCGAGATCGAGGGCGATTTTTCGTTCGGCGCGGTGTCGAACTCCACCTCCGTTGCGGGCGTGTTCCGTTTTGACAAGAACAAGGTGCGTCTCAATGACGGCAAGTTCGAGGTGCTGCTCGTGCGCAAGGCCGGCTTTGCCGACGCCCCGTACCTGTTCTCGATGGTCCGCAAAAAGCAGTACGACGGCAAGCGCATCATCATGCTGCATACAAGCAAGGTGAAATTCACCGCGGAGCATGAGATCCCGTGGACACTCGACGGCGAATACGGCGGCGAGCACAAGACGGTGATGGTCCATGTGCTGTCCAAGGCGATTGACATCTGTTCGCCGGAGGACCACGAGCTGTTTGAGCCGATCACGGAAGAGGAAGAACCGGAAGTGAAAGTGGAAAAATGAGAAGTGTTGCAGCTGCGGGAAAACCTGCAGCTGTTTTTGTCACGTGTATTTCTGCTTAATCGGGAGAAACGCGAATGAATGTATTGAAAACCGACGAAAGATATGATATGCTTTACATATATTTGTGATAATTTATGTAAGGAGGGTGCACGATGCTCAGGTGTAAAGCCAAGCCCTATACCAAAGGTGAAAACAAATATATCTTTATGTCATACAGTCATAAGGATAGTGCGAAAGTTTTTCCGGTGATCGAAAAACTGGCGGACGAAGGATTCCGGGTCTGGTATGACGAGGGTATTGACCCCGGTACCGAGTGGCCGGAAATGATCGCGTCCTATCTCTCCAAAGCAAGTTGTTGCATTGCATTCATTTCCCAAAATGCCATTGAATCCAATGAGTGCCGCAGAGAGATCACTTATGCGATCAGAAATAAAATCAACTTGATTACCGTCTTCCTCGAAGAGACGAAGCTGAGTCCCGGCATGGAAATGCAGCTTTCGCCGTATCAGGCGGTGTTCAAATACAAGATTCCTTCGCAGGAAGAGTTTTACGAGAAGATCATCGGGACCGAGATGCTGCAGGAATGCAGAGAAAAAAGCACGAATGCCGATGAAGCAGAAACGTCTGTTGTTGAAAATGCAGCGGCAGGCGATGCTGCCGAAATCCGGAAAAAGCCGTTCGGCAAAAAGAAGCTTCTTATTTTGGCGGCATGTATTGTCGCTGTGCTTGCAGTTGCCGTTGGCGTGGCTTTTGGCTTGGGATGGATCAAACCGTCGTTGAAAAATGAATCCGTTATTCGTATTACTTTGACCGCAGAAGAGGGGCTGGAAGCGCAGGCGCTGCAGGAAGATATTGACACGTTAAAAAATCGTTTGGATCTTTTTTGCAACGGTAAGAAGTTCAGTATGGATGTGGACGGCGATACGATCCATCTTGCGCTTCCGAAAGCTGCATTCGGAGATGAAGATGCGAAAAGTATTCTCAGATGTTATATCACCAGACGTATCGTCCTCTATGCGATAAATCTTGATGAACAATCCCAGAGCGAAGAAATCAAAAGAAGCGATATCGAAAGCGTTGAGTGTTTATACGGAACAATTGATGGCGTGAATCCGAAAGACTATGATATTGAAACCGACGAATACCATTATTTGAAAATAAAACTGTCTAAGGAAGCTGCAAAAAAGATCAACAGTTTTGGAAAACGTACGGTGTTTGCACGGGACGTGGATTGTTCAACCTGGTATTATTGGCACACGATTCCCGCTCCCGGAAAAAATGAGTACTATATCATCTCCGACGGTAATGCAGGCATTGAAGAAATTTGTGCAAAACTGACGGCATATAATCTTCAGCACAATCCTTTGCATGCAGGATTTTATTATGAGATTAATATGGATGATCGCGTGTTTTGGGAAACGAAAAAAGAAGAATCATTCGGGGATCACCAGTGTAATTACAATGACTTTACGGATAAAACAATCACCTTTGTTTTGAAAAGTTCGTCCGCGTTAACGGAGAATATGCTGGCGGAAGATCTTCAGGAGCTGAAGGCGCGGCTGGATACCCTTGGAGAACCATATGCTTTCGGCAGACTCCATATGGATGACGGCTATATTCATGTGGCAATCAAAACGACACTTTCACAAATGGATGATTCCATAATGAACATCCTGGGTGCCAAGGGCAATTTGGACGATTTTTGCTTATTGTCGAATCTTACCGAGGAACCGGTATACGAATTCAGAGAGGAAGATCCGTGCTTTAGCTTCGAATCGTCGGGTTATGGTTTTTCCGTGAAAATTAAAAAAGATAAAGACGTATTAAACAAATTGGCAAATAAAGCGGCTGCATCCGGTGGAGAAAAAATCTATTTAATGTGCAAGAATTGCGCGTTGTTTGAAGCAGAAGTAACGCAGGCGTTCGAAGATGATTGTATTGAATTCTGCAATTTTGCTGTCAGCGGAACAAAACTCTCTTTGGCAGCAGAAAAAATAGTTGCTTTGTTAAACAGAGTTGCATGCGGTTATTTGAACCATGCATACGGCTTGCAGAGTATCTGGTTCAATACGGACGCGCACGGTGAAGCTGCAAGCAGAGATGATTTTTTGTGCAGCAATGAGGATGCGCTTGAAGGTGTCCAACGCGCGTGTGATTCGGCAGAGATTACGACGAATGATGACGGGTATTTCAGAGTAAAACTGCACTTGCCATTCGATCAAAATCTGGTGAAGCATGGGCTGCAAATTGCAAAGGAAATCTATAAAGCGGTGGATTTTGAAGCCAATCCATATCTTGGCTTGGCAATCTATTTGACCGACGAAGGGCTGGTCAATGAACGAACGAGGATCTTCTTCGTTAAGAGGACACGCGACCTTTCAAGTGATAAAGACGGGGATATTTATACGCATGGTGTTTTTGCAAACGGTCGTGCAAATACATATCAACAGGAATTTTTGACGGCCATCAGCAGTGATCCGTTTTATGTAAATTTGAATCGAGACTCTGTCACGAAAGACCAAAGTGATTTTTCGGGATGGCTCAAAAGTCCGGTTTGAGCGGTATCTTCAAAACAAGCCCTGCTTCGGCAGGGCTTTTTCCTCGTTCGTGCTTGCCAAAATGAAAAAACGGTGCTATAATATCCTTGAATAACCATCGATGTATAAGGATTGACGATATGAAGCGAATTTTCAGACGGATTCTGCTCTGTGCGGCGCTGTGCCTTCTCTGTACGATGACGGCTGCCGCTGCGCCGGCCGACGATGACGCGCGGCTGCTTGCGGTGTTTCATGCGGATACGGTCGACCTTGCCGCCCTTTCGGCAGCGGCAGCGCAGGGCGCGGACTACATTGCCGTGCAGGCTGTTCCCGCGGCGGACGGACGCATGGTTCTGCAGGACAGCGATCTCACGGTGGAGGACGCCGCCCGCGCGCTCGGCGAAACAAAGCTGATTCTGGATGTTGACTGGGCGGACCGCGCTGTGCTGCGCGACGCGATTGAGCGTGCCGGGCTGACCGATTCGGTGCTGCTGCGGACGACCGCGAGCGCAAAGCAGATCACCTCCTTTTTGAACGAGCAGCCGACCGGCGTACAGGTGATCGGTGTCTACCGCGGCAACATCATCTTCAACGCCGTTTCGCACCTGCGCCGGCTGACGGACGCCGGACAGCCGCTGGTGCAGTATCAGAGCAAGAACTATTTCAACGTGGCGTATGAAAACCTGTTTCCGGCGCTGCTGAAAAAAAGTGCGGTCCGTGCAATCGCCGCGGCCTGGGATCCGGCGCTGTGCGGACGGCGCGGCGACGACGTCACCGGCTGGGACGATCTGATCGGCAAGGGCTATTCCGTGATTGAAACGCGCAACATCAGCGGCCTTGCTGCGTACATTGCGCAGTGCGAAACCGAGCACGCCGCCCTGCACACGCTGCTGGACAGCGCGGCGCAGACCGATCCGCTGCAGTTTGACGCGGTCGGACAGAAGACGTTTTCCGCGGCGCTGCAGGCCGCAAAGGACATTGACGCCGCAAAGTACCCGCCGCTGTCGCTGCTGCAGAAGTGCCGGGCGGACCTGTTTGCCGCAATGCGCCTTTCGGCGTCTGCGGATGCTGCCGGCGTACAGCGGGGAAGCTTGCAGGTGAGCGTTGGGAAGATCGCCGCAATTGTGATCTTCGGCGCGCTGATCTTTGCCGGACAGGTGTACGTGTTCCGGATGCGAAAGAAAAAAGAGGCGTAATGCCCCGTGATTTGCACGATGCCGCCGAAGCTGCGGCACACATCAGAACAGATGGGAGGAATCACCAATGCAGACCATTCATACCCCGAACACCGAAATTCCGCGCGCAAAAACGCCGGAGAGTGTCGGTGTGGATTCCAAAGAAGTCCAGGCCTTTATTGACCAGTGCATCGCAGAGGACAAACAGCTGCACTCCCTGATCGTGCTGCGGCACGGGCAGATCGCCTGCGAGGTGTACCGGTCACCCTACAGCGCCGACTATGCGCACGCCATGTATTCGGTCAGCAAGAGCTTCACGGCGACGGCGATCGGCTTTGCCATTGCGGACGGCCTGATCGCGCTGGACACAAAGTTTGCCGACATTTTCCCGGAGGTGCGCGGCGTAAAAGAAGATCCGTACTTCGAAAAGCTTACGGTGGAAGATCTGCTGACGATGCGCAGCGGCCTTTGCGTTTCGCCGATGATGGACAAGACGAAGGACCGCTGGTTTCAGGACATCATTGAAAGCCCGCGGGTCAGCGAACCGGGCACAGCTTTCGCCTACATCAGCGAGAACCAGTATCTGCTTTGCGCGATCATTCACAAGGTAGCCGGCATGAGCGTGGTCGATTACCTGATGCCGCGGCTGTTTGAACCGCTGGGCATCGAGCGCCCGTTCTGGGAAACCTGTCCGCGCGGCATCGAAGCCGGCGGCTGGGGTCTGTCCATCAAGACGATGGACCTTGCAAAAGTCATCCTGACCTATCAGCAGGACGGCTGCTTCGGCGGTCGGCGGATCCTGCCCGAGGGCTGGGTGCAGCAGGCGACAAAATTCCAAGCCGAAACCGCCAAGGCGAAGGACGCGCTGGACACGAAGGTGGGCTACGGCTACTGCTTCTGGCGCTGCGGCGGTTATGAAAACGCTTATCGCGCCGACGGGCTGTTCAGCCAGTTCGGCATCGTCTTTGAAGATCTGGACGCCTGCGTGATCATGACGGGCGGCGAAATCTTTGAGCAAAAGATGCGCGACGTGGTCTGGGAGCATTTCCCGAAGGCGTTCATTGCCGACGCGCCGGACGCCGAAACCTCGCCGATTGCGATCCCCGCCTACGAGATGCTGCCGGTACACCCGCGCAGCAGGATCGAGCAAAAGCTCGAAGGGCGGAAGATCGTCTTCAACAAGCCGCTGCTCATCAACGTGATCGGCTTCCCGACGAGTGTTGTGCCGATGACCGCGACCTTTATGGGCAAGGACAAAGCCGGCAACATCACGAACCTCGCGTTCCATGCGCTCGAGGATGAATTGGTCATGACGTGGACGGAGGGCAAGATCACCAACGCCATTCACATCGGCATGGATGGACAGTACCGCTGGGGCGAGATGACGCTCGGCCAGATTCCGTTCCACACCTGCGCGGTGGGCACGTGGCTGAACGAAACCACGCTGCAGATCATGATCCGCCCGATCGAAGCGGTTGCGGCGCGGCTGCTGACCTTCAAGTTCCGCGGAAACGTCGTGACGATGAAGCCCGAAGCGCTGCCGCATACGCTGGAGATGGCTGAGAGCCTGAGCGGTTCCGTCAAAGGCCTGTTCAAACAGGAAATCGTGCGAAAAGCCTTCAGTGCTGCGCTGCCATATGTGGTGCCGCTGATTGACATGGTGCACGTCGGTGTGATAAAATAAGAGCGACCCTGTGAACGTTTAAAGGAGGTATGTGCAGTGGTCTGGAAAATCCTATTCATCATTTGTGCCGCGCTGGAACTTGTTTTCGTGCCGCTGTTTTTGAAATATTCGTGGCCGAAAAAATGCTGGAAGTCCTTCGGATTCAAGATGGTCTGTTCCGCGCTGTTCTTTGCAGCGGGCCTGTGCGCCGTGCAGGCGGCAAACAACCATACGCCGTATGCGACGATGATCCTGTGGGGTTTGGCGCTCGGCTGGGCCGGCGATCTGTTTTTACACCTGATCACGGATAAGATCTGGGTGTTCGGCATCGGCCTGTTCGCCTTCCTCGGCGGCCACATCTGTTACATCATTGCGTTTTGGTACGCCATCCGCAATACCTTCCCCGATCAGAGCATGTTCACCTGGTACGAGATTCTCGCGGTACTTCTGATCGTCGGTCTCTTCGCGGCGTATGCCGTTATCAAAAAGATCAAGGCGAAGGTATACATGGCGATCCCCGTTGCGCTTTACGCGATCACGATTTCCGCCATGCTTGTCAAGGCATTCCGCTTTTGCATCGGCGAAATCGTTTGGGGCATGAGCGACGACATTGTGATGTTCTTCGTGACGGTTGCGCTCGGCGCGGTGCTGTTCGTGCTCTCCGACGCAACGCTCGGCATGATCCTCTTTGCGGGAAAGGACAAGAACCGCCCGCTGAAGATCTTCAACATCGCAACGTATTTCGCGGCGCAGATCCTGCTCGCGGCCAGTATTTTCTTCATCCGTACACCGGTCGTTACACCGATCGGTTAAAAGAAATAAGGAGGTTACACCTATGAAAAAAGTATTTGCAATCCTGATGAGCGTCCTGCTGCTTGCGTTTTGCCTGGTTCCGGCGTTTGCTGCGGACGACGCGGAACCGTGCCAGCATCTGGGCGCAACCGAAAACCGCGGCTATATCGCGCCGACCTGCGCCGAAGAAGGCTTCAGCGGTGACATCTACTGCCTGAACTGCGGTGAAAAGATCGCGGACGGCTACGTGCTGGAAAAGAGCCAGATCCACCGCAATGCCGTTGCGGAAGGCGCCGTCCAGGCGACCTGCACGACACCGGGCTTCACCGGCGACAGATACTGTGCGGACTGCGGCGCGTTCCTTTCCCACGGACAGACCACATCCATCAACCCGAAGCATCACGGCGATTATTCCCTTGAGGTGCGCAACGCGGTCGAACCGACCTGCGGCAAGGGCGGCTACAGCGGCGACACCTATTGCTCCGGCTGCAACCAGCTCGTTACGGAGGGCATTGCCCTGCGCCCGACCGGTGAACACACCGACGCGGACGGCGACAATGTCTGTGATGACTGCGGTACCCAACTGCCGGAAGCGACCCGCAGCTTCAAGGATTACTTCCTCGGCCTGCTGAATCCGAAGACCTTCTTCCGTGTGCTTGCCGACCTGTTCAAAACCTTCATCAAGACGCTTGCCGGTCAATAAGCCGGTTGAATGCCTGCAGTCTGAACGTCTGCAGGCGTTTTTTTGTTCAGACAAAATCAAAAAAAGTGTTGCTTGCTATGGACGCTTTTCTGCTGTAAAATGATAATAGATCATGAATTGCATCTGTCATGATCCGAACCGCTGATTTGCAGCGGGCATGGTTTTACCAATTCCAATCTCTCCTCTTAAATCGAGCGCCTGCGGCCCCCATCCGCGGGCGCTCACCCTTTTTCCGTCCGGGCGGTCCGGGCGTTCTTTTTATGAACTTTTTCGGAAATTTCCAAAATACTATTGAGAAACCGTCTGATTTGGGATATAATATATTATCTATAAGTTTGACTGCGCACGTCTGCGTCTGCGGCAGACAGCACAAAAAGGAGAAGAATCATGCTTTTTTCACAGGATATCGGAATCGATCTCGGCACAGCGAATACGCTCGTTTTTGTCAAAGGAAAGGGCATTGTGATCCGTGAGCCGTCCGTGGTGGCGA
>CACYCR010000160.1 GCA_902772935.1 Oscillospiraceae bacterium
CAAGGTCAATTCCAAGCTCGGCACAGACTACAAACTCTTCAACTACTACGGCGCACCCGACGCCGAAAAGGTCATCATCGCCATGGGCTCCATCTGCGACGTCGCAGAAGAAGTCATTGACTACCTGACCGCGAAGGGCGAAAAGGTCGGTCTTGTGAAAGTCCGTCTGTATCGTCCGTTCTCCGCGAAGCATCTTGCCGACGCGATCCCCGCAACGGTCAAGAAGATCGCTGTCCTCGACCGTACGAAGGAACCCGGTTCCCTTGGCGAACCGCTGTACCTCGACGTTGTCGCAGCGCTTGAAGAAACCGGCAGAACTGACATCGAAGTCATCGGCGGCCGTTACGGTCTCGGTTCCAAGGACACCCCGCCGGCCAGCGTCTTCGCTGTTTATGACGAGCTGGACAAGCCCGAAATGAAGAAGCACTTCACCATCGGCATCAACGACGACGTGACCGGTCTTTCCCTGGAAGAAAAGGTCTCCCCGAACACCGCTGCACCGGGTACCATCGAGTGCAAGTTCTGGGGTCTCGGCGGCGACGGCACTGTCGGCGCAAACAAGGACTCCATTAAGATCATCGGCGACCATACCGACAAGTATGTTCAGGCGTACTTCCAGTATGACTCCAAAAAGACGGGCGGTATCACCATCTCCCACCTTCGTTTCGGTGATGCACCGATCAAGTCCCCCTATTATATTAACAAAGCAGACTTCGTTGCCTGCCACAACCCGTCCTACGTGGAAAAGGGCTACAAGATGGTCAACGACGTCAAGCCGGGCGGCGTTTTCCTCATCAACTGCCAGTGGAGCCCGGAAGAGCTTGCTGAAAAGCTCAACGGCGAAGCCAAGCGCATCATCGCCAAGAACAACATCCAGCTTTACACCGTGAACGCGATCGACATCGCCGCCGAAATCGGCCTTGGCAAGCGCACCAACACCGTGCTGCAGTCCGCATTCTTCTCGCTGGCAAAGGTTCTTCCCGCAGAAGAAGCGATCGGCTACATGAAAGAAAAAGCCCAGAAGTTCATGAAGAAGGGCAAAGAGATCGTTGAAATGAACGAAAAAGCGATCGACGCCGGCGCATCCGCTTATGTCAAGATCGATGTTCCCGCTGAATGGGCCACCGCCGCCGACGGCGAACCGGCACCGGCAAGCAAGGGTGCAGCGAAGCTTGCGAAGCAGGTTGACAGCATCATGAAGCCGGTCGGCCTCATGAACGGCGACGCGCTTCCCGTTTCCGCGTTCGAAGATCATGCCGACGGTACGTTCGAGCAGGGTGCTGCTGCGTACGAAAAACGCGGCGTCGCAGTCAATGTTCCCGCATGGAACGCAGCGACCTGCGCGCAGTGCAACCAGTGCGCTTATGTCTGCCCGCACGCAACAATCCGTCCGTACTGCCTGACTGCAGAAGAAGCGGCAGCAGCGCCTGAAAACGCCATTCTTGTTGACAAGAAAGCCGGCAAGGGCAAGGGCGTTTACAAGTACACCCTCGCGGTCTCTCCGCTGGACTGCATGGGCTGCGGCGTCTGCGTCGGCGTTTGCCCGACCAAGTCGCTCACCATGGTTTCAAGAGAGAGCCAGGACGACATGCAGCCGGTCTTCGACTACATGGTCGAAAACGTCACCGTCAAGGAAGATGTCGCGGACAACACTGTGATCGGCTCGCAGTACAAGACCCCGCTGCTTGAGTTCTCCGGCTCCTGCGCCGGCTGCGCGGAAACCGCGTATGCAAGACTCATCACCCAGCTCTTCGGCGACCGTATGTATATCTCCAACGCGACCGGTTGTTCCTCCATCTGGGGCGGCCCGGCAGCAACATCCCCCTACACCGTCAACAAGGACGGCCACGGTCCGGCATGGGCAAACTCCCTGTTTGAAGACAACGCTGAGCACGGCTACGGCATGCTCCTCGGTCAGAACGCCCTGCGCAGTGCGCTTGCCGCAAAGACCCGGGAACTCATCGACCTCGGCTGGACACAGCAGGCGATCAAAGACACCGGTAAGGCATGGCTTGACACGATGACGGACGGCGACGCCAACAAGGCAGCCGCTGCGGCATATGTGGCAGCGCTCGAAGAGAACATCGAGCCGGGCTGCGAATGCAAGGCCTGCACGCTTGCACGTGACATTCTCAAGAACAAAGAATATCTGTCCAAGAAGTCCGTCTGGATCTTCGGCGGCGACGGTTGGGCATACGACATCGGCTTCGGCGGCGTGGATCACGTCCTTGCTTCCGGCGACGACGTCAACATCATGGTCTTCGATACCGAGGTGTACTCCAACACCGGCGGACAGGCCTCCAAGGCTTCGCAGATCGGTCAGGTCGCACAGTTCGCGGCTGCCGGTAAGCAGATCGCCAAAAAGTCCCTTTCCGAAATCGCAATGAGCTACGGCTACGTCTATGTCGCGCAGATCGCGATGGGCGCAAACATGAACCAGACGATCAAAGCACTCGCCGAAGCGGAAGCTTATCCCGGCCCGTCGATCGTCATCGCGTATGCACCGTGCGAAATGCACTCCATCAAGGGCGGCATGGTCAACTGCCAGGCTGAGATGAAGAAGGCTGTGGAATGCGGTTACTGGAACCTGTTCCGCTTCAATCCGGCACTCAAGGCAGAAGGCAAGAATCCGTTCACGCTGGATTCCAAGCCGGGCAACAAGGACAACTACCGTGCCTTCCTGATGAACGAAGCTCGCTACTCCGCACTGACCCGCTCCTTCCCGGATCGCGCAGAAAAGCTCTTCGCAGAAGCAGAAGAGAAGTCCGTTGAGCGTTATGAGCACCTGCTTCGCCTCAAGGATCTCTACGCACCGAAAGCGGACTGATTGATTCATTCAGATAAGAATATCTGAGATATTACAAAAACGGCATAGCTTACGATCGTAAGCTATGCCGTTTTTTCAGTGCTTTCGTTTGGTTCTTTCCTTTCTCGCGGAAAAAAGGAACCTAAAAGAATTTGTGCCGGCGTGTGTTGCGCGTCCCTGAAACGATACACAGGTTTTCTTTTGATTGCGGGCATCCGACCGCAAAGGTGCCTTGAGCTTCGGTCGGATTTCCGCAAGCTTTTCTTTTTCCGAAAAGAAAAGTAAGAGAATAATTGAAACCAATTACGCTCTTACCTTTATCTATTATATTCTGTACTTTTTCTTTTCAAAGAAAAAGTACCAAAAAGAAACTGTGTCGGGGTTGATGGTAACCACACTGCTTATTCCAATATATAGATCTCCACATTCCGTCGGCCGAACGTCCGGCAAACCTGCTCACTGTGGAAATACAAGTCCACCATTGTGTCACTCGTATGAATGAACCCGCCGGTATCACTCGCCTCACAGTACCCGTAGACATACTTTCCGTCGCAGGAAACAATATACATCTTCGTGCCGTAGGGAATCTCCTTCGGGTCAACCGCAACACGGCCGGGCATGGCAGCTTGTCCGGTAGACGTAATCCCGCCGCCGCTGTACGCCGTTGCTTCGCCGATGATTTTCTGCTTGTAATTGACCGGGCGGCCGCTGTTGTCAATGGCAATATCCATGGTCGCCGGCAATTCGGAAACCGCAGCAATGCCGGGAATCCCACTTTGATTGATGCTGCCTTGCGGCACCATGTACGCTTTCGTTCCGACAAGCACAACTTCTTCCGTCGGTTCAACCGTGATCTTTTCGCCGAGCGGAATCGTGTCCGCCACATCGCCGTCCACAATACGCTGCAGATAATACTTTGTGAGAACACCGTCACGTCCTGCCTGCGCGATCTGTGTCTGCCCGAGATAAAGCGCGTCACTCTGCTGCTCGCGACTCGTATAAGCAATCGGTTCGGCCGCGCTTGTTTCGCGGAACGTGACCCGTTGTACCGTGATGACCGTCTTCTTGGAAAGAACCGTCTCCTTCGCCGGCGTCACAAGATCGTCGTCACCGAGCGTAATGCCGGCAGCCTGCAGCGCCTCCGACACCGTACCGCCGGAAAACCGGATCTTCCTCGTTGTTCCATCCGCACGGACCGCAACCGAAAACGCCTCTTTTTTCGCAGCAGCATCCGCAGCGTCCGTCACCTGCGCCATCACCGCCTGCACCCGGTCATCCGTCAGCAACGCCTCCACGTCGGCGGCAACCGTCATGTTCTGCCGTTCGATCAACAGCGTATCCCCGACCGGGCGGTTGTCAAAATCATCGAGGTTCAGTTTGTCATAAATCGTGAGTGTGAACTTCGACTGTTCAATGATCTTCAGCGGATCGTGCGTCGTACCGATCACCAGATCGCTCTGCTTGCCGCAGACCACGCGCGTCACCGAAACATCCGCCGCGGCAACGCCCGTCAGCACAAAGCAAAGCGCTGTCATCAGCACAAGCAAAATCACTTTTCCGACAGACCGCCGCATGGCTGCACACTCCTTTTCCATTGATCTTATTGGATTATACGCGCAACGGCGAAAAATGTCAAATCGCAGCAGAAGAAAGCGCCCGCAGCAAAACCTGCGGACGCCGTTTTTTACTTTTTTATCAGACGGTTTCCACCTTGATGAGATTGGTGTTGCCGGATGTCCCGTTGACCAGACCGCCAGTGATCACGATCCGATCCCCCTCCTGCAGGGAAAGCACCGATTGCGCCACTTTGACGCCCGTATAAAACAGAACGTCAAGCGACTGAAAGATCTCGCACTTTGCCGGAATCACGCCCCAGGACAGTGCAAGCTGCCGGTAGGTCTTTTCGTTGACGGTCAGACCGATGATGTCCACCGGCGGGCGGAACCGCGAAATCATCCGTGCGGTCGCCCCGGACAGCGAACAGGCCACAATCGTTTTGGCATCAATATCAATCGCCATGTCGCAGGATGCATGTGACACCGCATCCACCATGTTGCGGATCCGAAAACCGTTATCGCGAAAGCGCTGCTTATAGTCAATCGTCTTTTCCGCTTCCACGCAGATCTTTGCCATCGCCTTGATCGTTTCCACAGGGTATTTCCCTGCGGCGGTCTCACCGGAGAGCATGACGGCGCTGGTGCCGTCATACACCGCATTCGCCACGTCGGAGATTTCGGCACGGGTCGGCCGCGGATTGTGGATCATGGATTCCAGCATCTCGGTCGCCGTAATGACCCGTTTGCCGAGCAGACGGCACTTGGTGATCAGACCTTTCTGAATCGCGGGCAGCTGTTCAAACGGAATCTCCACACCCATATCGCCGCGCCCGATCATGATACCGTCACATTCTTCACAGATCTCTTCAATGTTGTCCACACCGGAGCGATTTTCAATCTTTGCAATCAGGCTGATACCGTCGCCGCCGTTTTCCTGCAAAAAGGCCTTGACGTCCCGCAGATCCTGCGCGCGGGAAACAAAGGAGCAGGCAACAAAGTCCACGTCGTTTTCGATACCGAACAGCAGATCGGCTTTATCCGCTTCGCTGAGGTAAATGCTTTGAAGCACTTTGTTCGGGAACGCCATACTCTTGCGGTCGGACAGCTCACCGCCGGCAATCGTTGTGCAGAATACGTGTGTGTCATCTGTCGAGACCACTTCGAAAATCAGCAGTCCGTTGTTGACAAGGATCCGTTCACCGGGCTGCATTTCTTTTGCAAGATTGCTGTAATTGACGGAAACCTGCGTCTCGTCACCGGGAACGTCATCCGTACAAAATGTGAACGGTGCGCCGTCGGGAATCACCACACGGCCGTCTTTGAAGGTTTTGATACGGTATTCCGGCCCCTTCGTATCAAGCAGAATAGCAATTGGCAGACCGAGACGTTCCCGCACCGCTTTAATGCGGTTGATCTTCAAAAGCGCATCTTCGTGCGTTCCGTGAGAAAAGTTGAGCCGGGCAACATTCATGCCGGCAAGGCACATCGCCGCAAGGACATCTTCGCTCTCACAGGCGGGGCCGATCGTACAGATTATCTTAGTTTTTCGCATCGTATTCCTCCGTTATGCCGCATCATCCGCCGACGTTGCTTCTGCTGCGGCGACAGTTGTTTGCGTCTTGTTTTCGTTCAGCGGCAACAGACCGCGCAGATCGTTGACTGCGAAGAATTCCACCGGCGTACCGGGCATCGGTGCTCCCTGAGCAAGTGAACGCAGCGTCGGCGCAGAAATCGTCTTGTATCGCAGAACGCTGTATGCGCCGCCGTTTTCATTGCTGACACCGATGGCGAGCGTTCCGGTTTTGTTGTCAATGAGGCACTGCGGAAACTGCAGCGTATATCTGGCGGGATCTGCCGTGCCGTCTTTCATCAGGCGAATCAGTTCAAACGACGGCGTTTCGCTCCCGTCCTTCGTCTTCGCCGGAGCGTTCAGCAGCAAAAACTGTTCTTTTGCGCCTCTCACGCGGCAAAGCGCATAGCCGGTCACACCCTCCTGCTGCACAAGAGCATATGCCGTTTTGTATGCCGCAGATGCGGTTTCCAATTCTTCCGGCGTCAGCGCGCCCTTCGTCGACTTGCTGCAGGCAGCAAGCGAAAGCGTACCGAACACCAGCACAGCCAGCATCAGCAGAGAGATCATTCGTTTCATAGTCATAGCCTCCCGAAAGATTTCCTGTATTATACCACATCCGGACACTTTTTTTCAATACCTCTTTCTCTGCGTTTTTTCAAAGGGTGCCTAGCAAGGTGTCGTCTTTGGGGACGGCGCCTGTGATTTTGTCGATTTCTCTGCCAAAAGTTTGAAAAAAGAAGAAAATTTTTTTATTCTTTTGTTGACCTTTCACAAAATCAATGGTATCATAAAAGGTGGCAAATCACAGTTGCCGCGGCGAAATTGATCGCATATTGATTTTGCCGAACCAAGCGACTCGCCGGATCCTCCGGCAGCCGAAGAGAATATGGAGGAACGAATTATGCAATATGACGTTGCTGTGATCGGCGCCGGCGTCATCGGCGCAATGATCACACGAGAGCTTTCCAAGCTCAACCTCAAAATCGTCTTGCTTGAAAAATGCAATGACGTTGCAATGGGTACGTCAAAGGCGAACAGCGCCATCGTCCACGCGGGCTTTGACGCCGAACCCGGCACACTCAAAGCGAAGCTGAATGTACAGGGCGCATCGCTCATGGCGTATTACTGCAACAAACTGTCCGTACCGTACAAGAATATCGGTTCTCTCGTCGTCGCGTATTCCTGGGACGACATGAAGACGCTCGATGAATTGTTTGAACGCGGTTTCGCCAACGGCGTACCGAATATGGAAATCATCAGTCAGGAACGCCTGCGCGATATGGAACCCTATATCAGTGAAGAAGCCGTCGGTGCCCTGTGGGCGCCCACCGCCGGCATCGTCAGTCCGTACGAACTGACCATCGCCGCGACGGAAAACGCCGTTCTTAACGGCGCACGCGTCAAACGTAACAGCGGTGTGTTCGACATCGAATACAAGGACGACCTGTTCTTCCTTTCCACGGCGACCGGCGTCATCAAAGCCAAGTATCTCATCAACTGCGCCCGTGTGTTTTCCGACCAGATTGCGAAAATGATCGGCGACACCTCGTTCAAAATCATTCCGCGCAAAGGTGAATACTATCTGCTCGACAAGAACGAGAAAAAAATGGTCAACCACGTATTGTTCCACTGCCCGTCCAAAATGGGCAAGGGCATCCTTGTCACGCCCACCGCGCACGGCAATGTTCTCATGGGTCCAACCGCGATTGACCTTGACTTCGACAGCAAGCTGGATCTCGACACCACAATCGAAGGTCTGAACATTGTCAAGAACGATGTCAAGACCGTCATTCCCGCACTGTCCACCCGCAACTGCATCACCTCGTTTGCAGGTCTGCGCGCGCACATTGCCGGTGACAACAGCGATTTCCTGATTGCGCCGAGCAAAGCAAACGGGCACTTCATCAATGTTGCCGGTATCGAATCACCGGGACTGACCGCGGCGCCCGCCATTGCGCGGTATGTCGGCGAAATCTTCCGCGACATCGCACCGCAGTACGAACGCAAAGAAAGCTTCCTGACAACCCGTCCCGCGCCGATCCGTGTCAATGAGCTGTCCGACGAAGCACGTAAGGCACTTGTTGAAAAAGACAAGCGGTACGGCCGCATCATCTGCCGCTGCGAAGGCATCACCGAAGGCGAGATCATTGACGCGATCAAAGCACCCTGCGGCGCCCGCGACATGGACGGCGTCAAACGCCGCACCCGCGCCGGCATGGGTCGGTGCCAGTCCGGTTTCTGCGGTTCCAAGGTCGTGGAGATCCTCGCCCGTGAACTCGGCGAAGAGATGAACAAAGTGACGAAGTTCGGCAACGGTTCAAAAATTCTCTATAACAGAACAAAGTGAGGTGGGAACAATGCTGAAATATGATCTTGTTGTCATCGGCGGCGGTCCCGCCGGTATGGCTGCCGCCCTCAAAGCAAAGGAATGCGGCGTAAAAAAAATCCTGATCCTGGAACGCGCCGAAACCCTCGGCGGTATCCTTGAGCAGTGCATCCACGCAGGTTTCGGTCTGCACTATTTCGGCGAGGAACTGACCGGTCCGGAATATGCTTACCGGTTCATTCAGGAAGTGGAAAAAACCGACATCGAAGTCAAAGTGGACACGATGGTTCTCGAGATCCGCACCGGCAATGTTGTTGTCGCGACCAACAACAAAGACGGCATGCTGGAAATCAGTGCAACAGCCATCATCCTTGCCATGGGCTGCCGTGAACGGCCACGCGGCGCACTGGACATTCCCGGCTCCCGCGCCTCCGGCATCATGACCGCCGGTACTGCGCAGAAGTACGTCAACATCGACGGCTACATGCCCGGCAGAAAAATCGTCATTCTCGGCTCCGGCGACATCGGCCTGATCATGGCGCGCCGCATGACGCTCGAGGGCGCAAAGGTTGAAATGGTCTGCGAACTCATGCCGTTTTCCGGTGGTCTGCAGCGCAACATCGTTCAATGTCTTGACGACCTCGGCATCCCGCTCAAGCTCTCCTGCACTGTCATCAAGACACACGGCATCGAACGTCTGGAAGGCGTCACCATTGCCAACGTTGACGAGCACCGTCAGCCCATCCCCGGTACGGAACAGTATGTCGAATGTGACACGCTGCTGCTGTCCGTCGGTCTGATCCCCGAAAACGAACTGACCCGGATGGCCGGTATCATCATCGACCCGGTCACCAACGGCGCCATCGTGGACGAAAACCGGCAGACGAGCCGCCCGGGCATCTTCGCCTGCGGCAACGTTCTGCAGGTGCATGACCTCGTCGACTATGTCACGGCGGAAAGCCAGATCGCCGGCGAAGGCGCCGCGGCCTACATTGCGAACCGTCCGCGCGGACGCAACCATTATGTTTCCGTCAGTGCCAAAGACGGCGTCCGTTATGTCGTACCGCAGAACATTAACGAAAACACCGACAAGGACGTCAAGCTCTATTTCCGCGTCGCCGATGTTTTCCGCAACGCGAAGATTATCGTGGAAAGCGACGGCAAAGTCCTGTATTCCAAGAAAAAGCCGAAGCTCGCCCCCGGCGAAATGGAGTATGTGACCATCAAGGCTTCGGACATCGGCGCCCTTGAAAAGAAACAGCTCACTGTCAGATTGGAGGTACCGACGAAATGACCAGAGACATGATTTGCGTTTCCTGCCCGATCGGCTGCGCGCTGCACGTTGAGCTTGACGACGCGGGCAACGTTCTTTCCGTCAGCGGCAACACCTGCAAGCGCGGCGAAAAATATGCGATCGACGAATGCACCAACCCGGTGCGTATGCTGACCTCCACGGTCAAGGTCAACGGCGGAAAGCTCCCGGTGGTACCGGTCAAGACTTCTGCGCCGATCCCGAAGGGCAAAATGTTCGAATGCATGAAGGCGATCAACAACGAAGTCGTTGACGCGCCGGTGAAGATGGGCGACATCATCATCAGCAATGTCTGCGATACGGGCGTTGACATTGTTGCAACGAACGAAGTATAATCCATACGCGCCATGCCGAGCAATCGGCATGGCGGTGTTATAATTGGCAAAAGGAAGGGAGATTTTTCTATGAAAAACGGAAAACGAATTCTGGCAGCGGTACTGATTGTGCTGATGCTGGTGACAGCCGTGCCGCTGACCTCTTTGCAGGCACACGCTTACAGTGTTAACGACCATATCGAGTTTGGCTCTTATCCGCAGACGCGAGTTGAGGAAACTGCCGCGCTGAAAAAGGCGGCCGCTTCTGCGGGGTGGAAGAGTTATAAATATTATAGTGGAACAGGCAACATCACTGATGGCAATATGAAGTCAGAGGATTATATGTGGTTCACGGATTTCTTTTGCGGGAGCACAAAATATCGTGCGGTACGCATTGACGATTATCGCCCGCAATACACGGGATCGCGTCACAACAAAGGAGATGCATGGCAGCAGGTGAAAAACGGATATGTGCCGGAAAATACATATTATTTTAAATATGAGCCCTTGACCTGGCGCATACTTGATCCTACTACAGGGTATGTAATGTGTGAAAATATTATTGATTCTCAGCCAACGCATAATACCTGTTATGCTTTTGCGACAAACCACATATATAAATATTACCAAGATAAATCCACACAGAGATACGCAATTGATTATGCAGCATCAGATATGCGTACATGGTTGAATAAAGACTTTTATGAAACTGCATTCACAGATGTTCAGAAAGCTAACATTAAAGTTACAGCACTAAACAACGATTCTCTCGGTGAGCTCGCTAAACAGTATAATTCTTCTCCAACCAATGATAAAATGTTTTTATTGTCATATGGTGATACACATAATGAAGATTATGGATTCAAAAATACGTTTTGGGACGAGACTCTTAAAAGTAAAGGGACTGAATATGCAAAATGCCAAGGGCTAGGCGCTGACAAAGACGGGTTTGCTTCTTGGCTTTTGCGTACACCGTATAACGATTACCTTTATATGTGCTATGTCTCGGGCGGAGGTCATAGCGGCGCGGATCGGGTTTATACGTTTTCCACAACTTGCGGCACTCGACCTGCCTGCTGCTTGTCCGTTCTGAAAAACGACCCGACGATTTCCACAAACCTGTTTTCCGGGAAGGGCGTCCCTCTGAAATCTACAGATCCACCAAAGGTCTCCATCAAATCCAATACACACGGAACACTGACCATCGGCATCAAGGCGGTCGAGGGCGCAACAAACTATCAGGTACAATATAAGAAAAAGGGCGATAAAAACTATTCAACGAAAGAGTACAAAGTCGGCACAACTTTGGTTAAAATCAACCTCACCCCCGGCGCAACCTATTATGTGCGCGTCCGCGCCTATGCAAAAGATGGCAGAGACGCCTATTTCACAAAATTCACCAAAGACAAAGCGGTAAAAATTTTCCAGGGCAAAAGTCTAACCGACGCCAAGATCATTTTGAGCAAAGGAAAAAAAGTGACGTATATCTATAACGGAAAGGCGCAAAAGCCCGCTGTTACCGTAAAGCTGGGTATGGCGACCTTGAAAGCAGCAACGGACTATACTGTTTATTACAAAAACAATACCAACGCCGGAATTGCATCCGTGACGGTAATCGGCAAAGGCAACTATTTCGATTCAGCGACAAAAAAGTTCCGGATTGAAAAGCGTATGATAGATGATTCAACCGTTCAACTGTCAAAAACTTCTTTTGCCTATACCGGAAAAAAGATCCGCCCCAAAGTGACGGTCAGCAATCCTGTAACAATCACAACGAAAGACTACGATGTCATCTATAAGAACAATATAAACATCGGTAATGCAACGGTAACGATCAAGGGAACACGGAATTTCCAAGGAAGCATTACCAAAACATTCAAAATCAGACAGGCGAGCATCAGCACCGCTGCGGTCACACTGGAAAGTGACACCTTTACCTATACCGGCAAAAAAATCTGCCCGGCTGTGACGGTGAATCTGAAAGGCGTCATATTGGCGAAGGACAAGGACTACACGGTCGCGTATAAGAACAATGTCAATGAAGGCATGGCTACTGTAACGGTCACAGGTATCGGAAATATGACCGGCACAGTACTAAAAAGCTTTAATATTGTTTTAACCACATCGTATGACCTAAAAGTTGAAGCCTTCATCAATGATCCGAGATGGAAAGATGGCATTAATTGGGGCGAAAACCAAAGGCCTAAATTGTCCAAACATGACTCATGGAGTTGTTGTGCATATGCTGCTGATTTTGTAAAGTTTGTATTTAACAAAGACTCTCAGTCAAGTGGAACCCCATTTCATAATGCAAATGAGATTCAATCTGGTGATGTCCTTCATTTCGGTACAAAAACGCATTGGTTTGTTATTCTATATAGAAACGATTCTCAGTTAACAACCGCTGAAGGCAACTGGGGCGGCAAAGTTATTATTTCAGACACCACTTATAAAATGGTTGACGGAGAGGTGTACCGAATAAATAAGCGTGGCGATTATGAAAAATTCCGCACGTTCGATATAGGATATCATTACGACATCAACAGCGTAAAATAACCCTCCCACATACCCCAAAAAACTTTCCCGCCGTATTGCACATGCGGCGGGATTTGTAGTATAATATTTACAGCATCAGCCGGAAAGAAGGAAGCACCATGTATTATCTGATTAAATCCACGTTGTTCCCCTGCTCGCTTGAGGACTGCCACAAGGACAAAACGCCCTATGTTGCCATCATGCAGCCGCAGGAATGGCAGCAGCATAAAAGTGTATTTGACATGGGCATCGACCTTGAGCCGGAGCTGACCGAAGTACACAACACCAAGGCCGAAGAAAACTATGACTCCGTGACCGGCACATTCTCCATTCCGCGGCGTGCCGATATCGACGCCGAAGAGATCAAGTTCGCCTTTGCGCTCGACGAGCGCGGCATCGTCTTCATCGACAACAGCGGCTTCGCCGAGCAGATCGTGCAGCGGATTGCTGCGACCCGCAAATGGCGGTTCCCGAGTCTGGAGCGGTTTTTGTACGATTTTTTGGTACAGATCATCCGGGGCGATCAGCGGCTGCTTGACCGCTACGAACGGGAGCTGGTCGACATCGAAGCGGCAATCCTGCGCGGCGACGAAACATTCGAAATGGCGCGGCTGCATGAAATCCGCGGCGACATTTCCGATCTGCGCAATCACTATGAACAACTCATGGATCTCGGTCAGGCGCTGGAAGAAAACGAGAACGGCTTTTTCAAAGAAGAGAATGTGCGTTACTTCCGCTTGTTCATCAATAAGATCGCACGGCTGCTTGACGCCTCGGCAGCGCTGCGTGATTACACGGTGCAGCTGCGCGACCTTTATCAATCACAGATGGATGTCAAGCAAAACCGCATCATGACTGTGCTGACCATCGTCACGACGATCTTTTTGCCGTTGTCGCTGATTGCCGGATGGTACGGCATGAACTTCAAGTATATGCCTGAACTGGACAAGCCGCTCGCCTACCCGATCATCATCGCCATCAGTATTGTGATCGTCGTTGCCAGCCTGCTGTTCTTCAAAAAGAAAAAGCTGCTGTGAATTCGTACCGCCTGCACGGCGGTACCTTTTGTAATATGATATTGAAATTGCACTTTTGTAAATTTTTGGACACAATTGTCCAAAAGGTTGACTTCAAAAATGCGGGGAGATATAATGATTTGAGAGTCAACTCCGTGCGCTTTCAACAGAGCCATCAGCAGTCAAATGAACATATCTGGGCCGCGAAAGTGCATCAACCATCATACCATCGACCACAAGGAGGTCTTTTCATGAAAAAATCCACCCTTCGCGCCGTACTTGGCGTGCTTTTGTGCGTCTGTGTGCTTCTGACGTCCGGCAGCGCATTGCTGGCCGTTGCTGCAGAAGAAACCGCCCGCGAGATCTATCTGCTGGTCCCGTCAGAAAACGGAAGAACCCTGCAGCTGCAGAACACTGACGGCGAAGCGGTCGCCGCAGCCTATCCCGCACAAAACGGCGCCATCAAAGTCAAAGGCAAGTATCCAAGCAGCTATGACAGCCGTCAGAAGAACCTGATCACGTCCGTGAAGAATCAGGACCCTGCAGGCATCTGCTGGGCATTTTCCGCCGTATCTGCCATTGAGACCGACGCCATCCGTCAGGGTCTCGCCGACGTGAATACCGTGGATTATTCCGAATCGCACCTTGCATGGTTTTCCGCAAACAGCGCCACCACGGACAAGAATGATCCGACCTACGGCGACGGTGTCAAAGTCAACATTGAGCAGGTCTACCAGGAAGGCGGCAACTCCTTCATGACAACAGCAGCACTGGCCCGCGGTTCATCGCTCGTTTATGAAAAAGACTACCGTTTCCCGGCAGATTACAACAACGGCGTAAGCTATGAAGAACGCGACCGTTACCGCAGCGTGATGAGCATTTCCGCCAGTGAAACGATTGACTGCTTTGAAGATGCGGACGCCGCAACGCTGCGCCGGGACATCAAGCAGGCCATCATGGATCACGGCAGCGTCACCGCCATGTATTTCTCCTCCGCACCGGATGAATACTACAGCAAAACCACCATTGACGGTGTGACCTCAACGGCGTATTATCAGTCCGCCTATAAAAGCCCGCTGTATGCGGATCACATGATCACGATCATCGGCTGGGATGACAGCTATTCCGTCAAGCATTTCTATGAAAAAGACCGTCCCTCGCAGAAGGGCGCATGGCTCGTGAAAAACAGCTGGGGCACGGATATGGACGTTCTGCCCGGCGGCTATTTCTACATGTCATACGAAGAGCCGAGCCTTTCCGATTTCACGGCGTACACCGCGATGCCGTCATCGGAATTCAACAAGATCTATCAATATGACGGCTTCGGTGCAACGGGCGCCATTCCCTTCTCCGCTGAGGAACAGGGCGCGTGCGCAAATATCTTCACTGCAGAAAGCGGACAGTATCTTTCCCGCGTCGGCTTCTATACCATGCTGGGCAACGAGTCCGTCATCGCGCAGGTGTATGTCAACCTGAAAGACAAAAACAACCCCGAAAGCGGCACCCGCGTCTTCAACAGCGCGCAGACGCTGCGCTATGCCGGCTACCATACAATGCAGCTGCCGGAGCCGGTGAAGCTGAAAAAAGGCGCCCAGTTCTCCGTTGTGCTGCGCGCCGTCAAGGGCAAAGAAATCAATATCCCCGCGGAAATCAACCTGCCGACAGCGCGCAACTATGCATCCAAAGCCGGCCAGAGCTTCATTGCTTTCACACAGAACGGCAAACGGCAGTGGCAGGAGGCCAGCGCACTGAGCAACCGCAACATCTTCCACGGCCAGATCTATACCGTCTGCAACGTACCCATCAAGGCGCTGACCGTCAAAGAGAGTGCTCCGCACGTCCACACCTGGGGTGAGGCAAAAACCATCAAGCCGACCTGCACGGATCCCGGCTTTACTTACCGTCGCTGCACCGGCTGCGGTGAAGAAGAAGTCCTTTCGAGAACGCCGGCAAACGGACACATCGACGCGGACGGCAACAACCGCTGTGAGGTTTGCGGTACTGTCATTGCGCCGGAAAATCTTTGCCTGTATTGCGGCCGCGAACACGGCGGCGGATTCGACCGCATCGTTGCGTTCTTCCACCGGATCCTTTATTTCTTCCATCGTCTGATGCCCTGGAACCGCTGAGCACATACCTTTCGCGCATAAAAAACGCTGTTGCAAATTCGTGTGAACGAACTTGCAACAGCTCTTTTTATTTACTCTCTTTGCTGTCTCGGTAATACTGCGTCTTCGGATGCGGATGCGGATTGTTTTCCCAAAGGGACTGTGCCCTCGGCGCCCAGTCCTGCGCAAAGCGATCGCATTTTGCGCAAAGCGCTTCCACGCTCTCTTCGCCTTCAAGGTTTGTGGATTTTGCACCGGTCTGCGCGATGATCTTGCGCAGGCACTGCGGATTTTCCAGCATCGGGCAGGGTCGCAGATGATTGTCGTTGAACGGCTGGTTGTGGTAATACGCCATAAACAAATCGCTTTGCAGCGCCTCCAAAAGCGTTTTTTCGCGGATGTTGGAGTCCGAGAAATGGATGAAGACGCACGGCTCCATATCGCCCGCAGCGTTGATGTGGAAGTAGTTACGCCCGCCGGCAATACAGCCGCCGACATATTCGCCGTCATCCTGGAAATCCATGACAAAGAGCGGCTTTCCGGTCGCACCGCCGCGGGTCTTCCGCAGCCAGTGATACATATGCTCGCGCTGCTGCGGCGTCGGGATCAGATTGACAGGTGCGTTTGCGCCAACCGGCATATAGTTGAAATAAAAGCCGAATTTGACGCCGAGGGCAACCATCTTATCCAGGAACGCATCGCTCGTGACCATTTCCACGTTTTCACGGGTGTAGCAGACCGACATGCCGAACAAAATCCCTTTTTTCTTCAGCAGCTCCATCGCGCGGATCGCAGCATCATACATGCCCTCGCCGCGACGCGCATCTGTGGTCTTCTGTGTGCCTTCGATGCTGAGCGCGAGCGTCATGTTGCCGACCCGCAGCAGTTCATCACAGAAAGCTTCGTCGATGAGCGTTGCGTTCGTATATGCCAGGAACGCACAGTCCGGATTCTCTTCGCAGAGCGTGATCAGTTCCTTCTTGCGCAGCAGCGGTTCGCCGCCGGTGAACATATAAACGTGGGTGCCGAGGGCCTTACCCTGTGCAATCACGCTGCGCATTTCGTCAAGGGTCAGGCTGTTCTTATGCCCGTACTCCGCGGCCCAGCAACCCTTGCAGTGACAGTTGCAGGCACTCGTCGGATCCATCAGAATCAAAAACGGAATGTTGCAATGATACACTTCGCGGTTGGCACGGACCTTTTTGGTTCCCTGTACGCCGGCGCCGAGACCCGCCGCCAGCAGGAACTTTTTCAGGTACGCATGGTCGGTATCCCGCAAAAGGTTCATTGCGTATTGATAATAGACGTTGCTGTCATCACGGATTGCGGTCTTCATGGCGTCCAGATACTTCTTCGGGAAAATGCCGCCGAGGAACAGTTCCGTGAACCGCAGCAGTTTCAGAATGTTTCGCTGC
Source organism: Oscillospiraceae bacterium (assembly GCA_902772935.1). Lineage (GTDB taxonomy): Bacteria > Bacillota > Clostridia > Oscillospirales > Acutalibacteraceae > UBA6857. The sequence continues at coordinate 16,962 of CACYCR010000160.1, forward strand.
GGATCCTTATCAACGTAGCGCAAAATCCGCCCAAGCAAAACGGACGCTGTTTTTCGCTGCAGTTGTTCCTTCATAGCCATATCTGTTCACCTCGGTGCCGTGAATGCAAGCCGGTCATGTTTGACCCGTCAATCATCAAATCCTAACTATTTTATCACAACTGCCGCAAAAAGTCTATACTCTGTCCGTTTTTCCCGGAAAAAGTTTTCGTTGCAATTCGTGCAGATTTTTTGTATACTATTGATAGATGCCGAACGTCCGTATCCGGCAAAAGCGCAAGCGCAAGGAGGCTGCACCATGACGGAAAGAACAAAAGGAACACTGCTCGCGGTGCTGCGTGTTGGAATTGCGCTGCTGATTTTTGTCCTCATTCTGGTCAACTATGACCGCCTGCAGACCATTGATGTGCGGGCGCTTGCCGCAGCGCAGACAACGCTTGTTGCGGCGATTGCCGTCATTCTCGGCATATATCTTGTGAAATCCGTCCTGTTCGTCGTACCTGCCATGCTGATCTACGTTTCGGTCGGCATGGTGTTTCCGCCGCTGACGGCCTGTCTGGTCAATGCCGCAGGCATTCTGCTTGAAATCACGGCGACTTATTTTCTCGGCCGATTTCTCGGCGGCGACGCCGTCCACCGGCTGTTGCAAAAAAGTGAAGGCGGACGCAAGCTGCTGCAAAGAGAAATCGGCAATTCCGTACCCGCACTGCTCACCGTGCGCGCGCTGCCGGTCTTCCCGATCGACTTTGTTTCACTGCTGCTCGGGGCCGCCCGCTGCAAAATTCCCCGCTATCTCGCGCTGTCGCTGGTCGGTATTTTGCCGCGCGTTGTCTTGTTCACGATTCTCGGCGACGGCATCTACGACTATATTCCGGTACCGCTGCTGATGAAATTCGCGATCTTTGCGCTGCCGGTCGGCGCTGGAGCATATCTGCTTTGGTTTTTCATCAAAAAACGTCGCAAGACCGAACCCGATCCGTCTGATGCAGTATCGCCGGATACGCAATAAAACGCTGTTCATTTACGCGCTTTGCGCATTGTTTCGGAGAAAAAGACAAAATCTCCTGTGGAAAGCCGAAAAATTTTAACAAAAACAAATAAAATTTTAAATTTTTTTAAAAAAGGTTTGAAAGTCTGTCAAAATGTGTTATAATACTCAGTGCTAAAGTTGTAATCGTTTTGTAACCTTTGACGTTTCTGCGGTGCGATTCCGCGGCGTTTTCGGTTACATTACAATTTTTATGATGATTGCTCTCATTTTTATATAGGTTTGTATCCGGCTTACCGGATACAGCCAACAGGTGTATGCGCATTCTGCGCAAAGAAAGAGGAGATTTTTTTGGAAAAGCTTGTCATTCACGGCGGCAATCGCCTGACCGGAGAGGTTGAGATCAGCGGCGCGAAGAACGCGGCGGTCGCAATCATTCCGGCGACGCTTTTGGCACAAGATGTCTGCCGCATTGAAAATATTCCGAATATCAGCGACGTGATCACCATGGAACATATTCTCAAGAATATGGGCGCACGGATCCGTTATATCAATAAACATACGATCGAAATTGACACCAAGCCCGTCAATTCCTATATTGTCCCGCATGAAATGACCAAGAAGCTGCGCGCATCCTATTATCTGATCGGCGCATTGCTCGGCCGCTATAACCGCGCAAAGGTTTCACTGCCCGGCGGCTGTGACTTCGGCGTTCGCCCGATTGATCTGCACATCAAGGGCTTCGAACTGCTCGGCGCGACCGCAACGGTCGAAAACGCCATGATCAACGCTTCGGCCGACCATCTGACCGGCAGCGCAGTCTATATGGACAAAGTTTCGGTCGGCGCGACCATCAACGTCATGCTCGCCGCTGTCAAGGCACGCGGTCTGACCATCATTGAAAACGCCGCCAAGGAACCGCACATCGTCGACCTTGCGAACTTCCTCAACGCCATGGGCGCGGATGTCCGCGGCGCCGGCACCGACGTCATCAAAATCCACGGCGTCAACGAACTGCACGGCTGCACCTATTCCATCATCCCCGACCAGATCGAAGCGGGCACATACATGGTGGCTGCAGCAGCGACGCACGGTGATGTACTGATCAAGAACGTCATTCCCAAGCATCTGGAGTCCATTTCGGCAAAGCTGATTGAATGCGGCGCCGAAGTTATCGAATATGACGACGCCGTCCGCGTCATCGGTGCGGAAACCTTCCGCCACTGCAACCTCAAGACCATGCCGCATCCGGGCTTCCCGACGGATATGCAGCCGCAGATGAGCGTCATCCTCACCATCGCGCAGGGCACGAGCCTGGTTTCCGAAGGGGTCTGGGATAATCGTTTCCGCTACATCGACCAGCTGATCCGCATGGGTGCCAATGTCCAGGTGGACGGCAAGATTGCTGTCATCCAGGGCGTGGAAGAGCTGACCGGCGCACCGGTTCGCGCAGACGATCTGCGTGCAGGCGCGGCAATGATTATCGCCGGCCTGATTGCCCGCGGCACCACAGAGGTTGAAAATATCATCTATATCGACCGCGGCTATGAAGACTACGTCGAAAAGCTGCGCGATCTCGGCGCTGATATCTACCGTAAGGAGATTCACGACGACACACCCCGTACCGGCGCGGCGAGCTGAAACAAACAAATCACCATGTAACCGCTGAATCTTCAGTGGTTACTTTTTTAAGGAGTTCTTATGGCCAGATTCTGTTCTCTTTTTTCTTCCAGCAGCGGCAACGCGACCTTTGTCGGCACGGCGTCACACGGCGTATTGATTGACGCGGGCGTCAGCGCAAAGCGCATCCGGACCGCACTGGCCGACCGGGACATCGACCCGAAGTCCATCCGGGCAATTTTTGTGACGCACGAACACAGTGACCACATCAAAGGCATCCGCGTTCTGGCCTCCGGTCTCGGCGTACCGGTGTACGCCACCGAAGGAACCCTGCGCGGGATGGCGGACGCTGACGTACTGAGCGAAAAATTTCCGGTTTATGTCTTGCCGCGCGGCGAGGACGTTGTCATTGACGATATGCTTGTCCACGCCTTCACAACGCCGCATGACAGCAATGAAAGCTGCGGCTTCATCGTCACACTGCCGGATGAACGCAAAGCCGCCATTGCGACCGACATCGGCCACATGACCAATGAGATCATGCAAAACCTGCTCGGCTGCGACCTGGTCATGCTCGAATCCAATCACGACGTCGGGATGCTGGAAAACGGCCCGTATCCGTACTTTCTGAAACGGCGAATCCTGTCCGACACCGGTCACTTATCCAACCTCGCCTGTGCCGACGTGGCGACGCAGTTGATTGATCACGGCACCACGCGCCTGTTTCTCGGTCATCTCAGTACGGAAAACAATCTGCCCGCGCTCGCGTTTCAGACCAGCTACGCTGCCATCCAGGAGACCGGCGCCGTGCTGGACCGCGATTACATTCTGAAAGTCAATCCGAAAGAAAACAATGAAGATCTTGTTCGTTTCTGAGGTACCGACATGAAAAACATCATCTTGCTTTGTATTGGCAGACTCAAGGAAAAATATCTGCAGGATGCCTGCGCGGAGTATCAGAAACGGCTGTCCGGCGTCTGCCGGCTGACGGTTCTGGAACTGCCGGCGGAAAAGCTGCCCGATGCGCCGAGTCAAAAGCAAATCGACGCCGCGCTCGCAGCCGAAGGAAAGCGGATTTTGGAAAAGCTTCCGCAAAATGCCGCAGTGATCACACTTTGCATCGAGGGCAAACAGCTCTCCTCTCAGGAATTCAGCGCGCGCCTTTCCGACTTTGCACTGCGCGGAAAAAGCAGCATCGTATTTATCATCGGCGGTTCCTTCGGTCTTGCCGAGGCTGTCAAGGAGAAAAGTGATCTGCGGCTCTCCGTCAGCAAAATGACGTTTCCGCATCAGCTGTTCCGTGTGATGCTGTTAGAGCAAATCTATCGCGCATCGCAGATTGAAAGCGGAACCCGATACCACAAATAACGCACAGATATACGAAATTGTTCTAAAAAAAAAGATTGACAACCATTCGCGAAAGTGATAGAGTAATAGTAGTTCAATTATGAAAGGAGCTTCTCTTTTATGAAAAGAAACATCATTTCCATTCTGGTTGCTGCAGTGATTCTGCTTGCAAGCATTCTGCCCGTGTACGCTGCAAGCGTTGACGTTTCAAACATCGATATCAATGAAGTCATCACCGCAATCAAACTCGATGGAAAAGAACGCAAAGAAGGGTTGAGATCCATCAAGAATGCGATTCACAATCTGAAAGGCGATATTCGCCCCTATGTGGAAAATGTGGTCCTGACGCCGGAAAACATCGAAACCGCCAAGGAACTCGGCTCAAAAATCATGATCAAACTGTATGACAAGATTATGGATACGCTCAAGCCGCAGCCGACACAGCCAACCGAACCGACACAGCCGACTGAACCGACAGAACCGACAGATCCGACGGATCCGACACAACCGACGCAGCCGACTGAACCCACTGAACCGGAAGAATCCCAAATCAGTGTCACCATCAAGGCGCTCGCAGATATGCTCAAAAAGTACATCTTTGTTCAGGTGGATAACCCGGAACAGGCCGCGCAGCTCATCGCTGACGACGCCAGCATCGAGTACAAGGTCATTGAAGGCGAAGGCGGCACTTATTATATGCGCGTTGACATTGAAAACAATCCGGAGATCTTCAACTACGGCGTGTTCAGACGCGTTGTCGACGACCTTGTTGAAAAGCAGAACGCACAGTATATCAAGGACGGCGAAGGCAACATTGACTATGCCATGACCTATGAACACATCGCCGGAGAGCTTGCCTTGCACGCCATCATCTATGCCGCGCTGAACGAACTGATCGAAGTTTCCGGCACAAAGAACGAGCGGATTCTCAAGATCTATGAAGCCGCAATGAAAGCGGATCTCAACGCGGACGAAAGCCGTCTGCCGTGGGAAGTCATTTCCATCATCGGCACGTTGCTGTACAGCTTTGTCGGCTTCCATCTGCTCAAAGCACTGCATCTGATCTGACAAGCAAAACAACCGAAAAAGCCGGACCGCGCGTCCGGCTTTTTGCTTTGCAGTTTGATCGTTTACATTTGAAATCCCCGACAGCGCAGAATAATGAGGCTGTCCGATCAGACAATATCTATTTTGCGGTGACTGCATAAAAAACCGGTTCTCTCGCTTTTCGCCAGCCTGTTCTGCCTGCTTTGCAGTCTTCCGGCAGCAGCTGCTCATCGGCTGAAGTTTGCCTTATATTTTGACATAATACACGTATAAAAAGCAGAATCCTTCGTAAATCTTTTCGAAAGCCCTTGACTTTCTTATTTCGTTTGTAGTACAATACGTTTACAGCTTTTTTCAAAGCATTTCTTTTTACCGCAATTTTACTTTTACGGTTTAAAGCGTTTAAGTTCTAAAGAATCCGGAGTGAAAGGATATGACGACATGATTGTTGATTTCCATGTACATACCTTTCCGGACAAGATTGCCGAAAAGACCATCGCCTATCTTTCTCAAAAAGGCGGCATCACCCCCTTTCGCGAAGGAACGCTTTCTGCGCTCAAGGCACAGATGAAGCAAGGCAGCGTTGACCGCAGCGTTGTTCTTCCTGTCGTGACCGCCGCACGGCAGACCGAAACGATTAACCGCGTTTCCGCGGCGGAGAACGGGAAGGACGGCGTCTATTTTTTCGGCGGCATCCATCCCGATACCGAAGACATTCCGGGAACGCTGGACTTCATTCAGAAGAGCGGACTGCGCGGCATCAAGCTGCACCCGGATTATCAGGGCATTTATTTCAATGACCCGCGCTACCTTTACATTATGGAACAGGCTGCAAAACGCGGGCTTTATATTGTGACGCACGCCGGCCGCGACATCGCTTACCCCGATGACGTACACTGCACACCGCAGATGATTCTGCAGGTTCTGGACACCTTGCGCGGCGTCATTGACAACAAGCTCATTCTCGCACACATGGGCGGTTTCGATTTTCCGGACGACGTGTTGGAAATGCTTTGCAAAAAGCCGGTCTGGATGGATACGGCAGCCGTGCTGGATCTTTACCCGGAAAAATGCAAACGCATCATCGAACTGCACGGTGCGGACCGCATCCTGTTTGCGAGTGATTCGCCCTGGGCGGACCCGGAAGCCTTCATCCGCATCCTTCGCAGCTTTGCTTTAGGAGAAGACGCAGAAGAAAAAATCTTTTTTGCAAACGCGAACCGCATCCTCCATCTTTCTTAAGCAGAAAACAGATTCATATAGAGAGAATACAGAAGAAGGAGATCACAAGCAATGACCATCGTAGACTTACTGGAACGCAACGCCGCACAGTACGGCGGCGACACCGCACTGGTGGAGATCAACCCCGAAGAAAAGCATCACCGGCGCATCACCTGGCACGAATATGACCTTGTGCAGCCCGCAGAGGGCGGCGGCAAACGCCGCGAGATCACCTGGTCGGTTTTCAACGAACGCGCCAACCGTTTTGCCAATGCGTTGATTTCCCGCGGCATTGGTAAAGGCAACAAAGTTGCCATTCTTTTGATGAACTGCCTGGAATGGCTGCCGGTGTATTTCGGCATTCTCAAGGCCGGCGCCATTGCCGTTCCCCTGAATTTCCGCTATTCATCCGATGAGATCAAGTATACCTTTGACCTGTCCGAAGCAGACATTCTGCTGTTCGGCCCGGAGTTCATCGGCCGCGTGGAAGCCATTGCCGACGACATTGATGAACGGCACCTGCTGCTGTACCTCGGCGACGGCTGTCCGTCCTTCGCAGAAGGGTACGCCTCATTTGTCGCGGAAAGCTCCAGCGCAAACCCGAATGTGCCGCTGACGGAAGACGACTATGCCGCGATCTATTTTTCCTCCGGCACCACAGGCTTCCCGAAGGCAATTCTGCACAAGCACCGCGCCCTCATCCATTCCTGCCGCGTGGAACAGAATCATCACGGGCAAACGCGCGACGACGTTTTCCTGTGCATCCCGCCGCTGTATCACACCGGCGCGAAAATGCACTGGTTCGGCTCCCTGCTTTCCGGCAGCAAAGCGGTTTTGCTCAAAGGCACCAAACCCGAATACATCCTCGACGCTGTCTCCAAGGAAAAATGCACCATCGTCTGGCTGCTCGTACCCTGGGCGCAGGACATTCTCAATGCACTCGATTCCGGACGGCTGAAGCTCGAGGACTATGAGCTGTCCCAGTGGCGTCTCATGCACATCGGTGCGCAGCCCGTACCGCAAAGTCTCATCAAGCACTGGCTGCAGTACTTCCCGCATCATCAGTATGACACCAACTACGGCCTTTCGGAATCCATCGGTCCCGGCGCGGTACACCTCGGTGTGGAAAACATTCACAAAGTCGGCGCCATCGGCGTCCCCGGTTACGGCTGGCAGGCGCAGATCGTGGATGAATCCGGCGTACCCGTCAAGCAAGGCGACGTCGGCGAACTGATTGTCAAAGGCGACGGCGTCATGATCTGCTACTACAACGACCCGGAAGCAACCGCAAAGACGCTCAAGGACGGCTGGCTGTATACCGGCGATATGGCCATGCAGGACGCGGACGGCTTCATTTTCCTCGTTGACCGCAAAAAGGACGTCATCATCACCGGCGGCGAAAACCTGTATCCCGTACAGATTGAAGACTTCCTGCGCGGCTTTGATAAAATCAGCGACGTCGCCGTCATCGGTCTGCCGGATGAACGGCTCGGCGAAATCGCCGCGGCGATCATTCAGCTCAAAGAGGGCATGACCAGCTCCGAAGAAGAGATTCAGGACTTCTGCAAAGGCATGCCGCGCTACAAGCGGCCGCGCAAGATCATCTTCGCCGATGTGCCGCGCAACCCGACCGGAAAAATCGAAAAACCCTTGCTGCGGAAAATGTACGGCGCTGATCACCTGGTCGACGCGCAAAACAAGAGCTGACAACCTCGCAGAGTTTTCATAAAGGAGTGCTGTTCTTATGACAACAACCATGATTTTGACCCTGATTCTGATCGTTTTATTCTTTGCCCTCATGGTCGGCATCGGCATCCGTTCCCGCAAACATGCCACCGATGTCAACGGCTTCGTTCTCGGCTCGCGGTCCGTCGGCCCGTGGCTGTCCGCGTTCGCGTTTGGTACCTCGTATTTTTCGGCCGTCATTTTTGTCGGATATGCCGGCCAGTTCGGCTGGAATTTCGGCGTGGCATCCACATGGATCGGTCTTGGCAACGCGTTCATCGGATCGCTTTTGCCGTGGGTCATTCTCGGCCGCCGCACCCGCGTCATGACGCAGCACATCGGCTCAAAGACGATGCCGGACTTCTTCGGTGCGCGCTTTGAGTCCAAGGGACTGAAAATTGCCGCCTCCGTCATCACCTTTCTGTTTTTGATTCCGTATACCGCGTCGCTGTACAACGGTCTGTCCCGTCTGTTCTCCATGGCGTTCAACGGTGTGGATTATTCTGTATGCGTCATCGTGATGGCCGTACTCACCGGCGTTTACGTCATTGTCGGCGGCTATATGGCAACCGCGATCAATGACTTCATTCAGGGCCTCATCATGCTCGTCGGCATTGTCGCCGTCATTTTCGCTGTTCTCAAGGACAACGGCGGTCTGATGGCAGCCATGCAGGGCCTGTCCGAGCAAAGCCCGAACGGCTGGGAATTTTCATCCTTCCTCGGCCCGCAGCCGCTGTTTTTGCTGTTCGTCGTTTTGCTGACGTCACTCGGTACCTGGGGTCTGCCGCAGATGGTCGGTAAATTTTACGCCATCAAGAATGAGGACTCCATCAAGAAGGGAACCATCATCTCCACCTTCTTCGCCATCATCGTGGCCGGCGGATGCTATTTCCTCGGCGGCTTCGGCCGGCTTTATCCGGTAGACGTTGCAAAGGACGGCTTTGACGCCGTGGTGCCGCAGATGCTGTCCACGCTCTCGCCGATTCTCATCGGTGTCGTCATTGTGCTGGTGCTGTCCGCCTCGATGTCCACGCTGTCCTCGCTGGTACTGACATCCGGTTCCACGATTACGCTGGACTTCCTTGCACCGATGGCGAAAAAAGAGATGAGCGAAAAGAAGAAGATGACGATCATGCGTGCGTTCATCGTTGTGTTCATCGTCATCTCCGCCATCATCGCCATCAAGCAGGCAAAATCCAAGAGTCTGTTCATCGCGCAGATGATGGGCGTTTCCTGGGGTGCGTTGGCCGGCTCGTTCCTTGCGCCGTTTTTGTACGGTCTGTATTACAAAAAGACCACCAAGGCTGCAGTCATCGTGTCCTTTGTTTTCGGCGTATGCATGGAAGTGTTCCAGCTTTGCGCGTCGCTCGGTTGGGTCGACATTTCCGGCAATGCCGTGTTGTCCTTTGTCTTTAAAAATTCGCTGTATTCCGGCGTGTTCGCCATGGTCGGCGGTCTGATTCTTGTGCCGCTTGTGTCGCTTTGTACGCAAAAAACAAAGCCGCAGCACGTGGAGGAGATGTTCGCCTGTTACCACGACACGCGCACTGTCGAAATCACCGACAGTCTCGGCGAATAATTTGCAATATATTGGAATGGATATCCATTGACGTGCGGCGCCGTTTACCGCACAGAGAACTTTCAGCAGGAGGAATGAACATTGAAAAAACTGATGTTGGGTAACGAGGCAGTTGCACGCGGTCTGTATGAGGCCGGCGTCAATCTTGTTTCAAGCTACCCCGGAACCCCGTCCACGGAGATTACGGAATTTGCCGCAAAGTATGACGCGATTTATTGCGAATGGGCGCCAAACGAAAAGGTTGCGACTGAGGTTGCCTTCGGTGCCTCCCTGCGCGGCGCACGCAGTGCCTGCGCGATGAAGCATGTCGGTCTGAACGTTGCAGCCGACCCGCTGTTCACCCTGTCTTATACCGGCGTCGGCGGCGGCATGGTCATTTTTGTCGCGGATGACCCGGCCATGCACTCTTCGCAGAATGAGCAGGATTCCCGCCACTATGCGATCGCAGCAAAAGTGCCGATGCTCGAGCCGGCAGACTCCGCGGAGGCAAAGGAGTTCGTCAAGCGCGCCTTTGACCTTTCCGAACAGTATGACACCCCGGTCATCATCCGGATGTGTACGCGCATTGCGCATTCACAAAGCACAGTTGAACTGTGTGACCGTGTGGAACGCGCCCTGCCCGCTTACGAAAAGAATCCACAAAAATACATCATGGCGCCGGCAAATGCCGTCCGCCGGCATCCTTTTGTGGAAGAACGCACGGAAAAGCTGCGTGCCCTCGGTGAAACGACCGACCTCAACCGCGAAGAAATGGGCGGCACCGAGATCGGCATCATCTGCAGCGGTACCTGCTATCAATACGTCAAAGAAGTGTTCGGCGACACCGCTTCCGTGCTGAAGCTCGGTCTGGTCAATCCGCTGCCGGTACAGCGCATCAAGGACTTCGCCGCAAAAGTGAAAACCCTTTATGTCATCGAAGAACTTGACGGCATCATTGAAACACATCTGAACACCATCGGTGTTCCCTGCGTCGGCAAAGCGATGTTCCCGCCGATCGGCGAATTCAATCAGACAACGATCCGCAAAGCGTTCGGTCTGCCGGTCGACGCCGCACCTGCCATTGACACTGACATCCCCGTGCGTCCGCCGGTCATGTGTGCCGGCTGTCCGCACCGCGGTCTGTTCTATACGCTTGCAAAGCACAAGATCACCTGCCTCGGTGACATCGGCTGTTATACGCTCGGTTCCGCCGCGCCGCTCACCGCACTGGATTCCACGCTCTGCATGGGCGCTTCGGTTTCCGGTTTACACGGTTTCAATAAGGCAGGCGGAAAGGACAGCGAAGGTAAGACGGTCTGCGTCATCGGCGATTCGACCTTCATGCATTCCGGCATTACGGGACTGGTCAACATCGCCTATAACGCCTCCAACTCCACGGTCATTATCCTTGACAACTCCATCACAGGCATGACAGGTCACCAGCAGAATCCAACCACCGGCAAGAACATCAAGGGCGAACCTGCGCTTGCAGTGAACCTCGAAGCGCTTTGCCGCGCCGTCGGCATCGAACGCGTCCGCGTGGTCGATCCCTATAACCTCAAGGAATGTGAAGACGCCGTACTGGAAGAGCTTTCCGTGGACGCGCCGTCCGTCATCATTTCCCGCCGGCCGTGCATGCTGCTGAAATATGTCAAAGCAAAACCGCCGGTCAAGGTCAACGAAGACAAATGTGTCGGCTGCCGACAGTGCATGAAGCTCGGCTGCCCGGCCATCAGCTTCAAAAACAAGAAGGCAATCATTGATGCAACCCAGTGCGTCGGCTGCAACGTCTGCACGCAGCTTTGCCGTATCGGTGCGATGGAGAAAGGAGAAGCATAACATGGAAACCAAAAATGTCATGATTGTCGGTGTCGGCGGACAGGGAAGCCTCCTTGCCAGCAAACTGCTCGGCAAACTCCTCACCGAAGAAGGCTTTGACGTCAAGGTCAGCGAAGTCCACGGCATGAGCCAGCGCGGCGGCAGCGTCGTCACCTATGTCCGTTTCGGCGACAAGGTCTACTCCCCTGTCATTGCGGACGGCGAAGCGGATTTCATCGTTTCGTTTGAAAAGCTCGAAGCGGCGCGGTACCTCAAATGCCTGAAGAAGGACGGAAAAATCGTGGTCAACGCGCAGTCCATCGACCCCATGCCGGTCATTACCGGCGCGGCAGCCTACCCTGAAGCTGTACTGGACGACGTTCGTGCCAAAGGTGTGTTCGTTGATGAAATCGACGCACTCTCCCTTGCGAAGACGGCAGGCAACGCCAAAAGCGTCAACATTGTCCTCATGGGGCGGCTCGCAAAATATTTCGACATCCCATATGAGAACTGGATTGAGGCAATCAAGAACACGGTCAAGCCGCAGTTTGTGGACGTGAATGTGAAGGCCTTCGATCTTGGATATAATTACTAATTTTTATTAAAGGAGTGATTCCCATGGCCAACTACTACCAGCCGGAAATTGAAACGGCGTCGCGAGAAGAGATTCTTGCGATTCAGAACGAAAAAATTGTCAAGCAGGTCAAGCACGTCTATGAAAACGTGAAGTACTATCGGGACCTCATGGACGCAAAGGGCGTAAAACCCGAAGACATCAAGAGCGTCGACGACATCAAAAAGCTGCCCTTCCTCTCCAAGGCAGACCTGCGTGAGGCCTATCCCTACGGCCTGCTCGGCACCGACCTCAAAAACTGCGTACGGATCCAATCCACATCCGGCACCACCGGCAAGCGCGTTGTTGCGTTCTATACGCAGCACGATATCGACCTTTGGGAAGAATGCTGCGCGCGCGCAATCGTCGCCGCAGGCGGCACCAACGAAGATGTCTGCCAGGTCTGCTACGGCTACGGTCTGTTCACCGGCGGCCCGGGCCTGAACGGCGGTTCCCACAAAGTCGGCTGTCTGACACTGCCGATGTCCTCCGGCAATACCGACCGGCAGATCCAGTTCATGATGGATCTGAATGCAACCATTCTCTGCTGCACGCCGTCTTACGCGGCATACATCGGTGAGACACTCGCCGAACAAGGATACAAGCCGGAAGACAACAAGCTCAAGGCCGGCATCTTCGGCGCTGAACCCTGGACAGAAGAAATGCGCCGCAGCATTGAAAAGAGCCTCGGCATCAAAGCATACGATATTTACGGTCTGACCGAAACGAGCGGCCCGGGCGTTGCGTTTGAATGCTGCGCACAAAGCGGTATGCACATTAACGAGGACCATTTCTACGCGGAAATCATTGACCCCGATACCGGTGAAGTCCTGCCTGAAGGCAGCAAGGGCGAACTGGTGTTCACGTCACTGGACAAGGAAGCCTTCCCGTTGCTGCGGTACCGCACCCGTGATATCTGCGTGCTCACCCGCGAAAAATGTGCCTGCGGTCGCACGCACGTGAAAATGAGCAAGCCCATGGGCCGCAGCGACGATATGATGATCATCCGCGGCGTAAACGTCTTCCCGAGCCAGATTGAAACCGTTCTGCTCAACGAAGGCTATACGCCGAACTATCAGATCGTCGTGGACCGCGTCAACAACTCCGACACGCTGGACATTTATGTTGAACTGTTGCCGGATCAGTTCTCCGACATTGTTGCGGAAAACCAGAAAAAAGAGCGTTCGCTGGAAATCGCAATGCGCACCATGCTCGGCATCGGGCCGAAGGTCCACCTGGTTCCGCCGCACTCCATCGTCCGCAGCGAAGGCAAAGCCGTTCGCGTCATTGACAAACGAAAGCTGCACGATTAAGAAAGGAGCGTTTATCATGGCCATTCAACAAATTTCTGTTTTTCTTGAAAATAAAGAGGGACGTCTTGCCGAGACGGTTCAGAAGATTTCCCAGGCAGGGGTGAATATCCGTGCACTTTGTGTCGCCGACACCCGAGACTTCGGTATTCTGCGCCTGATCACCTCCGACAATGCAAAAGTCAAGGCCGCCCTCAGCGACAGCGGCGCCGTTATTCCGACAGACGTCATTGCCGCGAAGATGGATGATACCGCCGGTGCGCTGTCCGGTATTCTGCAGATCCTTGCCGACGCAAAGATCAACATCGAATATATGTACGCCTTTACCGGTGCGGCAGACCTAGGCGCCTATGTAGTTCTGCGAGTCGACAACACGCCCGCCGCGGAAACCATTCTCAAGGCTGCCGGTGTTTCCACCCTGTCCGACGCGGACGTCGCAGCGATGTAAATCATAAAAAATAAACCGATGCCGTTTCTTTTTGAAGCGGCATCTTCTTTTAACAAAAATGTCAAAATTCTGTATGTTTTGTTGACAAAATTATTGACTTTTGTTTTTATTTTGTTTAAAATAATGATATAGTTTGTTTTTGGAGGCGTACCTCATGAAAAAACGTGTGGTCAGCATTTTGTTGGTTTCTGTTCTGCTGTTTGTCATGTTGCCGCTCAGCGCGCTTGCGGAAAGCCGGATTCCGGTCATTGTGATCGGCGGTTACAGCAATCCGCAGATCTATCTTTTTGACGGCAACGGCTATGAGGAAGAGAATATTCAGGAGAAGGTCTGGGGCCTCAGTTTGTCAAAGGCGCTTGACTATGTCAAGCAGGACATTCCCAACCTGACCAAAGCAAATATCAACGCCCTGCTGGAACGCAGCAATGACCGCATTTTTGCAAAACTCTCCGACGCCGTGGCGGAAATTGCCAAATATATGCGTCGCAATCCAGACGGCACCCCGGTTTATGACACCGGCACCTGGCCGCGCAGCGCGGAAGAAAGCAACATGGCATACATCAATGCACACAAGGACACGGACGAATATGTGCTGGGTTCAATCCGCGAAAAGCGCTTTATGCCAACACTCTGTGAAAAAATCGGTGAAAAGAATGTCTACAGCTTTTCTGTGGACTGGCGGCAGAATCAGATCGAATGTGCCCGTGACCTCGGCCTGTTCATTCAAAAGGTTCGTGCGCACGCCGGCGCCGCAAAGGTCAACATTCTTTGTGAAAGTCACGGCGGCGAGACCACATCCAGCTACATTTCCATGGCCGCGATTGTCAAAAAGGGCGGTGAAAATGCAGCGGTGCTCGCAAAGCTGCTTGATCTTGCGCCCGAACGCCTGCCGGAGATCTTCAACCTTGATTATCTGAACAATGTTACCATGGACTCCCCTGCCATCGGCGTCCAGCTCGCCTATGATCTGGTCACGGGAAACGCGCATTTCGACGCGCCCCGCCTGATTGCGTATCTGGAATATGCCAACAATCCGCTGCGTGTAGTCACAAGCGGTGATGAGTACACCTGGGAATCGGATTATGAAATGCTTCTCGGCGGTCTGACGCTGGACAACCTCAACCGTCTGGCCAATATGCTGATTCAGCGGACAGACGTCATTCAGATCATGATGTCCTTCGGCAGTATGTGGGACTTCATTCCGCGCGACAAATACGACGAAGTCAAAGCGCTCTGGCTGGATACCGCCGAAAAGCAGGCGGCATATCAGCCCATGATTGAAAAATCCGACTACGACCATTATGTCATCATGCCGAACATGAGCGAGAACCTGAATCTCGCCCGGAAGAACGGCGTCAACGTCAATATCGTCTGCGGTACAGATCTGACCTGTGTATCCGGGTCCCGGGTCAACGGCGACAGCCTTGTCAATGTCTGCGATGCCTCAGGCGCAAAAGTCACCGCGTACGGCAGCCGCTTTAGCAACGGCTATCACACCGATTACAACGACAGCGCTGTTGTCTGCACCGACCCGACGCACGACCATGTTGCACCACGCATGAACATCGACGCCGCATATGCATACCTGCCGGAAAACACCTGGTTCATTGAAGAACAGTACCATGCCATGTACGTCACGGATGCACATTGTCAGGCGTTGATCGAATGGCTTCTTCTGACAGACAAGCCGGTGGACATTTACAGCGATCCGGACACCTTCCCGCAGTTTGATGTCACGCACAACGGAAAAATGGGCGTACGCGCGGCCTTTGATCATTCCGTTTACGGAACCCTGACCAAAGCGGACACCGCGCTGGTGATTGAGAATCTTTCCGGAAAAAGCAACTTGGAACTGGTCGCCATCAAAGCGGAAGATCTGGATGTGACATTTGAAAATGTTTACGGCACAAAGATTCCGCGCGGCGAACGCGTCACGCTGAAGATGACCGGTGAGATTCCCGACACAGACATGCAGCCGATCCGTCTGACGCTGTATTATCTTGAGGATGCCTCTGTTTTCTCAATGGGTTCCCGCACGCAGACCTTCACCATCAAAGGCGGAAAAGCAATCGCCTATGACGAAGCCAATCCGCTGACAGAAGCAAAAGAGCGACCGCTGTTTGTCACACCGCAAGACATCCTGAACGGGTTGCAGCATTATGACACGGTCATGGTCCTCAAGGCCATCACGATTTCGGCGGTGGTGCTGATGAAGGCAGCAATCTCCCTCATCAAATCCGCTTTCAAGAAATAAACAAATCGGAGAAAAATCGGATAGAAGCGCTGTATCGTAAAGGGAACGGTACAGCGCTTCTTTTCGGTTCTTTTCTTCTGAAAAAAGGAACGCAACAAACAAAGCCGCTGGTTGCAGACGGCAACAGAAAAACCCCGCCGAACAAACGCCCGGCGGAGGATGGGGTTATTTCTTTGCTGTAGTAATCGCAATAACGCCTGCGTCTTTATCCAGTTGCGTTAATCCCGGCCACCAGCTGGAATACGTCTTGCCGTTAATGGAACTGTACGCTTGCACACCAAACCCGTATTTTGTGTTTGCCTTTAAGTTATTTATGGTAACAGAGGTCTGATTTGTTTTCACCTTCATCGGCGCATTCTTTGAACCCAGGATGCCATACCAAACGATATAGCCTTTCGCGCCGGGCACCTGCTTCCATGTCAGTTTTACGGAATCGGATGCAACGGAAACCGCTTTCAATCCACCGGGTCTTCGCGGCACAATGATAAATGTTTTTGTGACGCTGCCTTTGAGATAATACCCTTTTCCGGTAATGGTCACTTTGCCGACGCCGACATTTGTGTTATTTGAATACTTCACGGTGAAATCTTTATTTAATGTACGTCCCGCAATCTTCACCGTCGGCTGAATCGGCTTTCCGGTATAAGAGAATTCGTCACCGGAAAGTTTAACTTCGGTGTTTTCAACATTCATTTTGTGGCAATGGATATATCGCAGCGCATCCCGGGCTTCTCTGAAGGTATTGATATCTGCTTCATATTCCAATTGACGGTTCTTTGTGAAAAGATTGATTGCTTTTTCAAGAAGAGATGTCTTCTTTACTTTCAACGCTTCAATCGTGTGATTGTAAGAATAGATTTGAATATCCTGATAGAACGAGAACGCCCGATCAAACAAATGCGCATATTTTAAAGAATGCTGTTTTTTCACGACCTGGGCGAATTGCAGCATAACGGGTCTCACATATCTGCTCAATTCACCAACGGCAACAACCATGCTCATCTCTTTGGAAAGATCATCTGCATTTGTCAACAACTGACTGATGCCAACGCCAAGCGTTATTCCCGTTGCCACGCTGCTGACGACGCCTGCTACCGAAATTTCTCCGGCTGCCGTTGACAATTGTGTCGCCAATGAAACCCCGCCAATGCTCACGCCGGCGCAGACGTGCGCAAGCTTTGAAACCGTCTGTTTCAAATAAACCGTTTTAAATACCTCAAAAACCGTTTTCAATCCGGCTTTGGCACAGGCCTTAAAGATTTCCCGTGCATACCCTTTAGGGGAGCTCGATGCATTGATGTATTTGTTCAAAGTGTTTTTTAAACCGGCATAGTTTCCCTTCGACGGAATTCGATTCTCAACACTTTTAAACATCTGTTTGAAGTATTGGTCACATGCAATATATGCGTTGATGGATGCAATATAGTTTGTTGTTTGCACAACTGTATTGATGATCTTTTTTGCACTTCCAATAAAATCGGCCACTTTTCCAAGTTTATCCAACCCGGTTAAAAATGTTTTTAACTGATCACCTGCTTTCGGATACTTCTTAAACGCACCCATAATGGCTTTATATGAAGTGCTGTCTGTATCCAATTCCCCGGTCAAAAATTCATCAATGGCATTTTTTTCGATTTTTCCGGTAAACTCATGTGCATTGTCGTATTGATCAATCAAATCTTTGATATAACCGCCTACACTCTTTACCGTTTCGGCGTAAGCACTTCCGGCAAAATCCTCGGATACTTCCTGAATCTTTTGATCTGTTTGCTGCTGCAACATCAAATCTGTCAGAACGACGTCATAATAATTGCCGTAATCAAGGGAAATCAATTTATCCCAATGATATTCTTTGGTACTTTTCAGAGACGCCATATCCGCGGCAAAATCATAATTAACGATGCGACTGTTATAAGATGGGTTGGACACAATAAAGTCATAATGCTCTTTTGTGTAGGTATCCATCGGCGCTGCTTTTGTTGTCGCCAGCGCCAAAGAAGAATACTTGCTGAAATAGTTATTTCCGCTAACCGTTTTATACGCTTTGACCGCAAAGCGATACGTCGTTCCGGGGTTGAGCTTTGTTACTTTATAGCTGTTCTTCTTTGTCGCGCCGAGCTTGGTATATTTCTTTGCGGATGCATTATACTGATACACCACATAACCCGTTGCGCCGCTGACTTGATTCCACGCAAGGTTCAGTGCGGTGGTGTTTGTTGCGGTGACTTTCAAGCCAGTGGGAGATGAGATTCTAATAGAATCACCTTTTCTGAGAATCATATTCCCAAACAGGTACGAGGAACCCACTGATGATGCCTCTAAATCAAATACATAAATTTTGAGGATGGATGCATTCTTTACATTTATATTTATATCAATAGGGTACTGTGTCGAGGCATCAAGCCGTTGTGAAAAAACAGTTCTACCATCGACAGAAATCTCAGCCTGGGCAACGTGTGGATATTTTGTATAGTCCCAATTATCAAAAGAATAATGACAAAAATCTAGAACCCCAGTTAATTCTGTATAATCTTTGGCAAGATCATATTCGGCCCAAACCCAACTTTTTTCATTAGAGTAATTCCATCGAGCAACCCAGGCTTCCAATCCGTGCTCATAATTGGTTCCGCTAACACCTTCCGTTTTGTTTCTTGAACCTATTTTTTTAATAAAACTGTCCCCTTCATTTCCGGTATATCGATCGCTTGCTGTTTGCTTAATATCCTCAAGATAGCAAAGTTCAGTTGCATTTGTGTCCAATGCCAGCGGCGCACTCGTCACCAGCATCAGCACAATCAGCATTGCCGCAAGCATTCGTTTTCCCATCTTCATCATGTAATCCCCTTTCAAATATATGGTATCTCCATCCTACCACAACATGCCGCAAAAATCAACCGCACCGCGCAAACCCGTACACAAAAACAGCAGAAAGCCGGATGACTCTCTGCTGTGGTTGTTATGTCCGGAACTCCGGATAAATATCAAACGTCGCAAACAAATCCTTGATCGTCTGTGACCGCCGGATCAATTCCACGCTGCCGTCCGAACGCAGCATCAGCTCCTTCGGCCGCAGCTTCCCGCTGCAGTTAAACCCCATCGTGTGCCCATACGCGCCGACATCGTGCATCACAAGAATATCGCCGACCTGTACGCGCGGCAACAACCGGTCCACCGCAAACTTGTCATTGTTCTCGCAAAGCGAACCGGTCACATCATACTTGCCTGCAGGCGCCTGCTGCTCTTTGCCGAGCACCGTAATGTACTGATAAGCGCCGTACATCGCCGGCCGCAGCAAATCGCAGGCGGATGCATCCACCCCGAGAAACCGCTTGTAGGTCTCCTTCAGATGTAAAACTGTCGTGACCAGATAACCGTAAGGGCCGGTCAGAAACCGCCCAAGCTCCGTATAAATCGAAAGCTCGATTCCTTGCGGCGTGAGCAGCTCCTCATAAATACGCCGCACCGCATCACCGATTTCCAGAATGTCGACCGCTGTTTCTTCCGGGCGGTACGGGATTCCGATACCGCCGGCAAGATCAACAAACGAAACCGTCACGCCGAGTGTGTCCCGCAACTCCAAAACCAAGGAAAACAGTTCGCGCGCCAGCATCGGAAAATATGATGCTTCCAATGTATTCGACGCCAGCATCGCATGGATTCCGAAGCGCTTCGTACCGCGGGCGGCCAGCTTTTTAACGCTCGAAAAAACCTGTGCTTTTGTCATACCGAACTTTGCGCTTTTCATATCGCCCATAATGACGTTCGGCGTCACAACGTCTTTGCCGGGGTTATACCGCAGGCAGATCGTTTCCGGTACGCCGACACAGTCCAGCAAATAATCAACATGCTCCGCCGCATCCAGATTGATGATCGCGCCGAGCTGCCTCGCAAGCTGATATTCCTCCGCCGGGGTATCGTTTGAGGTAAAGATCACATCCTCCTGGATAATCCCAAGGCGGTTGCATAACATCAGCTCCGCTTCACTCGCGCAGTCCACACCGCAGCCAAGCGCAAACAGCAGTTTCAGAATCGCCGGGTTCGGCGTCGCCTTCACCGCGAAGTATTCACGAAACCCCCGGTTCCAGGAAAACGCGCGTTTCAAATCCGCGACGCAGTTGATGATGCCCTGTTCGTCATACAGATAAAATGGAGTGGGATACTGCTGCCCGATCATTTCAATTTTTTTCAGATCAAACGGAAGTGAAAGATGATTCATGGCAGGCCCCCCTCTGCAGATGCTTACGCTGGGAACCCCGGCGCGCAGCATTGCGCATCGGGTTCACCGGTAGCTTCATTACTCAAAAATATCGTCCATGCTGTAAGTACCCGGCGCTTTTCCGATCAGAAACGCCGCTGCTGATAAAGCGCCCTCCGCAAAAAGAGCACGGCTTTCCGCCTCATGCCGGAGCGTTACGGTCTGTGATCCCATGGAGAAAATAATCTCATGCGTGCCGACCTCGTTGCCCATCCGCAGCGAATGAATGCCGATCTCTTCCTTGGTCCGTTTTCCGTAATCATGCCGGCCGATATTATACGTGCTTTCAGGGCGAACCGTCTTGATGGCATCCGCCAGCAACAGCGCCGTGCCGCTGGGCACATCCAGCTTCTGATTGTGATGCTTTTCCAAAATCTCGATGTCCGCGCCCGGAAATGCCTTGGCTGTGATCTTCGCAAGGCAGGCGACCAGAGCTACGCCGAGAGACATATTCGCCGAGCGGAAGACCGGAATCGTCTTTGCCGCATCTGCCGCCGCAGCCATCTCCGCTTCGGTCAGACCGGTCGTCGCAATCACCAGCGGCAACTGTCGCCGCACTGCGTATGCGCAAAGTGCCGGCACTGCCGTATGGTTGGAAAAGTCAATGATGCAGTCCGCGTCGCCGGTATACTCGTCAAGCGACTGATACAACTGCTTTGCAGCGTCTGTTGTAAACTCCGCACTGACCCGGGCGGCAATCTCCTTGTCCGGTGCCGCTTCGATCAGATTGCACAGCACCGTACCCATCCGGCCGCCGGCGCCGTTCACAATGATTTTCATATCTGTCACCTCTTACACCGGCAGGTCCTGTTCGCGCATGCACTGCAGCAGCACGGCCTCGTGCTCCGGTTCCATCTTCGTCAGCGGCAGGCGCACATAGTTCTCGCAGAAACCAAGCGCAGCCATCGCAGCCTTGACAGGAATCGGATTGACTTCGCAGAAGAGCGCTTTGATGAGGTCGAACATCTCACACTGCATCGCCATAGCGCCCTTGACATCGCCGGCAAAATACTTTTCACACAGTTCGACGGTCTTCTTCGGCAGCACATTGGACAGCACCGAAATGACGCCTTTGCCGCCGCAGGCCAGCAACGGCACGATCTGGTCGTCGTTGCCGGAGTACAGATCCAGCTTGTCGCCGACGAGCGCCATCGTTTCCACGATCTTCGCGATGTTGGAATTGGCTTCCTTGATGCCGGTGATCATCGGGTGCTCCGCCAGACGCGCATAGGTCTGCGGCTCAATGTTGACGCCTGTACGGGACGGCACGTTGTAAAGAATGACCGGCTTTGTGCTGGCATCCGCAATCGCAGTGAACATTTCCACCAGACCGTTCTGTGTCGCTTTGTTGTAATACGGCGTCACAACGAGCATGGCGTCGCAGCCAACCTCACAGGCATATTTCGTCAGAGAGATCGCGTACGCCGTATCGTTGGAACCGGTACCCGCAATGACAGGTACGCGGCCGTTCACGACCTCAACCGCGTATTTCAGCGTTTCACGGTGTTCTTCATCGGTGAGAGTGGAACCTTCGCCGGACGTGCCGCAGATAACGAGCGCGTTGATGCCTTCGGCGATCTGCCACTCAATGACTTCCTTCAGCTTCGGAAAATCAACGCCGGTTTCCGTCAACGGGGTGATGAGCGCGGTTGCTGCGCCTTGAAATACAGATTGCTTCTTCATGGGTCTGATCTCCTTTACAAATAAATAATGAATTACCCGAATCAACAAAAAAATGACCGAGGTCCGGCCATTATAATAAGACATAGCAAGCTATGCGTCATCAATTATAATAGCACTCCGCAAGAACTGCGACAGTCGCACGTCTCTTATTCCGTGCGCCCAGAATGTCGTTCGCCTGACACCTTCGGCGACTCTCCCTTTTTCCTACGGAAAACGCTGCGAACGTCTTTGTTGCACCCGTCGGATACTGATGAGAAATCGCGCCTCTATCTAATTGCATATTCGGTTGTTCCACTCCGACTCAGCTGAATCGAAACGGTAGTATTAGCATATCATGTTATGCAGGAATTGTCAATATTTTTGGTACTTTTATTAGAAAAAAATTTTGCTTTTTTGTTGAAGGTGGTGAAATGCATTGTTTGCTGCAGTCGAACTTCTGCCGCGCGGCACCCGTCTGTCGCGATCGCAAAAGGCAACCGCGGTGCAGCGTGTGCCGCTTGCAAACGCATTTTCGTTTTACCGCATCACTCTGAAACAACATGCAGCAGACCTCCCGTGGCGCCGGCTTTCCCGTTTGGCCGGCCCGCTGAAAACACGGCTGCTGCTGCCGGACGGATGGACACCGCCCGCAAACAGCGGCCTTACCGTTTTTCATCCGCAGAAGCTGCCGGTGATCGCGTTGGTCAATGCAGCGGCAAAAGCAATTGCAGCACAGAATCTTCCGGCGACAAAACTGCGCGTCGCGGTCATTGACGAAGCCGGTGTCGCTGTCAATGCAGTGGAACAGCTTGCGCCGTCGGCGGCATCTCTGACCGTTGTGACAAAAAGAAGAGAGCGGTATCTTCATCTGGAAAAGCAGATCATGTCCCGTTACGGCATTTCGCTGCTGCTCACAGCCGCAAGCGCGCGTCTGTGTGAAAGCACCGTGCTCATCGCGCCGGACGCCGCCGCGGTGCCGCTGGCCTATGACGGGCTTTTGCTGACGAATACGCCGGTGCGCCGCATGAATGCAACCGTGCGCGTCTCCCTGCCGCCGGTTCTGCCCCCGGGTGTCGAGGCGCTGCGCTCACCGGGCATCGACCCGCTGCTGTTTGCATCGGCGCTTTTTGAGTGCTGCGCAAACCGTACGCTGGAAACGCTCGCAATGTCCCTGCCGCCCATATAAAAAAGCAGTCCAAGGCGTGATGCCCTGAACTGCTTTTCTGTTTCTTTTTGCTGTTCGGTACCTCATCGGAGAATCGTGTCAATCACCCGCTGCGTATGGTTTCGTTCGTAATCATCAAAATTGAATGCACAGAACCGTGCCGTTTTTTCTGTGTCCGGCGGTGCGGCAACCGCCTGCAGCAGCGACGAAAAATCTGTCACGACCGGTCCCGGCACATAGGACGCATAGTCAAAATAGAAGTCGCGCTCCGCCGCGTACCGTTCAAGATCGAAGGCATAGAACACGGTTTTCTTTCCGAGAACGGCAAAATCCATGCAGATGGATGAGTAGTCGGTGATCAGGATGTCGCATGCAGCAACCAGCAGTGAAACATCATCAAAATCCGTCACATCAAGCGCGCCCACAACTTCGCGGGCGGCCGGGTGTACCTGCGGATGCAGACGAACCAAAAGTGTGTGGCTGTCACCCAATGCCGCATGGAAGGCCTCAACATCGAAATGTGACAACAGCGTTTCGTTCTGTGCCGGCGTTTCACGGAAGGTCGGCGCATACAGCACCAGTGTTTTTCCTGTCAGTGCCGGAAAGCGCTCACACAGCTGCGCCTTTGCTTTTTCCCCTGCGCCGGGCGCAAGCAGCGCATCCAGACGCGGCGCACCGAGCGGCAGAACCTGCTTTGCCGATACGCCGAAGGCTTCGGCATAATAGGGTACGACGTTTTTTGACGAGCAGACGACCCAGGTCAGTTTTCGGTTCGCGGCGATCTCATGCGCACGGACAGCCGGCGGCTGATCGATGGCGAGTCCGAATTTTTTGAACACGCCCTCCGCGTGCCAGAGCTGCGTGATCACCACATCGTCACGAAAGTGCAAAAGTCCCAGCGGCAGAAAGTTGTCGTTGAGAAAAACATACTTTGCCGTTGCGAGCTCGTGTGAGGAAACAAAGAAAAAATGCAGAATCCGACCGATGTTTTTCGGGGACACCATCAGATCACGCCGCGTCAGAAAAACGGTCTCGAACCGCCCGTCCTTCTGTAGGGCTGTGCTGACCGCGCCGAGGGAATCGTGGAAGCCCTCATTATGCATGGACAAAAACGCGACCCGGTTTTCCTTTAGCGGAAACAACAGCCGGTTCAGGTGAAACAACAGTGCAAACACATGATAGAACAACCGCTTCATCGTTTGTGCCTCCATTTCAGCAGACGGTCAACCACCTTAGCGGTGACACCGGGTGCCGGCAAGCCTGCCCGATACAACAGCTGCAGTACACCGGGCTCATATACCGGCAGTACGCCGCAATGCAGCACATGCGCCGCTTTCGGGGAAGCGTCCCGATTGACATGCACATTCGGCAGCGCAAGGATCTCTTCCGGCAGATCGGCTGCCGCCCGCGGGGTCAACAGCAGTTCAAATAAAGGGCTGCTTTGCAAAAACAACGCCTTTGCCGCTTCTGCAGTGCAGGTTTTTGTCACGACAACAGATGTCATCGGATGTGCCGCCGCTTCCGTGCGGGATCCGCAGGGCGCTGTCAGGTTCAGATCGGGGTTCGCTTTACAGATCGAAATGACCTGCTGCGCCGACAATTGCGGCAGCAGCGCACAGATCTGTGCAGTGCAAAGGGCAAGCGCCTCCTCGCTCATATGCCAAAGTTCCCGGTAAAACTGAGAAGCAAGAATGTGCAGATGTTTATAGATGATTTCCTGCAAATACGCACGGTCCGTTTTTCCAGCGCGTGAAAGTGCCGCCTCGGCAGACGCATAAATGTGTTTCATCGAGCCGTCAAGGCTTTCGAGATTTTTGACGTTAGCCGTCTGACTGACGGAAAGCCCTTCCGCCGCTGTGTGCCGCCGGTAGTAGACGACGCTTTCTGCCGTACCGGCGATGACAGCGCCCGCATAGACCGCATCCATGAAAAACGCGCCCTCTTCGGAAAAGCCCGTTGCCGGGAAGCGAATGTCATGTATGGAAAGGAACGCCCGGCGGTAACACTTGTTGCTGACAAGGAAGTTCCACAGCAGACGCTTGTCAAATATATCCATGGCCGTTTCTTTTGCAAGTTCATCTGCCATGGCGTGAAAGCCGGTCTCTTTCCCGTTCTCCACCATGCACAATCGGCCGAGGATCACGTCCGCGTTTGTTTTTTCAGCGCAGGCAGCAAACGCCGACAACGTGTCCGGCGCATAATAGTCATCCGCATCAAGAAAGGTAACGTAAAGACCTGTCGCCGCGGCAAGTGCATTGTTGCGTGCGGCGGAAACGCCCTGGTTCTCCTGTGTGATGCAGCGAAGATTCGGATGCGTTTTTCGGTACGCAGCGAGGATGTCGCCGGTTCCGTCGGACGAGCCGTCATCGACAACAACAACTTCGATGTCCTGCAGCGTCTGCGCAAAAAGAGAATCGAGTGCCTGCGGCAAAAACCGCTCGCTGTTATACGCCGGAACGATCACGGAAATGCGCGGTGTACCGTCGCTCATCCGAAGAACCCCCATTTCAAAAAGTAGGTCAGAATGGATTTGATGTGAATCAGCAGCAGCTTTTTGCTCTTTTTGCTGCCGCGCTCCCAAAGGTGATAGACATCAGCCATCGGATAATGCAGAACCTCATATTTTTCTGCGGCACGGCGTGCAATATCGCAGTCTTCCAGATACATGAAAAAGCGCTCATCAAAGCCGCCGAGTTCCAGAAATACCGCCGTCCGGAAGAACATGAAACAGCCTGTGGCGTTCGTAATGGGAAACGGCGCGTCCTGTGGCTTGTCGAGCATACAGTATTCGATCATGGTTTTCGAAGGCGTATCGCCCTTATGGAACCAATGGGAGCCAAGATAACGTACCGTGGGATTGCGTTTGCCAAGCTGCTGAATACGGCCGTCTTCAAAGCGGATCTGCGGCGACAGCAGACCAACCGTCTCATGCGCGTCGGCATAGGTGCAAAGCTGCGTGATCACGTCATCCTTCAGCAGAATATCCGGGTTGATGACCACATGATACTTCGAATCGAGGAACGGCAGCACCTTATTGTGCCCCGCGCCGAATCCGCAGTTCGTTTCACTTTCGATCACGACCACCTGCGGAAAGCGTTCGCGAATGAACGCGGCGGTACCGTCGGTCGAGCAGTTGTCCACGACGTACAGCGTGAAATCCACGCCCGTCGTCTGCGTCAGGACGCTTTCAATCGTCTGTTCGATTTTGTCTTTGTTGTTATAGGTTACGATACAGCCGGAGACTTTATAAGTGTTCATCCTTCTCACCTCATTTACCGAAGAAGATGCGCAGTGCGAGATGGCGGACCAGATACCGCCGCCAATTGAGTTTCTGCGCGGTTGTGGTTTCACCGCCGGTCACGTTGCCGCCATGAACACGGTAATAGATCAGCGGCGCGTCAATGAGCGCGACCTTACCGTAGACTTCACCCATCAGCCCGATCCACTGGTCGTGCATCGGAACGTATTTCGGCATCGGCATGATCTTTTTGAGCAAGCTGCGGTCGAATGCCATGCAGCAGCCCATATAGGAGTTTTTGACGAGATTGCGCCAAAAGCCGCGCTTACTGCCGCGTGTTTCAAAAAAGCTGTAATCTGTGATGTTCAGATCTTTGTCCGTCACGTAGGCATTGTGCAGCACGAGCGTTGCGCCGCCGGCAAATGCTTCCATGACGCGCTTCACCTTGTCCGGCAGCCAGACATCGTCCTGATCACACAAAAAGATCTTGTCACCGCGGCAATGCCGGATTGCATTGACAAAGTTCGCAACCACGCCGTGTCCGCGCCCTTCGACATAGATCACACGAGGATCATCAGCCATGATACGGCGAACGATTTTTTCTGTCGCACCGCCGGGTTTGTCGTCTGAAACAATAATCTCATCTCCATGCGACAGTTGCGGCAGAATGGACAGCAGCTGTTCTTCAATATAGGCCTCGCCTTTATATGCGGCAAGCGCAACGGAAATCATGGGCGTCCCTCCGTGATAATTGGTTATATGATAGTATAGCACAGTTTTCGGGGAATGGCAAGCAAAAAGAAACAGGACTGTCCGCAGACAATCCTGTCGGTTATGATGCAGAAAATACGTCAGCCGAGCAAATGCTTCAAAAGGATCTCCGCACCGATCAGCAGCAAAATGATCCCGCCGACAAGGGTCGCCTTGCCGGACAGCTTTTCCCCGATCCGGCGGCCGAGGAACAATCCGATCGAACAAAGGCCGAAGGTGACCACACTGATGATGAGCGCGCAGAGAAGCGCGGGCACAATCGCGTAAGAAGCAATCGTGAAACCGACGGAAAGCGCATCCAGCGCCGTTGCAACGCCTTGCAGCAGCAATGCGCCAAACGTCAGATCACCGACGGCCTCCGGCGGCTTGCGGCTGTCTGCAATCATTTTTCCGCCGATAAAGGCCAGCAAGACAAACGCAATCCACGGCACGACCTGCGTCAATGGAGAAAAAACGCGCACCAGCGTATGTACACAAAGCCAGCCGAGAAGCGGCATGAGCGCCTGAAAGAACGCGAAGGTTCCGGCAATCAGCAAACGGCGGCGTCGGCGCATCTGCGGATCATGCAGCCCGTTAGCAACCGAAACGGAAAATGCATCCATCGCAAGTCCGACACCGAGCAAAACGCTGTTCAGGAAAAAGGACCAATCAAGCGTCAACCGAAATCACCTCTCCGACAAGATCCACGTCGCAAACGCCGGTGATCTTTGCGGTCACAAATTGTCCGGGCAGCAGCTCTTCCTCCGTGGAAAGAATCACCTGGCTGTCGATTTCCGCACAGTCCATGTATGTACGCCCGAGATAAAGCAGGTTCTCTTCATCGAATCCATCCACCAGAACGCGGAAGGTCTTTCCGACGTGCTGTTGCTGCCGATGCTCAAAGATCGGCTGTTGCTGCTGCATGATAAGGTCGGCACGGTGTCGCTTGGTTTCTTCATTAAGCTGTCCGTCCATTGCAGCGGCGGCAGTCCCCTCCTCCGGCGAATACGCAAAACAGCCGAGGCGGTCAAACTGCGCTTCTTCGACGAAGCGCGAAAGGGTTTCAAACTGCGCTGCGGTCTCGCCGGGGAAGCCGGTGATGAACGTCGTGCGGATCACAACACCGGGAATCCGTGCACGCAGCTTTTCGATCAGTGCAAGCAAAGATGCCTCGTCGCCGGCACGGTGCATGGCCCGCAGGATATCTTTGTCCGCATGCTGCAGCGGCAGGTCGATGTAATTGCAGATTTTGCCCTGTGAAGCGATCGTATCTATGAGTTCGTCGGTCAGGCAGTCGGGATAGCAATACAGCAACCGGATCCACGCGATGCCGTCTACCTTGCAAAGCTCGTTGAGCAGCGTTGGCAGCATCAGCTTTTTGTACCGGTCGATGCCGTACTTTGTGACGTCCTGCGCAATGACAACAAGCTCCTTCACGCCCTGCGCACCGAGCGATGCAGCTTCGGCAACAATGTCCTCGATGGCGCGGGAACGCAGCTTGCCGCGAATCGCGGGAATCGCGCAATAGGTGCAGTTATTGGAACAGCCTTCGGCGATTTTGAGATATGCGAAATGTGCCGGCGTAGACAACAAACGGTCGCCGCTCATCGGCAGGTTGTATTTGTCAGGGAAATCGCAGATGCTGCCATCAGCAAGCAGCGCACGGCAGACGGCGACAATATCGTTGTTGCGGCCGAGGCCGATGATGCCGTCGATCTCCGGCAATTCCGCAAGGACCTCTTCCCGGTACCGTTCCGCGAGGCAGCCCGTCACCAGCAATTTTCCGATCCGTCCTTCTTTTTTGAGTTCTCCGCAGGACAGGATGGTTTCGATCGCTTCGCGCTTTGCATCCTCAATGAAGCCGCAGGTGTTTACGATGACAAGATCGGCGCCGTCAATGTCGCCGACCAGTTCAAATTCGTCGTTGAGTTTTGCAAGCATGATCTCCGCGTCCACCTGATTCTTTGGGCAGCCGAGGGAGATCATGCCGATGGTCTTTTTTCGGTTCATTCCGTTTCCTCCAAAACTGCAGCGAGCGCCTCCTTGATCTCGCTGTAGGTATAGCCGTACCGCACCAGCGCGTTGATGGTCCGGCGTACCCCGGCGTCATCGCCGAGCTGCCGCAGATACTTGCGCTCGATCAGCGCCACCAGATCGTCAGTCTCAAACGCCATGGCGTCCAGCGTGTCACGGATCACAGCGCGATCTACGCCTTTTTGCAAAAGTGCCTGCTCGATCCGGCACTTTCCGTATTGTTTGCTGCGCTGCAGCTCCGCGGCGTAAGCGGCAGCGAACCGCGCATCGTCAAGATAGCCAAGTTCCGCAAGGCGCTCCACCGCCTCTTCAGCGCCGTCGGCATAGCCTCTTTGACGCAGTTTGACCAGCAGTTCAGCGCGGCTGTGGTCCCGCCGAGCAAGCAGATCGCACGCCTTGTTGAACGCACGACGCACATGAACCTGCGCCGTCAATTCCGCCAGCGCGTCTTCTGTCAGCACTTCATTGTTTCGAAATCCGGAAAGCGCGAGAAAATCACGGTCCACCGTCATCCGGTATTCGCCGTCAAGAAACAGGTGGACCTTATTTTGCTTTCCTTCTTTAATTGTCAGGATCATTCGTCGTCATCCACGGCTATGTCGATCTTTGCCTTTGCGGCGGACGCCGAACGCACCGGGCGCGTGACCGCCTGCTTCGGTGCAGCCGGTTCTGTCGCCGCAGCACCGTCACGGCGGGCTTTCACCGCGGCAAAAATCTTTTCCTCGATCTCTGCGGCAAGCGCAGGCTCTTTTTCAAACAGCAGCTTCACGTTCTCACGGCCCTGACCGAGACGGGTTTCCCCGTAAGAGAACCAGGCGCCGCTCTTGTTGATGATGCCGTAGTCCACACCGAGATCGACCAGCTCGCCGACCTTAGAAATGCCCGTGCCGTACATGATATCAAACATGGCCTCTTTGAATGGCGGCGAAACCTTGTTCTTGACAATCTTTGCGCGGGTACGGTTGCCGATGAGCTCCCCGCCGACGCCTTTGATCGCCTCCGTGCGGCGGACATCAATGCGGATGGAAGAATAAAACTTCAGAGCGCGTCCGCCGGTCGTGACCTCAGGATTGCCGTAAATCACGCCGACCTTTTCCCGCAGCTGATTGATGAAAATCACAAGGGTGTTGGACTTTGCAACAACACTGGTCAGCTTGCGCAGCGCCTGCGACATCAGCCGGGCGTGCAAACCGACATGGCTGTCACCCATTTCGCCTTCGATTTCCGCACGGGGCACCAGCGCAGCGACAGAGTCCACAACAATGATGTCCAGCGCGCCGGAACGGGCAAGCGCCTCCGTGATGGACAGCGCGTCTTCGCCGTTGTCCGGCTGCGAAACCAGAAGCGCATCCACATCCACGCCGAGCGCTTTGGCGTAAACGGGATCCAGTGCGTGTTCCGCGTCAATGAACGCCGCTTCACCGCCGGCCCGCTGTGCCTCGGCGATGCAGTGCAGCGCAAGCGTGGTTTTACCGGAAGATTCCGGACCGTAGATTTCAACAACGCGGCCGCGCGGCAGGCCGCCGACGCCCGTTGCAATATCGAGTGCAACCGAACCGGTGTGAATCGCCTCCACGTTCAGTTCCGTCGCCTGACCGAGACGCATGATTGCGCCTTTGCCGTATTGTTTTTCGATCTGCGCCATTGCGGTTTCGAGCGCTGATTTTTTGTCTGCCATGGGACACACTCCTTATCAGTACAAATGTTCCTCTTTATTATATATCATGTTCCCGGAAAAATCAACTGTTTTTCCGGGAGATTTTAAAATAATTTTATCGCAGAAAGTAGTCACGCGCGTTGGTATAGCAGACGCCTTCGATGATGGTCTTTAGCGCGTTTTCATCATACGGATACAGCCCCTGCTCAACCCAGTCGCCGATCAGGTTGCAAAGGATCCGGCGGAAGTATTCATGCCGCGGATAGGACAAAAACGAACGGGAATCCGTGACCATGCCGACAAAGCAACCGAGGACGCCGAGATTGGCGAGCGCCTTGAGCTGGGCGCGCATACCGTCGATATTGTCGTTGAACCACCAGGCCGAACCAAACTGGATCTTGCTTTTTGCTTCGGCGGACTGGAAGTTGCCGAGCATTGCGCCGAAGACCTGATTGTCTTTCGGATTGAGCGTGAAGAGAATCGTTTTCGGCAGCGCGTTCTTTTTGTCGAGTGCATCGAGGTACCGGGACAGACCCTGCGCCTGTTCCTTGTCGTCAATGGAATCAAAGCCGGTGTCCGGACCGAGCGACGCAAACATCCGTGCGTTGTTGTTGCGCATGGCACCGAGATGCAACTCCATGGCAAGGCCGTGCGCGGCATACATCTCGCCGAGCGCACGCAGCACCGCATAATGATAGCCGGCAATTTCCCGCTGCGTCAGTGCGGTACCATGCAGCGCCTTTTGCAGCACGGCATTCACCGCATCGTCGGTCAGTTCGACCGCTTCAATCGAAACAACAGACTGGTCGCTGGCAACGCAGCCCATGGAAAGGAAGAACTCCAGCCGCTGCGCGAGTGCCGCTTTCAGATCAGCGAAGCTGCCGATTGCTACACCGGAGGCGGCAGAAAGCGCCTTGATCCAATCCAGGAAGCCCGGATTCTCGCAGGCGATGGCCTTATCCGGCCGAAACGCCGGCAGCACGGGGATGTCAAACCCGCTGTCCTTGAGCTTCTGATGGTATTCCAGGGAATCCGCCGGGTCGTCCGTGGTGCAGAGCGCGGCGACATTGCTTTTACGGATCAGTGTCTGCGGACGAAAATCTTCCGTTTGCAGCAGCGCCGTCGTGCGATCCCAGATCGCCTTTGCGTTTTGTTCATTCAGCACATCGGTGATCCCGAAATACCGCTGCAATTCCAGATGGCTCCAATGAAACAGCGGATTGCCGATTGCAAGCGTCAATGTCTTCGCAAATGCAAGAAATTTCTCATACGCTGCCGCGTCGCCGGTGATATATTTCTCATCAAAACCGGCGGAACGCATCGCGCGCCACTTGTAATGGTCGCCGGTCAGCCAAAGTTCATAGAGGTTTTCCGGCTGCTTGTTTTCATAGATCTCTTTTGCGCTCAGATGGCAATGCCAATCAAAAATCGGCAAATCCTTCGCATAGCGTTCAAACAGCGTTTTCGCCGTCGGCGTACCGAGCAAAAAGTCATCATTCATAAACGGTTTCATACGATCCCTCCAAAAAACAAAATCAGTATCTGTATTTTATCGCAAACCGCCAACAAAGTCAACAGAAGAATGATGCTTGCTGTTTCCCGTGAAAGGAATACCCCTGTTTTTGAAAGCGAATTTGTCGAAAAGCCCTGCCCGCACGCCTTGACAATCCGTCAAAAACGCGGTACACTGAATGCAGCAACGGAAAGGAGTGACGCCCCATGACCGCATTATTGAAGACCATCACTGCGCTGGTGCTCGCCGTCTTCATGTCCCTCGGCAGCTTTACGCCGTCTGTGATTGAGATCACTGACGCGCCGGACCGCGCAGACGAAACCACGCGGGTTCTTTCATTCAACGTTCGCTGCAAAGACGACATCTATGGCAGTGTACAAAACCGCAGCCGGTTCATCCTCGCGGCACTGAACGCCTATGCGCCGGATTCCTTCGGCGTACAGGAAGCGACCGAAGACTGGCTGTCTCTTCTGCAGGCCGGTCTGCCGGCATACGCCTTTGTCGGCGAGCCGCGCAACAACGCCAGAAACACTGAATACTCCGCCGTCTTTTACCGGACGGACAAATTCAACCTGCTGGATTCCGGTACACAGTGGCTGTCGGAAACGCCGGACCAACCCGGTTCCAAAAGCTTTTTGTCGAGCTTTCCGCGCATCTGCACCTGGGCGACGCTGAAGGACAAAGAGACCGGCAAGGTGTATACCCATTTGAACACCCACCTTGACCATGTACTGGAATACACCCGGGAGAAACAGGCTGCCGTACTCGTTGAAAAGATCCATGCCCTGTCTGCCGCCGGACCGGTTGTCTGCACAGGCGACTTCAACACGGAAGAAGGCGCAAAGGCATACAAAATCGTTGCCGCCGCGCTCGACGACACCAAATTCACTGCAATCGAAAGCGACGACGGCCCGACCTTTCACAACTACGGGCGCAAACTTTTCTCCAAAACGAAACCCATTGACTTCATTTTCGTGACAAAAGGCACACCGGTTGCGCGGTACAAGATCATCGACAACATGGTGGAAAGCATGTATCTGTCCGACCATTACGGCTTATGCGCGGATATTATGCTGTAAAAACGAGCATCGATACAATATAAATTAGAGCAGACACGGATAGAACCGTTTCTGCTCTTTTCTTTGTTTTCTGTTCCGTTTTCTTTGCAATGGGAACGGTACGCACTGCGCCCACAGGAGGTGTTGTTATTGTGTTTCCAGCAGCCTGTTGTTTTCCAGAAATTCGTCGTACGTTTCCTTGCGATCATAGAGACCGTCTTCGCGGAACTCGATGATACGGTCGGCGACGGACTGAACGAACTGGTGGTCATGCGAGGTGAACAGAATCGCGCCTTTGAACTTGATGAGGGCGTTGTTGAGCGCTGTAATGGACTCCAGATCCAGATGGTTCGTCGGCTCGTCAAAAATCAGTACGTTCGCACCGGAAAGCATCATCTTGATGAACATACACCGCACACGCTCGCCGCCGGACAAGACCTTTGCCTTCTTCGTCGCCTCTTCGCCGCTGAACATCAGCCGTCCGAGCCAGCCGCGGACATCCGTTTCAAACTGCAGATCGCTGTAACGGCGCACCCAGTCGATCAGTGAATCTTCCACACCGTCAAAAAACGCGCTGTTGTCACTCGGGAAATAGGACTGCGATGTGGTCACGCCCCACTTGAACGTGCCTGCATCCGGCTCCAGCTCCCCCATGATGATTTTGAAAAACGTCGTCTTCGCCACCGCGTCGGTACCGACGAACGCAACTTTCTCATTCGGAAGCAGCGTAAAGCTCACATTGTCAAGCACCTTCCGGCCGCCGATGGTCTTTGTCAGTCCGTCCACCACAAGCAGATCGTTGCCGATCTCACGGTCGGGTTTGAACTCAATGAACGGAAACCGCCGTGAGGACACCGGCATATCCTCGAGCACGATGCTGTCCAGCAGCTTCTTGCGGCTGGTCGCCTGTTTGCTCTTGGACGCATTTGCGGAAAAGCGGGCAATAAATTCCTGCAGTTCCTTGATCTTCGCTTCGTTCTTTTTGTTTTGCTCTCTGCGCTGACGCTGTGCCATCTGGGTGTATTCATACCAGAAATCGTAGTTGCCGACATACAGCGTGATCTTTCCGAAATCCACGTCGGCAATGTGTGTACAAACTTTGTTGAGGAAATGCCGGTCATGGCTGACAACGATGACCGTGTTCTCAAAGCCAAGCAAAAACTCTTCCAGCCAGTTGATCGCCGCGACATCCAGATGGTTTGTCGGCTCGTCGAGCAGCAGCACATCCGGATTGCCGAACAGCGCCTGTGCCAGCAGCACCTTCACCTTTTGTTCGCCGGACAGCTCTTTCATCAGCTTTTCATGAAATTCATTGTGGATACCAAGCGCGTTGAGCAAAATCTCCGCGTCGCTTTCAGCGCTCCAACCGTCCATCTCGGCGAACTCCTCTTCCAGCTCGCTGATGCGGATGCCGTCTTCCTCGGTGAACTCCTCTTTGGCGTAAAGTTCCTCCTTTGCGTCCATGATCTCCACGAGCTTTGGATTACCCATCAGAACGGTACGGATCACACCGTACTCATCAAAAGCGAAGTGGTCCTGCTTCAGAACAGACAGCCGTTCCCCCGGCGTGATGGTGACATATCCTTTGTTCGGCTCGATCTCACCGGAAAGGATCTTCAGAAAGGTCGATTTTCCCGCGCCGTTCGCGCCGATGAGCCCATAGCAGTTTCCCTTTGTGAAATTGATGGAAACGCTCTTGAACAGTTCCCTGCCGCCATATTGAAGCGTTACGTTATTTGTACTGATCAAACGATCACGTCCTTTGCCTGTAATCGGTTTATTCTATCACAGATTTCTCCCCTTTGCAAGATGTTTTTATTTGTCTCGGAATATTCAATTCTTGTTCATCTCTTTTTCAGAAAGTTCGTATATGATAAAGGTAAGTAAAATTTGGAGGAATTGTGATGAAATTGTTAAAGAAGTTTGCGATTTTTGTGTTGTCACTTTGTCTCGTCTGCTGCGCTGCTTTCCCCTGCGCTGCGGCAGAGAGCCAACCCTTCAAAACGATTCTGCACCGCTCCTTCTGGAACGCACTGGAATCCGTCACCGAACGCATTGTCACCGCCATCGCAGACGCCTTTCCGACACCGGCGTCATGGGAGCAAAACGACGATACGTCCGACGCCTTCTACCCGGGAACGGCGCAGATGCTGTCCGCGCCCGCCCCGGACGCCGCGTTCTCCCTGGGGTATGACACACGCAGTCTGCTCGACGGCATGGACGGCATCATTGGCAAGCTGTATGTCGGCGGCAGCATCGCGTTCAAAGACAAGTTCGTCACAGAAGTTTTTGATGATCTGATGGTGCGCAGCGCCGCAATCACCGACGGCAGCGGCCGCGGTACCGCGCTGTTTCTTGTGGTTGACGCCTTCGGTCTTTCTTCACCGGACGTCCGTGAGATCCGCCGGCGGATCGCCGCCGCACTGCCGGATGAACCGCTGCAGTCGATCACAGTCAGCGTCCTGCACCAGCACAGCGCCGTGGATACCTTCGGCATGAACGGCAACATTCTTGAGATGGCACTGCTCAATCCGCTGCGCAACCTGCTGCACCTCAAAACCGTCAACGGGAAAAACAACCGCTATATGGAGCACCTGTTTGAACAGTGTGTCGCGTCTGCCGCAGCCGCCGTCAACGATATGCGGCCGGGTCGTCTCTATTACGGCACTGCGGATCAGCGTCCCTATCTTATCGATAAGCGGGAACCCACCGTCTGCGATCCGAACTTCAACCGTTTCCGGTTCATTCCTGACGACGGCAGCCGTGAAACGTGGCTGATCTCCTCCGAAATTCACTGTGTCGGCAACGGCGCCGCGCAGAGAGAGATCACCGGCGATTATCCGTATTATGCCGCACGGTATCTCGATGAACAGGCCGGGGTCAACGCCCTGTTTTATCTCGGCGCGCAGCAGAGCACCAGTCAGAATCACACCGCTGACACCGTCGTGAACTTTTCCGAGAGCAATACCTCTCTGCAGGGCATCACGGGATTCGGCATATCTATTGCGCAGACACTGATGCAGATCACAGAGGAGACCGAGGTCGCGCCGCTGCTCAACATCCGTATGAAAGAAGTGACGCTGCCGGTTTTGAATCCGATCTTGTACCTAGCGGCAAAGGTCGGCATGATCAACGCCAATGTTGTCCGGACGGCCGACGGCATCGGTGTTCGCACAGAGCTGGGCTATGCCGAGCTGGGCAAGGACCTCGCCTTTGCCATTGTTCCGGGCGAACTGGAAGCAGCGCTGGCCTACGGCGGTGTGCTGAACGGAAAAGAAGCCTGGCGCGGCGTCGACTGGCCCTACCCCTCCATGCAGCAGATACTCACCGACGCGGGAATCTCGCGCAAGCTCATGGTCATCGGCCTTTCCAACGATCAGATCGGTTACATCGTACCGGACAACAACTATATTCCCATGATTGCGGAAGAAAGCAACAGCATCGAGTTCGTCTCTCTCGGCAGCCGCACCGCAAGCACACTGATGGCCGCCTTTTGGGAAATCATCAAATGACTTTGACCGGAACGCTTGCATAATTTGCACGACCGTGATACAATAGCATGAAATGATTTTGAAACAAGGTGAAACTATGGATGTCAGAAATGACGTGCGAAACGTGGCCATCATCGCGCACGTTGACCACGGTAAAACAACACTTGTGGACGAGCTGCTCAAGCAAAGCGGTATCTTCCGCGCCAACGAACAGGTTGCAGAGCGGGTCATGGACTCAAACGACCTGGAACGTGAACGCGGCATTACAATCCTTTCCAAAAATACTGCCGTTCATTATAAAAACACAAAAATCAACATCGTTGATCCCCCGGGGCACGCGGATTTCGGCGGAGAAGTGGAACGTATTCTCATGATGGTGGACGGCGTTCTGCTGCTGGTCGACGCCTTTGAGGGCTGTATGCCGCAGACGCGTTTTGTTTTGCGCAAGGCCCTCGGTCTCAAGAAAAAGGTCGTCGTTGTCGTCAACAAAATCGACCGTCCCGGCGCACGTCCGGACGAAGTCATTGACGAGGTGCTGGACCTGTTCATCGAGCTCGGCGCCGAAGAAGATCAACTGGATTTTCCCGTGGTCTATGCTTCCGCAAAAGACGGCTATTCCTCTTTGAACAGCAGCGACCGCAGCGGCGATATGCGTCCGCTGTTTGACGCGATCCTTGAACATATTGC
This sequence comes from Oscillospiraceae bacterium, assembly GCA_902772935.1. Classification (GTDB taxonomy): domain Bacteria; phylum Bacillota; class Clostridia; order Oscillospirales; family Acutalibacteraceae; genus UBA6857. The sequence continues at coordinate 54,420 of CACYCR010000160.1, forward strand.
ACCGCCGCAGGGCGACCTGAACGGCCCGCTGCAGATTCTCTTCTCCTCGCTCGATTATGACGATTACATCGGACGCATCGGCGTCGGACGGGTCGAGCGCGGCCGCGTCAAACGCAACCAGCAGGTCGTTCTTTGTAAGCAGGACGACACCGCACATAGCGTCAAAATCTCAAAGCTTTATCAATTTGAAGGACTCAAGCGCGTCGAAGTGGAAGAGGCCGCCATGGGCGATCTTGTCTGCGTCTCGGGCATCACCGATCTGAACATCGGCGAAACGGCCTGCGACCCCGACCACATTGATCCGCTGCCGTTCATCAAGATCGATGAACCGACGATCTCCATGAACTTCATCGTCAACAACTCCCCCTTTGCCGGAAAAGAAGGCAAATTCGTCACCTCGCGCAACATCCGTGACCGCTTGTTCAAAGAGGTGGAAACCAATGTCTCCATGCGTGTGGAGGAAACCGACTCCACCGAAACCTTCAAGGTCAGCGGACGCGGCGAACTGCATTTGTCCATCCTCATCGAGACCATGCGCCGGCAGGGGTACGAATTTCAGGTCTCCCGCCCGAAGGTCATTTTGAAAAAAGAAAACGGCGTCACCATGGAGCCGATCGAGCTGTTGATTGTTGAAGTGCCGGAGCAGTACGTCGGCGCCGTCATTGAAAAAATCGGCGCGCGCAAAGGCGAACTCGAAAACATGGGTACCCGCGACGGGGGCGCAACGCATCTGGAATTCCGTATTCCCGCGCGCGGTCTGATCGGTTACCGCAGTGAATTCATGACCGACACCAACGGCAACGGTATCATGAACCAGCTCTTTGCCGGTTATGAGCCTTACAAGGGTGACATCCGCACCCGCGAACGCGGCTCCATCGTCGTCCATGAAACCGGTGAAACCACCGGATACGGTCTGTTCAACACGCAGGACCGCGGCCGTCTGTTTGTCGGCCCGGGTGTTCCGGTATATGAGGGCATGATCGTCGGTGAATGCGCCAAGAGCGAAGACGTGACCTGCAACGTCTGCAAGCAAAAGCACCTGACCAACACCCGCGCCTCCGGTTCGGATGACGCACTGCGGCTGGTGCCGCCGACGGTGCTCAGTCTCGAACAGTGTATGGAGTTCATCAAAGATGACGAACTGTTGGAGGTTACGCCGATCAGTCTGCGTCTGCGCAAGGTAATTCTTTCAAAGGAGCAGCGCATGAAGCAGCAGTTCCGCAAATAAAAAAACCGCTCCCGGTTTTTTCCGGGAGCGCACTTTTTTCACAGGCACACCGCACCCGGCGAAGGTCCGTGACGTGCTTTGCGCCGCCTGTCTGCGCCTGCAGCCGGTAGTCCTTGACCTGCCGTTCCAGATCGCGGTTGATCTGTTCCAGCGCCGTGACCTTCGCCGCAAGGCTCTTTTCCGCGTCCGTCACTGCGTCGATCCCCAACGAGTGCTTTACTCGTTCGTCAATGTCCCTGTCGCCTGCAGTTGGAGAATCCTCTCCAATGCTTCTTCCTCCGTCTTGCTGTGTTTGATGATTTCGACCGCTTTCTTGTTCGCGTTCTCTATTTCTTCCTCGCCTAAGCTCACGATATGTTCGATAATCTTCACGTGTGTACCTGGCAAAAAGTTCCTTTCCTGCATGATCTTCCAAAGTTGAAAGCCCCGCGGCTCCCTTTTCTTCTGCATAAAGCCTTGCTCCCTCCAAATAGTGTCCTCTGACTAGGCGATCAAAGTCCGACCAGACACCGACGACCCTCGTGATGATCGGATGTCTGTATGTTCCCTTTATAAAAACAAGGTGGTCATAGTTCGCCGGTGTATTGCCGACAAGGATCAGCCGTTCGCCTTCCGGCGTCTTTAAATACTGATCTCCCAGTTTTTCTTCACGAGCAAACTGATCCATTAGGTGGGTGTATTCCGTTTCTGTCAGCACATCGTTGACCCTTACCCATCCCCAGTCATTATACTCTTTTTGCGAATATTTATCAAGGTCCTGCAGCGCAAACTTCCCGCTGCCTTCCTTCGTCCCCTGCTTCGCGTTCTCGCCGACCTGATCCAGCGCTGCGAGAAACTCCTGCCGCAGCATCTGCGCCCGGTCTGCCGTCATCAGCGCAAAGTCCTCGGCCGTCTTGGAAAGCGTGCCGCCGCGGATGCCTTTTTCGATAATCCGCAGGTTGTTGCCATCGACCGTATCACCGCGGTTCCTGTGCGCTTGCGGGGCAAAGGCCTTGTTCACGCCGTAAATATACCACAAGGAAAAACACCGGCTCTCCCGTTCGGGAAAGTCGGTGCCTTTGTTTCTTTATGCACGGTTTTGCATCGTGCGCTTTTGCGCTTTTATTGCGGCATATTCCAACCGAAATGATCTGTGTGCAGCAAATGGTGCGCTTTGTGCGACAACGGCTGCTCCATGTAATCCTCATACAGCTTGGTGACTTCCGGATTCTCATGTGAGAACCGCAGCGTCATATTCTTGTCAAGCGTGTACAGAATCGCGCCGCGTTCCCCTGCCAGTTCTTCGCCGTCATGGATCGGCTGTCCGCCGCCGCCCGCGCAGCCGCCCGGGCAAGCCATGACTTCGATGAAGTCGTACTGTACTTCGCCGGCCTTCACCGCGTTCAGCAGCTTGCGCGCGTTCGCGAGGCCGCTTGCCACAGCAACACGCACCGGCGTCCCTGCGACGTCGTACGTCGCCTCTTTCCAGCCGTCAAGACCGCGCACATCAGAGAACGCATCCGCGCCCGGATTTTCGCCGGTCACCAGACGGTACGCCGTCCGCAGCGCCGCTTCCATCACGCCGCCGGTTGCGCCGAAGATCACGCCGGCGCCTGTTGCAACGCCGAGCGGATGGTCAAAGTCAACCTCCGGCAGATGCTTCACGTCAATGTGATCCGCTTTGAGCATCCGCGCCAGCTCACGGGTCGTGAGCGCGATATCCACATCCGGGTCGCCGCAGGCATCGTTGAGGTTCGGGATCGCAACTTCGTGTTTCTTTGCGGTACAGGGCATAACAGAAACGCAGAAAATGTTGTGCGGATTCACGCCGATCTTTTCCGCAAAGTAGGTTTTTGCAACCGCACCAAACATCTGCTGCGGCGATTTTGCGGAGGACAGGTTCGCCGTCAACTCAGGGAACTGCCCCTTGAGGAAGCGTACCCAGCCGGGACAGCAGGACGTCATCAGCGGCAGTGTGCCGCCGTTCTGCAGCCGGTCGAGGAATTCGCTGCCTTCTTCCATGATCGTCAGGTCTGCAGCAAAATCAGTGTCAAACACATAGTCAAAACCGAGCGCCTTGACGGCAGCGACCATCCGCTTCTCGGTTGCCTCTTCTTTGGAAAGGCCGAGACTCTCCGCCCATGCGGAACGCACAGCGGGCGCAATCTGCACCACGGTCACCTTGTTCTCGTCTGCCAGCGCGTCGTACACTTTGTCGGTATCGTCCCGGGCACGCAGCGCACCGACGGGGCAGTGCGTAATACACTGTCCGCAAAGGGAACAGTCGGTATCTTCAATGGCTTTGCCGCCCTTGACGCCGATTGTCGTACGTCCGCCGGTATTGGCAACTTCCCAGATGTTCAGAGACTGTACCTTGTCGCAGATCTGCACGCAGCGCATGCATTTGATGCACTTGGATGCCGTACGGATCAGCGGGAACCCATGGGACGAAACATTTTTCGCCAGTTTGGTCTCATAGGCGCTGTCCAGCACGTTCAGATCGCCAGCAAGGGTCTGCAGCGTACAGTTTCCGTTGCGCACGCAGGTCGGACAGTGACAATCATGTTCGCTGAGAATCAGTTCCACGTTGACTTTTCGCGCCTCACGTACACGCGGGCTGTTGGTCCGGACAACAATGCCGTCGCGGATCACCGTGTTGCAGGCAGCGACCAGACGGTCCTCCCCTTCCACCTCGACCACGCAGACGCGGCAGGCGCCGATCTCATTGAGGTCCTTGAAATAGCAAAGGGTCGGGATCGCGACGCTGATCTGTTTTGCGGCCTCCAGAATGGTCAGACCTTCCTTTGCTTCGAATGTTACATTGTCAATCGTCAGTTTTACCATTTGAACATCCGACCTCCTTTCAATGCGCCGTAGCCGAAGTGATCACACCGCAGACAACGGGCAGCTTCCTGCGCAGCCTGCTGCAGCGTCATCCGGTTTTCCATCAGAGCAAAGTCGTGTCTGCGTTCCTCTGCCGGACGCTCGCTGATATTGATGCGTCCGCACGGCGGCTGCGGAGACAGCGGCGCGGTCGGGATGTCCACATCCACACGGATTTCATGATGGAAACCGAGGTATTCGTCAATGTTTGCAGCGGCAACCTTGCCTGCAGCAATGGCTCGGATCGCGGTTGCAGGGCCGGTCACACAGTCGCCGCCGGAGAACACGCCGTCATGTCCTTTGATGACGGTGTTCATATCAGCGCAGATGCGGCCCCATTTGGTTTCAATGCCCTTTTCGGCAAAATAATCGGATTCAATTGCCTGACCGATTGCGACAACAATGATGTCAGCGGCAAGGCGCTGATGCTCTTCATCCGCCTTAATCGGTGCAGGTCTGCCGCGTTTGATGTCAGAGATCATCTGCGGAAGCACCCAAAGTGCAGCGACTTTGCCGTTCTCGTCGCATTCGATCTTCTCCGGCGCTGCCAGCTCCAGCACTTCGCAGCCTTCCGCGATGGCGCCTTCCACTTCTTCCGGCAGTGCGGTCATATCGACCTTACGGCGGCGATAGACACAGGTCACGCTCTTCGCGCCAAGACGCATGGAGCTTCTTGTGCAGTCCATGGCGACGTTGCCGCCGCCGATGATGATGACGTTCTTGTCTTTGAAATCGGGCAGTTCGCCGTCACCGATGCCGCGCAGCATCTGTACCGCAGAAATCACGCCGTCGCCGGCTTCGCCTTCGATGCCGAGCTTGTTGTCGGTGTGCGCACCGATGGAGATATAGATGGCGTCAAAGTCCGCCTTGAGCGTTTCATAGGTCACGTCTGTACCGACGTCAATGTTGGTCTTTGCTTCCACGCCGGCAGAGAGAATGGAGCGGATTTCCGCGTCAAGCATTTCGCGCGGCAGTCGGTAACTCGGGATGCCGTAACGCAGCATACCGCCGAGCTGTTTGCGTTTTTCGAATACGGTCACGCCGTGTCCCATGAGTGCGAGGAAATACGCTGCTGTCAGACCGGACGGACCGCCGCCGATGACAGCAACTTTTTTGCCCGTAGCAGGCGCAGCGGCAGGTACGGGCACATCGCCCGCGTTGTCGATCGCCATGCGTTTGAGACCGCGGATATTGATTGCGTCGTCAATCAGACGGCGACGGCAATGCGATTCGCACGGATGCTCGCAGATGAGCGCACAGGCCGTCGGGAAGGGATTGTCCTTCCGGATGAGACGGACCGCATCGGCGTACCGCCCCGCCTGTACCAGCGCAATATATCCCGGAATGTCCACATTTGCCGGGCAAAGTGAAACGCAGGGAACCGGATTGCTGAAATGACAAAGGCAGTTGCCCTTGAGGTGCGCCTCGTAATCGTCGCGGAACGCCTTGATGCCGTTGAGCACCATGCGCGCGCCCTCATAACCGATTGCACAATCGGCAGTTGCAACGATGACACGGGCGGTTTTTTCAATGAGGTCAAGCGTACTTTCGTCCGCGTCACCGTCAAGGACCTTTTCAATCAGAAGATGGAGCTGACCGAGACCGACACGGCAAGGCGTACATTTTCCGCAGGACTGGCTGTGGCAAAGCTTGACAAACGCGCTTGCCATATCCACCGGACAGACCCCGACCGGATTCGATTCCAGACGGCGCGTCATATCCTGATACAGCGTGTCGATCACACCCTGCGCACGCGCAGCCGTTGGGATAGTTAATCTGTTCAATTCGTTTTCCTCCGTTTCCGAATCATCTTCGACATATTTCCTTCCAAAAGCACAAATACGCCGCTATTCATAAAGATTATAGCATATCTTTTGTTGCAAAGTCATTGGAAACGAAAAAAAAAGATGAAAATTAGGGGGAGCTAACCCCAGACTAAAACATTACTTGTTTTACGCTTTCTGTTGTACGCCTTAAAGTTAGCACATAATAAAGATCCACTTGCTTTTTTGTGAGGGGTATGGTATGATATAGGTGCGACATAAAACCGAATATGGACGAATTGTTTTGAATGATTCACTATCGGCCAGAATACATTTGTAAAAAATGCATTCTTGGTCTTACTTGTCGATGGTGAATCGTTCATAGTAGGTTTTGTGTCGCAGCAAATGAGATTGCATTTTTTGGCGTCTCATTTGAGGCGCTTTTTTATTTAGCGTCAAAGAATAATTATCTTTGGAGGGCAAAACGATGAAACACACAAAACGGATTTTATCTATCTTTTTAGCGACGCTTCTGATCATGCTGTCAGTACCAGTGACGTTTGCCGAAGGGGATGACATTGTATGGAAAGAAATCTATACATATGAAGACCTCGACGATGTGCGTTATGATCTGACGGCAAACTACAGATTGATGAACGACATCGACATGACTGAACAAGTCAAGTATGGTGGCGAATATGACTATTATGGCCAAGGCTGGAACCCTATCGGCAGCAGAGACATCTATGCTGATGATTCGTTCAGCGGCATTTTTGATGGAAACGGACATACTATTTCTGGAATTCGAATGAGTGTAACAAAGTTTCCATCAGGCACAGGAAACAAATTGTATTGTGGTTTGTTCGCTAATGTGAGTGGTACAGTTCAAAACTTGACAACTTCCGGTAGAATATCTGTAAATAGTCCTTATACAAATTACGCTGGAGGCATTACAGCAAAACTGAGTGAGGGCGGTGTAATATCGCATTGTACAAATTTAGTGTGTATTTCTGCAACCGGAAAGGTTAAAGATGAAAACAACACGTATCAATATGTTGGTGGAATTGTCGGATATGCAGATGGTGTTGTTCAGTATTGTAGAAATGCCGCCGACATTTTGACTAATTCAGATTGTTATTACCATGTGGGATACCAAGGCGGTTATTATTATAATTATTGTTATGCTTATACCGCTGGAATTGTTGGATATGGTAATAAAAACTGCCAGCGTACCGATTATTGCGTAAATAGCGGCAAAATAACTGCAAAGCACACCTATGACAAAGGTGCCAAATCTTACGCTTCCGGAATAGTGACTTATTCAAAAGAAGTGAGTTTTTGTTATAACACCGGAGAAATCACAGAAAAAGACGAGTATAATGCAGGTATTTCTTTTGACTCAAACTCTGTGATTTGTTGTTATAATATTGGTAATATTCCTTTAAATAGTTATTATGGGAGTCGTTATGCAATTGGCAAAAACGAATGCAATATGTGCTACTATCTTCAAGGTGCCGGCTCGTCTTCCAAGGGTGCATCCGAACGAACTGATGCTCAAATGCGACGCCAAATCACTTTCCAAAACTGGGACTTTGACACCATCTGGACGATGGAAGGGCGTGATGACTACTTCTATCCTGAACTACGAGAAGTTCCGTTGGTGTTGCTTGATGATTTCAAAACATCGATCAGTGGTACTGTGAAAATTGAAGGTGAACAAGAAGCGGATTCAGTTTTGACTGCCAACATTAACGATCTGACACCGGAAGATGCAACTGTCACCTATAGTTGGAAACTTGATAATAACCTTGTCAGCACGACGATGAACTATCAGATTCAAGAAGAAGATATTGGTAAAACACTAACCTTGACTATTACCGGAACAGGTGATTTTAAGGGAACACTGACCGCAAGCTGCGTGCTTGGCGCGCCACATGAACACACAGAAGAAATCATTCCCGCCGTTCCTGCGACCTGCACAGAAACAGGGTTAACTGAAGGCTTGAAATGTTCGGAATGTGGTGAGATCCTCACAGCACAGGAAGAGGTTCCCGCAAAAGGACATACACCTGTAACAGCAGGTTCATCTGCTGCTTCTTGCATTGTCGATGGCTTTACAGGCATTACTTATTGTTCTGTATGCAATGCAGCTCTGAATCGCGGCGAAGATATTCCGGCCACAGGAACACATATTCCGGCCGAAGCGGTTGAAGCCATTATCCTGCCCGCGACCTGCGGTAAGGATGGCGTAAAGTTGATCGTTACAAAATGTGTTTCATGTGGTGAAACCTTGAGTGCAAATGCCGAAGTTATTCCCGCTACAGGTGCACATTCAACTGAACTGCGCAACCAAAAAGACGCCTCTTGTACCAAAGAAGGCTACACCGGTGACCAGTACTGCACCGTTTGCAAGCAGACGATCAGCACCGGCGCCACGATCGGCAAAACCGCCCACACGCTGACAACCATCAACCACCGTGACGCCACCTACGACGCGGAAGGCTACACCGGCGATCAGTACTGCACCGTCTGCAAGCAAACGATCAGCACAGGCACCATCATCCCGAAGCTGGTGCGATCTGAACCGCAGCCCCAGCCGTCCGGCGGCTGCAAATGGTGCGGACAGAACCACGGCGGCGCGTTCGGCTGGCTGGTTCGCATCTTCCACAATCTCTTTGCCGCCATCTTCGGCGCAAGATATTAAAGAGAGCGATGTTTTAATATTAAAAAAGCAGAGAGCAGCTCATAAAAACTGCTCTCTGCTTTTATTTTCCCTATTCCCGTTACTTTTTCTTTCGGAAGAAAAAGTAACCAAAAAGAAACGCTGAAGTGTTATACGCTTTTTTCTTAATCATCCGGATATCCGTTCGGGTTTGTGCTCTGCCAGCGCCAGGAATCTTCGCACATCTCTTCGATGCCGCGTTCGGCTTTCCAGCCGAGCTCGCGCTCTGCCTTGGACGGATCGGAGTAGCAGACCGCAATGTCGCCGGGACGGCGCGGTGCGATCTTGTAGTTGATCGTCACACCGCTCGCCTGCTCAAACGCGTGAACCACGTCGAGCACGCTGTAGCCGGTGCCCGTACCGAGATTGAAAATGTCGAGACCGCTCTTGGACAACACTTTTTCAACCGCTTTGACATGACCGAGCGCAAGATCGACCACATGGATGTAATCGCGCACGCCGGTGCCGTCGGGGGTGTCATAATCGTTGCCGAAGACGGAAAGGCATTCGCGCTTGCCGATGGCGACCTGCGTAATATACGGCATCAGATTGTTCGGGATACCGTTCGGGTCTTCGCCGATCCGGCCGCTCTTGTGCGCGCCGATGGGATTGAAATACCGCAGCAGGCTGACCGACCATTCACGGTCCGCATTCTGAATGTCGCGCAGAATCAGCTCGATCATGAACTTCGTTGTGCCGTACGGATTGGTTGTACCGCCGGTCGGCATCGTCTCTTTCAGGGGCGAAACATTGTTCATGCCGTAGACAGTCGCGCTGGAGCTGAACACAATGCGCTTGCAGTTGTTCTTGCGCATGACGTCGCAGAGGACGAGCGTTCCGTTGACATTGTTATCGTAGTATTCAAGCGGCTTCTGTACGGATTCACCGACGGCCTTGAGACCGGCAAAGTGGATCACCGCATCGATGGATTCCGCTTTAAAAATCTGATCCAGACCGTCCGCGTTGCGGATATCACACTCATAGAAGGCAAATTCTCTGCCGGAGAGTTCTGCGATCCGCCGCAACGCTTCCCGCTTGCTGTTGTAAAAATTATCTACGACCACGACATCGTAGCCGGCGTTCATCAGTTCAATACAGGTGTGAGAGCCGATATATCCGGCGCCGCCCGTAACAAGAATTGACATATTGCTTCACCTCGTTTATAATATGAGCGGGCGGAAATCCACGCCGCTTGTTCTATTATACTGGATAACGAACGATTTTTCAAGAGATAAGGGGTTTTTTCTTTGGAGCTTTCCGATTATTCCGTTGTGCGGTCCATTCTCACAAAACACGGCTTCACTTTTTCCAAGGCGCTCGGCCAGAACTTTCTGATAGATCCGACTGTCTGTCCCCGCATGGCAGAGGCCTGCGGCGCGGAAAATGCCGTCGGCGTGCTGGAAATCGGACCGGGCATCGGTGTGCTGACAAAGGAGCTGTCGCAGGTTGCCAAAAAAGTTGTCGCCGTCGAGCTGGATACGCGGCTGCCCGAAGTACTGGCAGAAACGCTCGCGGACTGCGGCAACGTGACGATCGTTCCGGGCGATATTCTGGCGCTGGATCTGCCGACGCTTCTGCAGGAGCAGTTCGGCGACGGCCCGGTTGCTGTCTGCGCAAATCTGCCGTATTATATCACATCGCCGGTCATCATGCGCCTGCTGGAAAGTGATCTGCCGTTTGAGACGATCACGGTCATGGTACAGAAGGAGGTCGCCGACCGGTTGTGCGCCGCGCCGGGGACAAAGGCCGCCGGCGCAATCACCGTCTGCGTGGATTATTACGCCAAAGCACAACAGCTGTTTTCGGTACCGAAGAGTGCGTTTCTGCCTTCGCCGAAAGTAGATTCCGCAGTGATCCGGCTCAAAAAGCGGGCTGCACCGCCTGCCGCCGTCAAGGACAAAGCGGCGTTCTTCCGCTTGGTGAAAGCAGCGTTCGCGCAGCGAAGAAAAACGGCGCTCAACTCCATCAGCAACACACTGGGCACCGACAAGGCGAAGGTCGCCGCCGCGCTGGAGACCTGCGGTATCGCCCCGGACGCCCGCAGTGAAACACTGACCACCGCACAGTTCGCAGCGCTGCTGGATGCGCTTTCCTGAGGAGGGTATGAAATGAAGCCAAACAACGCAACCGGAACCCGCCGGCAGCGTGACAGGTTGATTTTTGTGAAGATTCTTTTGCTGCTGGCGGCAATGCTTTCGGGTTATTTCTGCATGGGCTTCGCACTGGACATACCGATCGCGTACACAGAAGACCCGGAGGTCTTTCGCAACGTCCTTGTCCAGGGTCCCCGCTTCCAATTGGAAAAAAGCGTTCCGTTCCGAACGGAGATGGACCGGCTGTTCCATGATATTACGGATTATGCATTGGTATATCAGGATCTCGAAAACTTCCCGAACGCCGCCTTTCTGCAGGCACAGGAGCAGCAGGAAACGGCAAGGGTCGAAGAAATGATTCAGATTACACTGGAAATTCTGGACTATGAGATCCGGGAAAATGCAGTCGATGAAGCGCATGTGGAAGAAGGCTTCCTCACCCGGAAGATCGTGGACGAAAAATCGGTGTATTCAATCAATCGGACCGCGATTGACGCCTTTTATTACGGGCAGCGGGATCAGATGATCGAAGCCGCAAAGATGAGTTATCCGTTCTATCAGAAGATCCACAGCGAACTTGAAGATCTGCACGGCGCGGTCTACGCACTCTACGACCGGGAACACGAGCGGCTGTTCACTAATACCGGCTGTACCGATCCGCAAAACCTGCAGGCACTGTTTGAAAAGAAACCGAATCATCTGTTTCGTATCGACGGCGGCTGCACACAGGCAGACACCGCCGTAACGAAACCGTTTTGCAAAGCACTGGACGCCATTGCCGCTGCGCAAAACGCGCCCTTTGATTTTTATTTTGCGTTCGGTGACACCTTCTCGGTCACGGCAGCTTGTGCAGCAATGCCGGCGGCACACACAACCATGTTCCGCCGGATGCAAAAGCAGATACTGCTGAGTGCAGTCTTGCTGCTTTGCAGCGCTGTTGTCACATGGCGGTTCCTTCGTTTGTGCGGCAAACAGCACAGAGCCGATAACACACACCTTAATACCTTCGACAAATTGCCGAACATTCTGCATCTGCTGTTGCTGCTGCTTCCGCTGTCCGTCCAGGTCGGCTATACGGCAATCCAGATCGACTTTCTTCTGCACCCGGAAATCATTACCGGCATTGTGCTTGCACCGGACCTGTTTGTGTTCCGGTCAAAGCTATGTGCAGCCGCGTTTATGTTCTGGCTGCTTCTCCTGCTCGGTTTTCTGCGGCGGCAGCGCAAAAACAAAACAATGCTGAAAAACATGCTCCGGCATCACAAACCCGCTGCCGAACCGTCGACACCGGACGACACTACCGCCGTTGAAACACCGGGAACCGACGAAGAAGGACAAATATCTCTGTAAAGAATATTCATTTACAGCTAAAAATCTTTGTAAAGGTAAAAACTTCCCCATGTTGAAAACTCCGTGAAAAATGTTAAAAAGTCAAAGTTTTCAACACAGAATTTCGATTTTAGAATCATTTTTGCAGAAAAAAGTAAAGTTTTCAACTTTACTAACGGGTTTTTCCACGGTTTTGGCGCGGATTATTCATTTGGCGTGACCTCAAGTGAATAAATCTGATTTCGAAAAAAGTCGAAAATCCACAGTCCAACTGATTTCCAATAGCAAAAAATGCTGTATCGAAAGAAAACGATACAGCATTTTTATTCATTGTGCAAGCGGCAAAGCTCACCGCAGGAACCCCCGGACGATCATCTCTTCCGCCTGTTTTTCGTCCAGACCGAGCGTCATCAGTTTATACAGCTGTTCACCTGCGATCTTGCCGATGGCGGCCTCATGAATCAAAGAAGCGTCTACGCATTCCGCTTTGAGCGCCGGTGTCGCAAGAATGATGCCGTTATCCATGATGATGGAATCGCATTCCGCATGCCCGTGGCAGGCATTCTTGCCGTTGATGGCCAACATGACTTCCTGATAGCTGTCGCCTTTGGCAACGCCGCGGCTGATCAGGTCGCAACTGCTGTCTTTGCCGTTCATATCCACCGTCATTCTTGCAGTGGCGTGCTGATCTCCATCGGTCAGGATTTTATCATGAATTTCCAGCATTGCGTCATCTGCAAGCGTTGCGTTTGTTTCTCGCAGCGTGTCATCCACACCGGCGATCTGCGCGGTCTCCATAATCATATATGCGCCCTTGTCCAGATCCACCACTGTCGTTGGGTTCATGAGCCGTTTGCCGGTACCGGTACCTTCGCCGTAATGCTTTTCGACATAGCGAACCCGACTGTTTTTGCCGACATGAAAGCTATGCACGCCATCGTGGCGGCTGTCCTGCCCGCCGCAATTGGAGATACCGCAGCCCGCAATGATGGTCACGTCGCAGTCGTCTCCGATGAAGAAGTCGTTATAGACTACTTCCTTGAGGCCGCTTTCGCTGATGATGACGGGAATATGGACGCTCTGATTTTTGGTACCCGGCTTGATGACGATATCAATGCCGGAAACGTCTTCTTTGGTTACGATGTCGATATTCGCCGTGGTGTTGCGTGCAGCGGATTTGCCGTTGCTGCGGATATTGTAGGCGCCGACCGGAAGTGCGTCGAGGGCGGCAACCTCTTTCAGAATGTGTTTTTCCGTTTCGGTCATGCCTGCTGCACCCCCTTTTGCTCCGCGTTTGCAATATAAGACAGCACATCGTCTTTCGGGCCGAAGGCCTCGACGGTACCGTTCTTGAGATAGATGATTTTGTCTGCAATGTTCAGGATGCGCTCCTGATGGCTGATGATGATAATACTGCCGGCCGTTTTGGCATACAGATTTTCAAAGATCCGGATCAGGCTATGAAAGCTCCAAAGGTCAATACCGGCCTCCGGCTCATCAAAGAGCGTGAGGGCGCTGCCGCGCGCTGCCGCCATGGCGATCTCGATGCGCTTCATCTCACCGCCGGAAAGGGTATCGTTGAGTTCGCGGTCGCGGTACTCTTTCGGCTCCAGCCCGACCTCGCGCAAGATTTCGCAGGCGTCCACTATATTCTTTTCGCCGTGATATGCAAGTTTCAGCAGATCGCTGACACGCAGGCCCTTGAACCGTACCGGCTGCTGAAAGGCAAAGCTGATCCCTTTGTCAGCGCGTTCGTTGATTGACAGGTGCGTAATATCCTCGCCGTTAAACAAAATCTGTCCTGTTGTCGGCGTGATCAGGCCCATGATGATCTTCACAAGCGTGGATTTGCCGCTGCCGTTTGGACCGGTAATGGCAACAAACCGATCATCGGTTTTCAGGTTGATATCGTTCAGAATCACTTTGTCACCCACAGCGTAGGTCACATTTTTCAATTCAAGCAAAGTTTGTTCCTCCCAAATGGCGCTCAGGTATTCTTCTGGTTGCGGATTTCCGGACGACCGCAGCATTTCTTATACTTTTTGCCGCTGCCGCAAGGACAGGGATCGTTCGGTCCGACTTTTTCATCTTTACTCTTGCGAACCGTACGATTCTTTTCGCTGCCGTCGCCGCTGCCACCGCTGGTACCGGTGACCTTGGCAACCTGTTCGCGCTTGATTTCTTCTTCCGTCTTGAACTGCGCGGAAAGAACAATGCGCACCGTATCTTCCTGAATGGCCGCAATCATCGCTTCGAACATATCCGCCGTCTCTTCACGGAAGGCAACGATCGGATCTTTCTGCCCGTAGGCAACCAGGTTGATGCTGCGTTTGAGTTCGTCGACCGCGTCGATGTGATCCATCCACTGCATATCCACACAGCGCAGCAGCATTGCGCGTTCCATTTCGCGCATGAATTCCGTGCCGTACTTTGCCTCGCGGGCATCATGCAGCTCGTGCGCACGCTGTTTGAGCAGTGCGGCAATCTCATCGGAATCCGGGATCTCGCCGTCAGTAAAATCGCTTTCGCTTGTCAGCCAGCCGTTATATTTTTCACGCAGAGACGCCAGATGCCAGTCTTCTTTATTGGAATGCGGCGGACAGAAGAACGCGACGGTGCTGTCAATGGTTTCATCGATCATCTTGGCGATCACGGGCTTCATGTCTTCGCCCTTGAGCACCATGTCGCGTTCACTGTAGATCACATTACGCTGCCGGTTCATCACGTCGTCAAAGGCCAGAACGTGACGGCGGGTCGCAAAGTTATTGCCCTCGACTTTCTTCTGTGCGGTTTCAACCGAGCGGGTCACCATACCGACCTCGATCGGCATATTGTTATCCACGGGCAGGCTGTTCATGATGGCGCTCATGCGGTCGCCGCCGAAGAGGCGCAGCAGATCATCCTCCATAGACAGGAAGAACCGGCTTTCACCCGGGTCACCCTGACGGCCGGAACGGCCGCGCAGCTGGTTGTCGATCCGGCGGGATTCGTGCCGCTCGGTACCGATGATGAACAGACCGCCGGCCTGACGGACTTTTTCCGCTTCGTCCTTGATCTCTTCTTTATATTTGGCTTCCAGTTCTTTGAACTTAGCGCGGGCTTCCAGAATGGCTTCGTCGTCCGTATCACCGAACGCATCCGCCTCGGCGATTTGCTCTTCTGTGTATTCAAGTTTACGCATCTCGCTTTTGGCAAGGAACTCCGCGTTACCGCCGAGCATGATGTCGGTACCACGGCCGGCCATGTTGGTTGCGATTGTGACGGCGCCGAACTTACCGGCCTGCGCAACGATCTCCGCTTCCTTGTCATGATGTTTCGCATTGAGCACGTTATGCTTGATCCCGCGGCGCTTCAGCGCGGCAGAGAGACGTTCACTCTTTTCGATGGAGACAGTACCGACCAGCACCGGCTGTCCCTTTTCATGGCATCTGAGGATCTGCTCAATGATGGCGTCAAATTTGAACTGCTCTTTCTGATAGATCACGTCGTCGTTATCGATGCGGATAACCGGCTTGTTCGTCGGGATCTCCACTGCGTCGAGCGAGTAGATCTCGCGGAATTCCTGCACTTCGGTCATCGCCGTACCGGTCATGCCGGACAGCTTTTCATACAGGCGGAAGTAGTTCTGGAAGGTGATGGTCGCAAGCGTTTTATTTTCGCGGGCAATCTTCACGCCCTCCTTCGCTTCAATCGCCTGATGCAGACCTTCGTTGTAGCGGCGGCCGATCATGATACGGCCGGTAAATTCATCGACGATGAGCACCTGTCCGTCTTTGACGACATAATCGATGTCGCGCTTCATGATGCCGTGCGCCTTGATGGCGATATTGATGTGGTGCGACAGCGTCAGGTTGTCCGGATCGGAAAGGTTCTCCACGTTGAAGAAGGCCTCCGCCTTTTCGATACCGCTTTTGGTGAGTGTTGCGGTCTTCGCTTTTTCATCGACCACATAGTCGGCGCCCTGCTCTGCGGCAATGTCTTCGAGGTTCATCTTGGAATCCGCTTCCTTGATGCGCAGACACCGCAGCCGTTTGACAAAATCATTTGCAAAACGGTACAGATCGGAGGACTGGCTGCCCATACCGGAAATGATGAGCGGCGTACGCGCCTCATCGATCAGGATGGAGTCCACTTCGTCCACAATGGCATAGTTATGCCCGCGCTGCACCTTTTCCGCAAGGTACTGCACCATATTGTCACGCAGATAGTCGAAGCCCATCTCATTGTTCGTACCGTAAGTAATGTCTGCGGCATACGCAGCGCGGCGGGCATCGTTGTCCATGCCGTTGACAATCAGGCCGACAGTCAAACCGAGAAAACGGTACACCTTTCCCATCCACTCGCTGTCGCGGCGGGCAAGGTAATCGTTGACCGTAACGATATGGACACCTTTGCCGGATAGTGCGTTCAGATACGCCGGCAGCGTTGCAACAAGGGTTTTACCTTCGCCGGTCTTCATTTCTGCGATGCGGCCCTGATGCAAAACCATGCCGCCCTCCAGCTGTACGGGAAAGTGGCGCATATTGAGCACGCGCGCACTCGCTTCGCGGCAGGTGGCAAACGCTTCCGGCAAAATATCGTCGAGCGTTTCGCCGTTTTCCAGGCGAGTTTTGAACTCATCCGTTTTGGCGCGCAGGTCTGCGTCGCTCAGCTTTTTATAATCGTCCTCCATCGAAAGGATCTTTTCGACGGTGGGCTTCAATCGTTTGATTTCCTTCGAAGAGTAATCCCCGAAAATTTTCTTGAAAAGGCCCATTGTGTCACCTCAATAATTCAGATGTTCCAAGCAAGTATTGCCCAATTTGCATTGGTTATTTATTATAGCACATTCTTTATTGCTTTGCAAGCGAGCAAACTGCCAAAGAACGTCTGCAAAGTTCCTGTATTTTTGGTTGTATTCTTGACTTCAATACAGTAAAATGATAAAATAACCACAGAACACGACGAGGGAGGGAAACACATGAACGACAAAGTATCTTTCGGCGAACGCGTCAAAAAGGCCATCGGTGTCAAAGGTGACTTCAAAACCGCCATTGTCCCGATGATCAATTACAGCTACGCAAATATGTTCATGGGCGGTGCCGGGTACATCATCAGCATGTATTTTACAATCTTTCTGACGGACGTCGTCAACATCCGGCTGAAGGACGCCGGCGTCGTGGTCATGATTGCCACCATCTGGGACGCCGTCACTGACCCCGCGATGGGCATCATCAGCGACCGCACCCGGGCGCGCACCGGCAAACACCGGCGGTACTTGCTTTGGGGCATCCCGGTGCTGTTTTTGTCCTACTCTCTGCTATGGAACAGCTACGGTCTGGACGGAAAGGCCGCACCGACGCAGGCCATGCTCTACTACATTCTTGTCTATATGCTGTATAAAACGGCGTACACGATCATCGCCGTTCCGCACACCGCCATGCTGCCGGAGCTTGCACCGGACTACGATCTGCGTACACAATACAACTCCATGGGGTATCTGTTCAACTCCGCCGGTATGGTGCCGTCCTTTTTGTTTACGGTTGCGATTTTGTGGGCCTTCGGATCGAACAACAACATTACCTCCGCATCAAAATCGCCGTTTCTGGTGGTTGGCCTTGTCCTTTCGGTCTTCTATGCAATTTCAGTCTTCCTGACCTATAAAAAGACTTGGGAACCGTCCTCCCTCGGCAATGAACTGCCGCCGTTCGACCTGAAGTATCTGTTGCGGGAATATGTACTGGTCTTCAAGAACAAATCTTTCCGGCAGTACTTTTTCATGAGCCTCGCCTACATGTTTTCCACCGGCTTCTATGGCACGACCAAAGTATACTACATCAAGTACCTCGCAAACCAATACAGCACCTACGCCATCTTCAACGCCGTTGCCGGTGTTGCGGAAGCAAGCGCGTTCCCGCTGAACTACGCATTGACGATGAAATACGGCAAGAAGCGCTGCGGCGACATTGTCACGCCGCTGATGGTTGCCGGTCTCGCCATCGGTCTGTTCATGCAGACCAGCCAGAGCGGCAGCGGTCTGCGGCTGGTCTGGCTTGCACTGATGATGCTCAGTATGATTCTCTATCCCTTCGGCATGAGCGGTCTCGGCTTTGTTTCGACCAACATCTTCCCCGACCTGACCGACGTCGATGAGCTCATCACCGGTCGCCGCAGAGAAGGCGTTATCGCCACCTTCAGCACCCTCATCAAAAAGAGCGTCAGCGGCGTCATGGCAGCACTGGTCGGCTTTATTCTGCAGGGCTTCGGCCTGGTCACGGGTGACACGGTCGCCGCGTATGAAAAAGCAAACAACGCCATGTATCCGCAAACCGGCAGTGCGGTCTTCGGCGTACGGCTTTGCGTTGCGATCATTCCGATCGTCGCCGCGCTGATTTCGTTGTTCCTGCTGCGCCGGTTCCGGATGACCAAAAACGACCACACCATGATCCGCGCCGCAATCGCAACAAAGCACAAATACGGCAGTGTTTCCCTCACGCCGGAGGAGATTGCCTGCTGTGAAGCAATCAGCGGACAAAAATACGCCGACACCTGGCTCGGTACCGGCAACGACGACAGTCACCCGCTGGAAACCGATGCCGAGGGCAACTACATCATCCTGTTGGAACATGAGCAGGAGCTGGCTGCGCAAAAGAAGCAGGCGCAAACGCTGCAGCATTGACGGAAAGGAGCATTCACATGACAGCACAAAAAATTGACATTTCACAAAAAGCACCCGCAAAAAAAGAGAAGAACTTCAAAAACAACTGCAAGGCGTTTTTGTTCTATCTGGTGCAATGGACGTGGGGGCTGCCGGTCAATCTCATCGGCGGCATCGCGTTTCTGATTTGCACCAAACTGCTCGGCCGACGCTATCAGCGATTCGGCTACGCCTTCATTGTCTATCTGCCGTGGAACCAGGGCGGGCTTTCCCTTGGACTGTTCATCTTCATCCGCGACCAGCACCCGAACAAAAAATGGACGTACAATACGCGTATCCATGAATACGGGCACACCTGGCAATGTCTTTTGCTCGGGCCGCTGTATTATCCGGTGATCGCGCTGCCATCCGCCATCTGGTGCAACTGCTTCAACGGCTTTCGCAAAAAGCACAATGTTTCCTACTACAAGCTATACTGTGAGGCATGGGCAAACGCCTTCGGGCAGAAGTTCTCAGGCATGAAGATGACGGAGAGGTAACGAAAAAAACACAACGCCGCAAAGCACCTCACGGCGTTGCTGCTCTCATCTTCAGAAATCGTTGAAATAAAAATGCAGTACCTTGAAAAAAACAAAGTACTGCATTTCTTCTTTTCCCGTTCTTTTCTTTCCATGAGGAAAATGCAAAAGAAAGCGTCTTCTTGCTGCTTTCTGCGTTTTTATTTCGGCAGCACAAAACCGACCTTCTTCATCACCTTCATCAGCGTCCGGTCGGCAACCCGCGCCGCACGTGCCGCGCCCTTCGCGGCAACTTCTTCCAGATATCCCTTATCTGCAATGTACTGCGCAAAGCGCTCGCGCACCGGACGCAGCTCTTCCACAACTGCATCGGCAACCGCGGCTTTGAATTCGCCGTAACCCTTACCATCAAAGTCATGTGCAATCCGGTCGTAATCCAGACCCGTGCAGCAGGAATAAATGCCCATCAGGTTGTTGATGCCGTCTTTCCCTTCCCCGTAAAAAACCTTTCCGTCGCAATCCGTAACAGCGGATTTGATCTTTTTCACAATCACGTTCGGCTCATCGAACACACTGATGTACCCCTTCGGATTCGGGTCGCTCTTGCTCATCTTCTTGTTCGGCGCCTGCAGCGACATCACGCGCGCACCCTGTTTGCCGATGTACGGTTCCGGAATCGTAAAGGTCGGGCTGTAAATCGTGTTGAACCGGTTCGCAATGTCACGGGCAATCTCCAGATGCTGCTTCTGATCCGCGCCCACCGGCACAAGATCCGCCTGATACAGCAAGATGTCCGCCGCCATCAAAACCGGGTACGCAAACAAGCCGACGTTGACATTATCGGCGTGTGCAGCGGATTTGTCCTTGAACTGCGTCATACGGGACATCTCACCGAACTGCGTATAACAATTCAGAATCCACGCAAGCTGCGCGTGTGCAGGCACATGACTCTGAATGAAGATCGTGCTCTCATCCGGATCCAGACCGATCGCAAGCAACAGCGCAAGCACCTGATTGATCTGCTTGCGGAAGGTTGCAGGGTCCTGCCGCACCGTAATCGCATGCAGGTCAGCAACAGCAAACGTACCGTCGAACGTATCAGCCAGCTTTTTCCAGTTCTTGAGCGCACCGAGATAGTTGCCGAGCGTCGGGATGCCGGACGGCTGAATGCAGCTGAGAATCCGTTTTTTTTGTACGGCAGGCGCGGTTGTTTCTGTGGACATGAGTGATCTCTCCTTACGATCATAAACTTCTTTTTCAGATCATGCATCCCGCAGTTTTTACTTTTGCGCGATGCAGCAGATACTATATTGTATCACAACATCGAAAAAGTATCAAGCCATTGCAGCACATTCTGTCGAGTTTCTTTTTTTCTGCTTTACGAGCTTTGCAGCCTGCTGTTGACTTTTTCGGAGAATCAAGTTATAATTAATTTGAGCAGGTGCAATTGCACCCAACCAATCGGAAAGGAGGGCTGTTTTCATGAGCGAAGCATTAAACAATCTGATCAAAGATTTGCACGCGAGCGGATTCAAAACCTTTTTGCAGGAACACGGCGGTGATTTCATTGGCCTGATCAACATGTTCATCAATGCGCTGCGCCGCTTGTTCGCAAAAAGCAACGCAACGACAGAAGAAACCACAGAATAACCACCGCATCTTCTTCAGGCGTATGCTGGGCCCCCTTCAAAAGGAAGATTGCTTCCCGACGAATAGGGGCCTATTGTTTGATGTCGGCGTCCGGGATTTCCGTACATAACGCCGAAAAGAAAAGAAGAAAGTTGTAAAAAATGTTAAATTTCTATTGCAATTCAGAAAAATCTGTGCTATTATACCAATTGAGATTTTATCTCAAAATATTATAGGGAGGCAAATACCCATGTTTGACAAAATCAAGGAAGCACTCGGTCTCATCAACGAAGGCACCCAGGACGGCCTGAACCTTTACAAGAGCTTCACCACTTCCGGCACGGATCTTGCCACTGCTTTCGGCAAGGCTTTCGCAGCTGTGAAAGACGCTCTTACCACTTGCGTTGACTTCATCGGTAAAGTCGTCGGTAAGTTCCAGGCATAAGTCAGGTACAAAGTTTACAGCAAAGACCGGGGCAATCCCCGGCTTTTGTTGTTTTTTGGCCATCATGAAAACCGAACGGAGGTTTGTTTATGGATGAGCAAAGACCGCAAGAAACCAACAGCACCGCCGCAGCGGTTCTGCTTCGTGTTGTGCGGATTCTTTTTCTGCTGTTGTTTCTGGCAGGGCTTCTTGTTTTCGGCGGCATGCTGGTGGCATACCTGCCGATGCTCGCGCTGGGAGAAGAAGGCGCTTTTCTTGTGGAAGCAGAAAGCCCGGTTCGCGCGTATATCCGTCCGCTGACGGAAACCGCTGTTTTACGTGCACAGGGGCACTATCTTTTTGCTGCAGCCTTGCCGCACCTGATTTACACCGCCATGGTATTGGCAGGAATTCTCTGGATTTTCATTTTCCTGCGCCGCGCAAAAAACAGACAGCCCTTTTTCACAAAAGGCGGTATGATCTCGCTGGGCCTGCTGTCTGTCTGGGCGCTGCTTTCGGTTGCCTTGCCGCTGACAGCCAGCAAGTTCGCCGTCCCGTATGTCGCGCAAAGCGGTACGCTGGAGATGGTGCCCTGGGCATTTGCGGTTCCGCTCGGCATCGCTGTTGGCATTCTGCTTTGCACCGCGGTGTATTTCATCTTTTGGAAAAAGAGCCGTCGACCGTAAAAATACGATATAACAAAAGAGAGCAGTTTTCACTGCTCCCTTTTGTTATGTAATGGTTTACGCCTCCGGCTGATACTCGAACGCCGGCATCAGCTCCAGCTTGAACTGATTGATTCTGTGCAGGCGGTCAATGCGCGCCTTGTGCTCCGCGTTTTCGATCACACCCTCGCGGATGTAGCGATCCAGCTCCGCGTAGGTGAAGCCGAGATTGTCCTCATCCGTCTTGCCGGACAGACCGTCAATCGGCACCTTGTCCACCAGATTCGTCGGCAAGCCGAGCAGGCGGCCAATGGCCTTCACTTCCGAAACCGTCAGTTTGGACATCGGGCTGAAATCCCCCGCCGCATCGCCGTACCGTGTGGAATATCCGACCCAGTCTTCCGACAGGTTGCAGGTGTTGACTACACGTCCGTTATGGCTCTGCGACACCGCGTACACCGTCGCCATGCGAATGCGTGCCGGCAGATTTGTTGTGCTTTGTGTTGACAATGGGAACGGCACGGCATCCGTGAGACCATCCACTGCGGCCTTGATGTTGATCACATAAGAGCGGATACCGAGATGCTGCACCAGTTGTTCGGCGCAGTCAATATCTGCCTGGACGCCGCAAGGCATCAGTACGCCGATCACACGGTCTTTTCCCAGCGCTTCCACACACAGTGCCGCCGCGACCGAGCTATCCTTGCCGCCGGAAATACCAAGCACGGCATTGCAGCCCGGGCCGTTCTCTTCAAAGAAACGGCGAATCCATGCGACACAATCATTTTTCACCTGTTCTGCATTGAACATCGTTGTTATCCCCTTTCGTTATAAAAGCGGCGCACCCCCGTCGCGGAGATGCGCCCGTATGCTTCATCAGACAAACCGACGGTAGTCTATTTGGCATTTTAAACTGTTTTTCGTCAAGTCTTTTGAGAATGAAATGACGGGAAAATTACCATCAAGCCTTCCCGGCGCAGCCGAGAACATCATTAATCTTATGCTCGACCATACCCTGAATCGCCGCTCTGGCGGGTTTCAGATACTGACGCGGATCGAAATGATCCGGATGCTCTGCAAAATGCTTGCGGATCGCTGCGGTCATGGCAAGACGCAGGTCGGAGTCGATGTTGATCTTGCAGACAGCCATGGTTGCCGCCTTTGCGAGCATTTCTTCGGGGATGCCGATTGCATCCGGCATCTTGCCGCCGTAGTTGTTGATTTCTTTAACAAACTCCTGCGGCACGGAGCTGGCACCGTGCAGAACGATCGGGAAGCCGGGCAGCTTTTTGGATACTTCTTCCAGGATATCAAAACGAAGCTGCGGCTTCTGGCCGGGCTTGAATTTATACGCGCCGTGGGAGGTACCGATTGCGATCGCAAGCGAATCCACGCCCGTACGGGTCACAAAGTCATAGACCTGTTCCGGATCCGTGTAGCTGGCGTTGCCTTCTTCAACCGCAACGTCGTCTTCCACGCCGGCAAGCGTGCCGAGTTCGCCTTCCACCACAACGCCGTGCGCATGGGCATAGTCCACGACCTTCTTCGTCAGTGCGACGTTTTCTTCGTACGGCAGAGAGGAACCGTCGATCATGACGGACGTGAACCCGCCGTCGATGCAGCTCTTGCAGGTTTCAAAGTCCGGGCCGTGATCCAGGTGCAGCGCGATCGGAAGACCGGTTTCTTTTTCCGCAGCTTCCACAAGCTTCACCAGATACGTGTGATTCGCATAGGCGCGGGCACCCTTGGATACCTGCAGAATCAGGGGCGCATTCAGCTTTTTCGCAGCTTCGGTGATTCCCTGGATGATTTCCATGTTGTTGACATTGAACGCGCCGATGGCGTAGCCGCCCTCATATGCATCCTTGAACATTTTTGTTGTTGTGACTAATGGCATTGTCATTCTCCTTTTTTGATTTTATTTATTGTATCAATGCGCGGAATTTCCGCGAAGTGATCCTGATCAAGTTCCGTCCGGCGTATAAACCAGATAGAAGCAATGGGACCGCAGCTTTCCTTCCATCACCTGAATGCGGAATTCGTTGCCGGTGATGATCTTGCCGCCGACATTGATGCTGGAAACATAACCGATGTTGGAATCGAGCGCCTGGTCATGCGACACGATGGAAATCCACGTTGCCGGGTCGCCGGTCAGCTCCACGCTGAGTTTCTGGCTGGCGATCGCTTTGAAGTCTGCACTGGAGATCGAATAGAACGATTTGAAATCCGGGGCGTTGTAATCGCCATAGCTGGGACGACCGCCGCCGAGGTACGGCAGATCTGCGCTGCCGCTCCAGACGTTGGCGTACGACGTCGTCTTGCCCGCGCTGATCGAATGGAAGGGCGTCAGCGCTGTCCGGCCGTTATAGGAGATGTACAGACCGGCCGCGATCACTTCGTCCGCAACCTCCTGGCAGAGCTGCGACGGTGTTTTGCCGAACGCGTTCGCATCCGCGTTGAGTTTGAAGTTATTGTATTTTGCAAAGGTGTAGATCGCAACCGCCTGCGCCTTCAGCGCCTCGCGCTTGAAGGTGCCGCCCATCTCGCTTTCCAGAACCGTTGCCAGAAACTCACGGGTATTGTAATCTGTACCGTCATAATTGATCGTCGCAGGGTACTGATCACCGGTCACAAGTGTTGTACCGTAATAATAGTTCGCGAGGATCTGTGCGTAATCCCAACCGAGAGATGCCAGATAATCCGCGCCGTGCTGGCTCAGACCGACGCCGTGGCCATAGCCGAACACATAGAACGTGAAGACACCGCTGGTGGACGGCGCAGGTGCGCTCGTCGGCGTTGCGGAAACATCCGTCGCACCCGGTTCTGCCGGCGCGACATAGTTGCCGCCGCTGGTGACATCCGGCAGCGCGCTCGTCGGCAGGGTCGGCAGCGTCGAGGACAGATCGCTCTGATCTGTCGGCACGGTCGTGGTCGGTTCTTCTTTTTTGAGATAGCCGTTGATCCAGAGAATCGGTACAACGATCGCGGCAACCAGAATCACCGCCGCAAACGCAATCAGGCCCTTCGGCACTTTCTTTTCTTTCTGTTCCGGCTGCTTTTTCGGCTGCGGACGCACTTCCGGCAGCACCGCACTGTTCTCCGCTTTTTGACAAATCGTTTCAAACAGCACCATGATGCAGTGCGGCAGCATCAGCTGCAGATCATCTTCATTGGTGGTTGTGATCTTCTTCGCTTTGGTGCCGATGCTGTCGGACACCGCCACCACTGCAAAATATGTCGGGGTGCCGCTGCTTTCGTCGGAATAAATACCGGAAATCGCTGCGCCGTAATCCGCACCGTCACTGATGCGCGCTTCCCGCGCCTGCCGCAGAACGGTCGCCGCGGGCGTCTCTTCCGGGAGATGTCCGGTCTCATCCGGCATCGGGTCCGGTACCGTCACGAAATCCACTGTTGCGTCAAAGCCGTCCACTGTGTCCCGCAAATCGGTCAGCCAGGAAACAGCGTCGCCTGTTGCCAGCGCCAGCCGGCGGTCAATGTGAGACAGCGCCGCAACCACTTTGCGTGCCGGCGTTGCAAAATCCACCGTCGGCACCTGCGGGTCTTCCTGCGGGACTTCTTCTTCCTGCGCTTCCTCGGGCGCAAAGAGCGCTGCGATCATGCTCTCCAACGCGGCATCCACGCGGGAGAAATCCAACGGCAGCAACGTTACGGTTCCCGCCGACGTCTGCACGGTAAAGCCGCTGTAAAGGCCGTCTTCCGTCAGGTGCAGCGTGCTGTCTTGCGCGACTGCCGCATGGGCAGCTTCGTCAATCTCATCCGTGGAGAGGTCGTTTTCGGCTGCGTACTGTTCGATGCGTTCCGAAACCGCCGACGAGGTTTCCTCCTCCAGGTTGAGTTTTGCAATCAGATTACGCTTGACGATGTTGAAATCGCCGGGTTCAACGGCAATGATCGCGTTGTCGCCGTCTTCCGCCGCAAAACAAGCCGCGTTCAGCAGCGCGTCATAGGTTTCAAAGCCCTGCAGGTTTTCCTCCAGCAGGCCGAAATCTTCCAACGCAAGACAAATCTTATAGACCGCATCCGACGAAAATGCGGAAATGTTTTCCAGGGTGAAAAGCTTAATCATATTAATCCTCCGTTTTTTATGATTCGGGGACTCAGCCAACAAACCAACGCGACGCATTTGCGTACGGATTGGTCAATTTTTTCTTCGTGTAATAGGCCTGCGGATAGCGGGGATTGCTGTTTGCAACCGCAGCAGATGTATCGACATCCGCAGATTCTCCGTCACGGATGAGTCGTGCCACAACAACAAATCGTGCGTTTTCGAACTCATGCGAGCAGGTAGACAGCGTCAGCAGCTTGTCACCCGGCCGCACATCCACGCCGGTGTTGTATAGAGAACGCTGCGCAATCTCGTTGAGGTACGCCGCCTGATTCTCCGCCGAAGACAGATTCGGGAAGAAGTAATTGAAGATGTATCCGTTGTCATCTTCTGCATAAGAGTTGGAGATGAACGCGGCAATGACCTTCCAGCTATAGTCCGCATACAGTGTGTTGAATGTGATCACCGGCGCCGCTTTGAAGCCGTCCAGACGTTTATATTTGTCCAGCGCGCCGAAAATGGAGTTGTCATTCATGTGATGGCCGTAAATGACGGTATTCATATCCAGCGTGGCGATCTTGTTTTGGCAGGAGACGAACGGACAACCGTATTTTGTTCCGTCGCCGTAAAAGTTTTTGTAAAGGTAATCGGTATCGTTGCGCGTCTGCACCACCGGAAGATGCAGGTTGATGCCGGGTGATTCCAGATACCCGACAAAGTCGGTGTTCGTCGCGTAGAACTTTGCGTATTTGAGCTGCATATTTTTCGGAAAGATAATATTGGGGTGCTCCTGCCGCAACTGCTCCCACTGCTGCTCTTCCGTCAGATGAACATTGTTGCCGACACTGCCGTTCGGATCACCGGTGTCGGTAATGATGAGGTTTGACACCTCATTTTCAAACGTCTGATTATTCTTGTGCAGCAAAAATTCCCGCAGCAAAACACCCAGTGACGCCAGAATTGCAATGACGGAGACCGTCAGCACAACGATGCGCACAATTTTTTTGACGTTCTTTTTCTTTGCTTCCGGTGCTTCCTCCGGCACTTCGTCATCGTCCTCCACCTGAAGCGCACCCGGCGCCGTCGACAGCGGTTCTTCTTCCACGTCCTCCAGGTCGCTTTGTTCAAACGATTCGTCTGCGGAAAAGATCGTGCGCGGCGGCAGAACTTCCGTCTCTTCCATCTCATCCACCTGGAAATGCCCCGCGTCGGCAATAACCGACGTCAGCGGTTTTGCTTCCTCTACCGGCGGCAATGGCGATTTTGCAGGATCTTTTTTTTCAAAGTCCGGGCTTTGATATAAGATGCGTGTGCCCGTATCCACGCCCTCCGGCACGCCTTCCAGCGGCTGCGCAGGAATCACAGGGGCCTGCGGCTGCTCTTGTTGCTGCATCTGCTGCGCCTGTTGTTCGGCAAGATACCGCAGCAGCGTGTCAATCTGTTCTTTTGTCAGCTCCGGCTGCGCAGGTGTTGCGTCCGGTTGCTGTGGGCTGCCCTCATACTTGTTTTTCATGCAGTCAGTTCCTTCTTTGAAATAATTCAGAATTCTTCTTTCAGGGGAATTCCGCCCGGCCGTTTCGCGGGCGCATACAAAGCGAACAAGCGGATCTCGTTCAGCAGATGCGTCGCAAACACCGTGCGGTTATAATCACGGCAGTCACCGGCGGTATGTCCGGTCTGCACGGTTTTTGTCCAAACGGTTTTGCCGTCTGTTGTTGCAAGATAGGCAAGGCCGGGACCGCGGCCGTCCTCTGTCGGATCGGGGCCGGCAATACCCGTGATTGCTGCGGCAACCGAAGCGCCGGAGCGAAGCCACGCGCCGTGCGCCATTTCAATAGCCACAGCCTCACTGTATACGGTATGTGCTGCAAGCGTTTCTTTTTTGACGCCGAGCAGCGATTGTTTGATTGCTTCCGAATAGGAAACTATGCCGCAGGCGAACACGTCGGATGCGCCCGCAATGTCAGTGATGCGTTTCGGCACCAGTCCCGCAGTGCACGATTCCGCCGTTGTGACAGTCAGGTGCTTTTCTTTGAGCAGCTGCACCGTCGCTTCTTCCATGCTGTGGACGTCGATACCGTAGATCCAATCACCAAGCCGGCTCTGAATCTCCTGCAATACCGGCGCCAAAAGCGCCTCGGCTTCTGCAGCCGTTTTTGCCTTTGCGGTCACGCGCAGCAACGCCTCACCGCTTTTTGCGTATGGCGCGACCGTCGGATTCTGCGCATCCAGCAGATCGCTCACCCGCTCCGCCATTGCGCTTTCGCCGATGCCGAAGGTGCGGATCTCATGCGAGCAGATCACACCGTCCAGATACGGTCTGAGATACGGTACCGCGCTCTCTTCAAACATGGCCGTCATTTCGCGCGGCGGTCCGGGCAAAATCAGAATATGCTTTTTGTCTTTTTCCATCGCGCAGCCGGGCGCTGTGCCGTTATGGTTCGGAAAAATCACCGCACCCTGCGGCATCCACGCCTGCTTTTCATTGCTTTTCGGCATTCCGCCGCCTCTGCGTGCGAAAAAGGCGCGGATGGCTAAAAGGCTCTCCTCGTCCGGGCAGAGCGGCAGATCAAAGAACGCCGCGCAGACCTCCTTGGTCAGATCGTCTTTTGTGGGGCCGAGACCGCCGGTCGTGATGACCATATCACTGCGGGACAGCGCAACGGTCAGCGTTTCGGTCAGCCGTGTGGCATTGTCGCCGACGACCGACTGATGCAAAACGGAAACACCGAGCGACGCCAGCCGCTGCGAAAGATATTGTGCATTGGTATTGAGAATGTCACCGAGCAGCAGCTCCGTACCGACAAAAATCAACTCACAGGTCATGAAACATGTTCCTCTTTATTCAGCGTCGATGTTGCAGTGCTGCGTACCGCGCACCGCCTCGTCAATCAGCGGTTCAAAGTCGATCGCCGCCTCCGCTTCTTCCAGCATCGACAGCACGGGACGCGTCTTCGGATGCTTTGGTGTGAACACCGTGCAGCAATCCTCATACGGCAGCAACGACGTTTCGAAGGTGTCGATTTTTCGCGAAATCGTAATGATCTCATCCTTATCCATGCCGATCAGCGGCCGGAAAACCGGCATCTCGGCCACGGCGTTGGTACAGGCAAGCGCGCCGATGGTCTGTGACGCAACCTGCCCAAGACTTTCGCCGGTGATCAGCGCCTTGCAGTCGCGTTCCTGCGCGAGTCGCTGCGCAATCTTCATCATCATGCGGCGCATGATCAGTGTAAACATATCTTCCGGGCAATTGTCCTTGATCGTTTCCTGCAGCTTAGTGAATGGAACGACCATCAGATGGATTCTGCCGCTGTAGCGTGCAACGATCTGCGCAAGGTCCTTGACCTTCTGCTCCGCGCGTTTGCTGGTATACGGCGGCGACGCAAAATGCACCGCGTCAAGGCTGATGCCGCGTTTTGCCATCATCCAGCCGGCAACCGGACTGTCGATGCCGCCCGAAAGCAGCAGACACGCCTTTCCGGACGAGCCGACCGGCAGACCGCCGGCTCCCTTGAACTGATTGCCGTGGATCAGGACCTGATCGCGGACTTCCACGGTGACCGTCAGCTCCGGATTGTGTACGTCCACCGTCAGCGGCTGGATGTTGGAAAGAATGTGCGCGCCGACTTCGCGGCAGATTTCCGGCGACGTCATGGAAAAGCGCTTGTCGCTGCGTTTGCCGTTGACCTTGAACGTACGCACCGCACGCAGGTCGTCGCCGAGAAATTCAAGCGTGGCCGCTTTGATGGATTCAATGTCTTTTTCACAGACCACCGCAACGGAAAAGCCGACAATGCCGAACACGCGCTTCATGCACGCGACAGCAAGGTCGAAGTCGATATCGTCGTCATCCGGAATAACGGTGATCGTGGACTGTGATTTGTGGAATTTGAACGTCCCCACCGGCGCAAGGCGGCGGCGGATGTTTTTGATCAGAATATCTTCAAATGTGGACCGGTTGAGACCCTTCAGAACGATCTCACCGTTTTTCACAAGAATGACTTTTTTCATAAACTGTCTGCCTTTTTCTCAGGATATTTTTCGCAGTGTACGGATCGCTTCGGCAATCCC
This sequence comes from Oscillospiraceae bacterium, assembly GCA_902772935.1. GTDB lineage: Bacteria > Bacillota > Clostridia > Oscillospirales > Acutalibacteraceae > UBA6857. Next base: position 84,430 of record CACYCR010000160.1, read on the forward strand.
GTCTGCGCAGTAAGCCAGCTCTTCTGCCGTTGTTTCATCCGAAAGGCTGACGCGGATGGCACTGTCCATTCGCCGCACATCAAGGCCGGCCGCCGTCAGTACGGGGCTGCGATGTCCCTTTGCACAGGCGGAACCAACGGAAACATAAATGCCGCGATCGGAAAGGAAATTCAGCACCGTTTCCGCCTTCCAGCCGGGCAGAGAGAAATTGATGATATACGGCAGCGCATCTTCACCGCTGTTGAACACAACTTCCGGCAACGCCGAAAGCCTTTGTTTAAAGTCGTCCGTCAGTTCCCGGATCGTTTCAAGCGGCGGGATGCGCATGGCTTTCACGGCAGCACCGAAGCCGGCAATGGCAATCATCGGCTCCGTACCCGGTCGCACCCGTGTCTCCTGTTCGCCGCCGACAGCCGTCGGCACCAGCCGTACGCCGTCTTTGACAAACAATGCACCGACGCCCTTTGGCCCATGGATCTTATGTGCGCTGACCGTCAGCAGGTCTGCACCGAGACGGTTAACGGAGAGCGGCAGTTTTCCGAAGGCCTGCACCGCGTCGATATGCAGCAGTGCCGGCGCGTGTTTGCTGCGGATGATCCGGCGCAAATCCTCCACCGGTTCGATCGTTCCGAGCTCATTGTTCACGGCCATGACACTGACGAGAATCGTTTCTTCGTCGATGACGGTTTCGGCGTCAGCCAAAGAAATCTTTCCGTAAGCATCCACCGGCAGCACACAGACGTCAAAGCCTTCGTCACGCAGACGTTCGAACGCCTTCATCACGGACGGATGCTCCACAGCAGAAACCACCACACGACGGCCGCGTTTGCGACCGGCATGTGCTGCGCCGAAAACAGCGAGGTTGTTTGCCTCTGTCCCACCGCTTGTGAATACGATTTCCTTCGGCCGGCAGGACAGCGCATTTGCAACCGCTGTCCGCGCATCACGCAGCAGCTCCCCGGCGTCCATGCCCTTTTGATGCAGCGAAGACGGATTGCCCCAAACGGTATCCATCGCAACAATCATTGCCTGCCGCGCCGCACTGCAGGGACGTGTGGTCGCGCTGTTGTCAAGATACGCCTCCAAACAGTCACACCTCTTCAAAATAAAGATTCATAATATTATACAATAAAAAAACACTATATGCAAGAGAACTTCTGCCAAAACTGCAAAAAACCTTGCGGATTTTTCGTATGATTCCGCCAAATCAGACAAAACTATTGTAACGAAAGATATTTAATCAGACATTAAATCAACGGAGGTTCCATGATGCACTTTTTTCAATCCCGACGGCGCGCCGTGCGGCTGCTTTCGTTTTTACTCATCTTCTGTCTGTTGTTTGCCGTGTTTTCCCTTGTACAAACCCTGCGGCTGCGGCAAAAAGACACCGCCGCGGCAACCGCATCGCAGCGCGCCATGCGCGAATTCAGTGAAAACCTGGAAAGTATCGAAACCGACCTGCAGAAAAGCGTGTTCTGCAACAGCAGCACACAGTTGTCCGCGCTGGCATTGAACCTGAGCAAATGCGCCGCCTGCGCAAAATGCAGCCTGTCACAGCTGACAAACGCCGACCTTGTGTCCGATGAAATCTATAAGTTTCTCTCGCAAGTCGGTGACTTCACTGTCGCCGTCGGCAAAAAAGCAACGGCAGGACAGTCCGTCAGCAGTGCCGACCGCAAGGGCTTGTCCGCGCTGGCAGCCTACGCGAAATCACTGACCGAGGCCATCACGCCGCTCGACGAGGGCTATTTTGACGGCACAGTCGCCTTGGAGAAAACGCGGCTGCAGCAAATGAACAAAGCAACCGCGCCGAAGTATTTTTCCGACGAGGTCAACCGCGCGGCAAAATCTTTTTCTGCGTACCCAACCCTGCTGTATGACGGTCCGTTTGCAGACACGGTGCTGCAGCGGGACGCCCGCGCCATACAGGAAAAAGATGAAATTGCGCCGGACATCGCAGCCCGCCGCGCCGCGCAGTACCTCAACTGCACGACACAGCAGCTGCTGCGGGAAGACGATGTGAACGGCACGCTGGCGCTGTACTGCTTTTCCAAAGGAGAACACACGGTCAGTCTCACCAAACGCGGCGGTCTGCTTTGCTCCATCACGAGCACCGACGCCGGCGGTGAAACGACCATCGATGAGAAATCCGCTGCGCGGATTGCCCGGCGGTATCTGCGCGCCGCCGGATACTATGACATGAAAGAAAGCTATTACAGCACGTACGACGGCATCTGCACGATCAATCTGGCTTACAGCAAAGGCGGCGTCATCTATTATGCCGACCTGATCAAAGTCAGCGTTGCACTTGATAAAGGCGTCGTCACCGGTGTCGATGCCCGGGGATATCTGATGAACCACACAGAGCGGCGTTTGCCCGCAAAAGAAGTCTCCATCCGCACAGCTGTCAGTACACTTGCGCCAAATCTCACGCTGCTTGATACAGCAACAACGCTCATCCCCTGCGACGACGGCAAAGAACGGCTTTGCTATGAGCTGCACTGCAAGAGTGATGATGGGCAGGAAGTGCTCGTTTATACGGATGTGACCACCGGCGAGGAAGCCGACTTGCAGCTTTTGCTGTATTCCGATCACGGCGTACTTGCAAGATGAGAGCAAATGCGGTATAATGATGCCATCAACCAAAAGGTGGGATCTCATGAAACGAACCGTTCTCATCACCGGCGCTTCCGGCGGCATCGGTCGCGCCCTGTGTGAAACTTTTCTGGCGCTGGGTGACCGGGTCTTTGCGCAATACAACACCAACAAAACGCCGCTGGACGCGCTGTTCGCGGCGTATCCGGACACACTGCTGCCGCTGCAGGCCGACCTGCGCGATCCGCATGCCGTGGATGCGCTGGCAGATGCCGTAAACGCTGTCGGCGCAGACATTCTGATCAACAACGCAGGCATTGCAAAAATCGAACTGTTTCAGGACGTATCACCGCAGGACGCAGCGGACCTCTTTTCGGTCAATATTGAAAGTATGCTGCATCTGACGCAGCGGATTTTGCCAAAGATGCTGCAGAAAAAGCACGGCCGCATCCTGAACATCTCTTCCATGTGGGGTATCGGCGGCGCTTCCTGCGAAGTGCATTACAGCACGACCAAAGCAGCCGTCATCGGCTTCACAAAGGCGCTCGCCAAAGAAGTCGGCCCCTCCGGCATCACAGTCAACTGTATTGCGCCCGGCTTCATCGAAACGGAAATGAACGCCGGTCTATCTGCCGATGTTGTGCAGGACATCATCGCGTCGACGCCGCTTTGCCGAGCCGGAACGCCGGCAGATATCGCACCGCTCGCCGCGTTTCTTTCAAGTGACGCCGCCAGTTTCATCACCGGACAGATCGTCGGTGTGGACGGCGGTATCTGACGTCGAATGTACGCGGCCGCGCGCCCCTTGCCGCACAACAAGCACAGCGATCCCGTTTTTCGCGAGACCGCTGTGCTTCTCTTTTATGCTTTTGTAAACAGGATCGTCGCCACACTGCAGGCAGGCAGCAGCAGTTCGTCGCTGTCAGCTCTGCCGATGCAGGCGAGCCGATGCGTTTCATCCGTGATGTAAACCGTCCGCCGCAAAAACGGCGCCGGAAATTGCACCTTCTGCGCCTTGCCGCAATTTGCGGCAACCAATACACACGTCCCGTCCGGCCGCAAAGCCGCAAACAAATGCAGCGTCGCCGGAATCGCCACCGATGCCGTGCAGGGAATCTGCACAGCGCCGACCGGGATAAACTTGGAAAAATGCCCGAGCGCACTGTAGCGATAGCTTTCGCTATAGCGGGAAAAATCATGCGCGGCGCTGAACAATCCGTCGCTGTAATCACAGCCGTCTTCGCGGATGGCCTGCGTATTGACCGCAACCCATGCCGTCCAGCTGTTCGGTCGGCTCTCCCGCAGATCATCGGCAATCACGCCCGCCATCAGCGCTGCCGCCATTGGATCTGTCGTCGCGTGCTGATTCGGCAGTTCGCACCACTCACTCATTTCAAGGGGTATGTTCGCATACGACTGCGCAGCGTACCAATCGCCGAACGCAGCTTTGATTGCCGGATTGTCATCCTGCCAATAGCTGTGATATGAAAAAGATCCGATGTGCCGCAACAGCAGAGCATCGTCAGCGATCCGCGAAAAATACTCCTGCGTCCGCTCGCCGATCTCACCGCTTTCCGGGGCAGTCAGTTTCACATGCAAACCGCGCGCTTCCAGGCCTTCGGCAAACAGATGCAGCAGCGCAATGACGTCCTCCGGCTCATAATGGCAGCCCTCCTGCCGCACCTCACCGCCCCAGTTCCATTGCGGTTCATTGATCGGCGAGATGTATTTCACGGGTACGCCTTTTGACAAAAAGTATTCCGTAACCGTCAGAAAGTAATCCACAAACGCCTGAAAACAGTCTTTTCGCAGATTGCAGGCACCCGCCTCCATGTGCCCGCTCGATTCGCCGGAAACCGTCATCGAATAATGCGGACTGTTTGCGAACAGCACGACGGTGTCCACGCAGCCGAACGAGAGCGCTTTGAACAGCGCCGCCTGCGCGTTGGCATCACGCGAAAAGTCATACGTCCAGCCGCCGTTCTCATCCGGCACGAGAAAGCTTTCCGTCAGTCGCCAGGAATCCGTCACCCGCTCATGCGCGGGGTTGACGCCGCCGCCGACATTATAGCGGTATATGTTCAGCGCAAGGCCGTCCTTTCCGTAAAGCCGCCGCAAAAGGTCGTCGCGGGTTGCTGCATCGGAAACCTGCGGACTCCACCAGCAGGCGGATGCACCAAAGCCGGTCAAGGTCTGCAGGGGCTGCTGCGGCTGCAGGGTGATCTGTAAAGAATCGTTCATCGGGTACCTCCTATTAAAAAAGAAAACGGCAGACCGGTGCAGTCTGCCGTTGATGTGTTACGCCTCCTGATGGTAATGGCTGAGGAAGTCGCCGAGGTCCTGCATGGCCTTGGTCATTTCCGTCGGCTCGGGCAGCATGACGATCCGGAAGTGATCCGGCGTCGGCCAGTCGAAGCCGGAGCCCGGCACGATGAAAATGTGCTTTTCGTGCAGGAAGTCGAACGCGAATTTCTTGTCATTTGTGATGTTGAACTTCTTGACGTCGAGCTTCGGGAACACATAGAACGCGCCGTGGTTCTTCACGCAGGTCAGGCCGTCAATCTTTTCGATCTCGCGCATCGTCGCCTCGCGCTGTTCATAGAGCCGGCCGCCGGGAACCAACATGGCCTGTGTGCTGGCATTGTCTTCGAGCGCCGCCGGGATGACAAGCTGGGTCAGCGTATTGGAGCAAAGGCGCATGGCGGCCATCTGGAAGATGCCTTCCACATAATCGTCCGCCTTGCCCTTGTAACCGCTGATGCACATCCAGCCGCAGCGGAAGCCGCAGACAATGTGGGACTTGGACAGACCGTTTGTGGTGATGACCATCAAATCAGGCGCGAGTGCAGCCGTGGAATAATGCGGCACACCGTCCATGACGAGACGATCATAGATTTCATCGGAGAAGATCAGCAGATCGTTTTCACGGGCAACCTGGATGATGTCCTCGAGGACCTGCTTCGGATAGACCGCGCCGGTCGGGTTGTTCGGGTTGATGATGACGATCGCCTTGGTGCGCGGACTGACTTTTTTGCGGATGTCCGCGATGTCGGGATACCAGTCGTTGCTCTCATCGCAGGTATAGAACACCGGTTTGCCGCCGGCAATATAGGTCGAGTTCGACCACAGCGAATAGCTCGGAGACGGCATCAGCACCTCGTCGCCCTTGTTGAGCAGCGGCAGCAGCGCCATCAGCACCAGCTCGCTGACGCCGTTGCCGATGTAGATGTCATCGGGGGTGATGTCCTGAATCCCTTTGCTTTTATGGTAAGCGCAGATCGCTTCGCGGGCGTTCGGCATGCCCTTGAGGTCGCAGTACGCCACAGCCTTGTCGACATTTTCAAGCAGCGCGCCGCGCAGAGAATCGGGCAGACCGAAGCCGAAGGTTGCCGGGTTGCCAGTATTCAGGCGCAGCACCTTGATGCCCTCTTTTGCCATGCGCTGACTTTCGAGGTACAGCGGGCCGCGGATATCGGAGTGGACAGGAACGAGGTTTTCGGAACGGGTGAGCAGCATAAAGAACACTCCTTCTTGCAATATCAATTTATTATAGTGATATTATAAGCGGTTCGCGCCGCGTTGTCAAGAGAACAGCCGCCATCCGGAAGCAGAAAACGCCGCTTCTGTTTACAGATTTTTTACCCCCCTGTGTTATTTTTACAACAGTTTGCTGATACGATAAAAACGCAAGGGGGAATATGAATAACAGGAGGAACAGCTATGCTCGGCTCACCATTCATTTTCAACCCGATCTTATGGATCATCATTGCAATGATCTCTTTTTTCGGCAGCTTTATCCCCAAAGACCAGCAAACCTTTATTCCCGCGGCGCTGTATTATGCGCCCATCTCAGAAAACCGGATCGAAACCCGAAACTGGGCGTATGACAACGTGGACGACGACATTTTTGTGCTGAAAAAACATGATAAAATTGGAACGGACAGATATGTCTTTCAGGCGACGCACGCCGACATCCCGAAGAACCAGTGGCAGGATGTCGTGTTCACAGACGAAAAAGGAAATCAATTGAAATTCTATCTTGTATACGATGCGCAGACCGGTATGGCTTCAAGCCTTGCGGCCGCCTATTTGTACGAGCACCCCTACGTCTGCAAAACAGCGTATCCGGATCAAACCGGCTGGTGGGAAACCGACCCCGCGGAAAAGCACAATGTGTCTTTGTATCTGCCCCGTGTAAAACGAACCGGCAACGAAGTGACGTTTACCCTCATAACGGATGAGATTCTGTTCGACAGTAGCGCAACGTTCACCTATTATGTGTCAGGTGATGACGGCATGCCGAAACCGGTTGATCAAGTTTCCATCCGCTTTAACACCAACCGCGACACGTTCACGCTGCTCAGCGAAACACACAGCTACACCGGCTGACGCGGCAATTTTGCAAAAGACAAAAAGAGCAAGGCAACAGCCTTGCTCTTTTTCATGCATTCCTGCGGTATTCTCAGAAGGTTCCCGTGATCTTCAGTCCGTCCGTCGTGTAGGTCACATCATGCGCGGTATGCTTGTCGATCGCGGTGGAAAATGCCTGCAGGAAGTCTTCGTCCGGCAGTTCAATGGTAAACTCCATCGTCAGATCCTTCGGCTGATAAATGTTCTTGCTGAGCTTGAACGCGCTCATCCACCAATGCATCATCGGTCCTTTTTCAAACAGCTTCTCATCGCCGTGATACAGTGCCACCGTCATATTCATCATTTCGTCGTCAGACGCACTGTCGAACTTGGTACCGAGCGTTCCCTTCGGCCGATTGTAAACGCCGACCTCCACGCCGTTTGAAATCAACGCGTAGTTGCCCTTCCAGATTTGGATCATCCATTCCTTGTCATTGTAGTTGAACTTAAAGCGGCGGGTGGTCATGTTGAACACCGGCGTGGAATTGCCGAGGATGTCATACAGGACCGTAAAGCCCAGTGAACGCTGCCAGCAGTCGACCGTACCGTACACCAAAAGGTCATAGACATCACAATCAAAGCCGAGTGAAATCATACCGTTGCGGTGCCAGCCGTGTACCGTGCCGGTCGCCGTATTGATGACCGTACCCGGACGCATCTGTTCCATGGCGCCGTCCGCATATGTCACGTCAAGCTGCACCTCGACCTCATCCGGGTTGCTGCCATAGGGAATCGTGTACATTTTTACGTCGCTGATGACGCTGAAATATGCACCGAGCAGGAACAACAGGTGTCCATAGAAATCGTTGCCTTCGTCGTACGCCTTGTCGCGCAGCTCATAAAACTTCGTGCGCAGCTCTGTCGTATTGATATCAAACACCTGCACGGCGATCTCCGCCGGCTTGTTGAGGTTCGGCAGCGTACCGAAAAGCAGCGCAACATCCAGACCGGAATTGTCGGAAATATACTTGCACAAATCGGTCATCGTTTCATCCATCTGAACTTTCAGATAGGCTTCGTCATCATTCGCAAACGGTCGGCCGGTCAGGCTGCGGAGTGCTTCGCGCAGCGGTTCCGTTTCCTTCACAAAAGTCGCCGTCGAAAACGCCGGCGCGCCTTTTTCACGGACGTACTCCACGTAGTCATGCAGCGAATGCAGCTGCGCAATGTCCTCTTCGCTGAACGTCACTTCGTTTTTGTTGCCGCAAAACGCCGGCACGAGCGTCTGGAAGAACAGCATCGGAATCAGCAACAGCGAAACTATTTTTTCAAACATACCCAAATCCTCCTCAAAATCGCTGTAAAATAGTTGCCCTTTATTATATGATATTCTCCATATAAAAATCAAGGCTTTCCCCGCGTTCACGCAGGAGAAAAAACCGAATGAAAGCAGTCGATTTTTGTAGATATGCACAACATCGCGCCCAGAAACACAAAAAGCCGGGCATTCCACACGCAGAAAAGATGAAAACAAATATGCCTCACGCTTATATGACAGCAATGATCTGTCGCCGCTTTTTCAAAAGCAGAAAAAACGAGCGTTAAATAATCCATTGAAAAATGCGGAAGAATATGGTATATTGAGGTTAACAGATATATCCCCATTGCGGAGGTACAGTATGAATCTTGTTGAAATCAAAAACTGGATCATTGGAATTGTTTTTGGTCTCTTTTCCGTGCTGACGATTGCAATGCCCATGCAGCTTTTTCTGATGACGAAAGGCACGGTCGATGACGTCCGCCCTGTTCCCGACGATTTCGTTCCCGCTGTCAGACTTGTGGCGTTTACCGACTCGCACAATCGCAACGACAATGTGGCAAATGCAATCGACACTGCATATCTGCTGTTTGAAAAAGACGAAACCTATCCCGGCATCGACGCCTTTTTCGGTCTGGGAGATTTTACGAGCATCGGCGGCGAGGATGATTACAGGAACTATGCCGAAACACTGCAGGCGCATGTAAAAGACGGCACACAGATGATCAATATCCACGGCAACCATGAGTTCAAGGACGATCATTACCGGGAATACTTTTTAAAGTATTTCAAGCAAGAGCCGAACCTGGCAACTGAAATCAACGGCTTTCCGTGCATCGCCTTTTCCGGTGTCCGGTCTCTGACCGAATGGACGTTTACGCCGGACAGTCTTGCCTGGCTTGACAGAACGATCACCCGGGCGGAAAAAAACGCAAACGGAAAACCGGTCTTTGTGTTCCAGCACCCGCACATCTGGGGCACAGTCTATCCCAGCGAATTCTGGTCTGACCCGCAGCTGAATCTCGTTTTCGTAAAGCATCCCGGCATCGTTGACTTTTCCGGGCATTCCCACTTCCCCATGAACGACCCGAGAAGCATCTATCAATCCACATATACCGCAGTCGGCTGCGGCGCGATGGCAGCGTTTGAACTTGACAAAAACTTTATCCCCGGCCAATATCCCGACGGCTTTGACAAAGCCGCGCAGATCTGTGTAATCGAAGCCGACAACGACGGCAGTGTGCGCATCCGGGGTATGACGTCTTTTCGCAGACCTGCTTCTGCGATTACTACATCGACAACGTGAACGACCAAAGCACCTACAGCTACACCTTCAAAAACCGTCTGGCGCACGATACCGCCCCCGTTTTTGCCGAGGACGCAACGGCAGCAGCACGCAGAAACGAAAGCGGCGAATGGGTCATCTCCTTTGACGAAGCGACTGCTGCCGAAGGGTATGTGGTACACAGCTACAAGCTCACGATCCTTGATGACAGAGGACTCCCCGTGTTTTCGGATACGTTCGTCAATGATTACTATGTGTTTGATGACGATGAGACAGCCGATTTCCGAATTGACGGCAGCAAGCTTGCATCCGGCAAAAGCTATACGCTCTTTGTCAAAGCCGAGAGCGCATATCATAAGAAATCCAAAACCATCCGTCTGCCGTTCACGGCGGAATGATTCTGCCGGCAGGCGTGAAAACAGCATGGACTCTTTCAGAAAACCGGTATTCTTTGATTGAAAAAGGAGGCGCAGCACATGACCATCTATCAACGTTTCTTAAGCTTTTTGGTTGCTGCAGCAGCCGGCCTGACCGGGCTGTTCGGCATCACGTGGACCGACACCTATGAACCGGATACATTTCCGCTGATCGCCGTAAGCGAACAGACGCCGGATACCGTTCGAATCTGTTCGTTCAACATTCGCAACACAGATGTAAACGGCACCGGGATGGAACACCGGATTCTCATTGCCCTGCAGCAGATCTCAGAGATTGCGCCCGATTCCATGGGCGTACAAGAGGCCACCACACTCTGGATGCCCGCACTGCGATCCCTGGTCGGCTACAGCGTCGTCGGCATATGCCGTGAGGGTGTTCCGATCGGTGAATTCAACCCCATCGTATATAACGCAGTCAAGTACCGACTGTTGGATGCGGGCACGTTCTGGCTTTCCGAAACACCGCAGAAACCTTCTGTCGGTTGGGATGCCGCCTATCGGCGCATCTGCACATGGGCCCTTTTGAAAAACCGCAAAACCGGAGAGGTTTATGCGCATATCAATTCCCATTTTGATAATCAGGGTAAAACGGCACAGGTGCAGGAAGCCAACATGATCGTTGCGTTTGCAAAGGAACACTTTTCTGATTTGCCGGTGGTATTCACGGCGGATCTGAACAACCAACCCGGTTCACCTGCGCATCAGATTCTGACATCTTACCTGACGGATACGCGCAGCGCTTCATTGGACAGCGTCGGCTTCGGCACATTCCATAACGCACAGCCGCAAATGCACCAACAGGACATCATCGACTATATTATGGTGAATGATCACGTGCAGCCACAGGTATACCGTACCGTCACCACAGGTGTATCCGGCCGGTTCGTTTCCGACCACTTCCCCATCTATGCAGACATGCGCTTGCAATCTCCGGCGGATGTCTTGCCTGCACCGATCGGATAAGGAAATCATCAGAAAACCGGAAGCAAAGCGAAAATCTGCGATTTTGTAGTAGAAACCTATTATCTGCTTCGCAGCCAAGGCAGAGTTAAATTCACCTTTTCAGGTTCTTTTCCGGGATAACAAACGCAAAGAGCAGCAGGTTTCATTGCCTGCTGCTTTTTGATTGCATAGGATTCTCTTCGGTTTATTTGATTCGGAACACACGGTGCCAGAAGTTGATGATTGCACGGAAAATATGACGCAGCCAATGCAGGTAATCCCCTTTGCTGTCGCCGCCGCTGTCCGAGGGTGCGGGATTAGTTGTGGGTTCCGTTGGGGG
>CACYCR010000161.1 GCA_902772935.1 Oscillospiraceae bacterium
CAAAAGAGGTTTTTACTGTGCTGAGAAGCGCGCTAAAGGTTCAAAGTCGAGTGAAAAGCGCGCAAAAAGTACATGCTTAGAGTTTGCTCAGTTTGTTGTTTTCATAATCCCGTTCTGCCGCGACACGGAACCGCTCTGACCGGGCAGTCTGCATCCGGCATTTCGCTCTCTCTGCCGACCACCTTTTTCAGCTTCACGCCGTCCGGATGGCTTACGGAACAGCTTTCGGGGGCGAATCGGAAAGCAAGCGCGTCAAACGCGATTTCGCATACGCCGTTTCCGAGGTCTGTGAACACATAGTCGTATCCGTGAAACGGTTCGCCGGTACGTGCGCAGAGCGGACAGATGCCGGCGAGCACCCCGTTGCCGGACTGCCGGTTGCCGTCAAGCACACGGTCGGTTTCATATATGATGTCGTCTGTATTGCAGCGCTTTATAAGGTAAGGGTCTGCAGCATCCTCATTGAATGTGTAGATATCCCTGATCCTGATTCCGTTTTCGTCCGAAAAAACATTGATTCTGTAATAACGGGAGCTGTACCAGAAAGAGCATTTGCCGGGGTCGTCCCACGCTGTGTGCGCCGAAATTGCGGATGCGGGCGTGATTTCATAGGCATCCGTGAATCTTCTGCCGGTTTCACCGAGCGTCAGAATCTCTATTTTTCCCTGGCGGCTGAGTTCTTCAAATCTCCTGAACTGGTATTCGAGACCACTCGCCATGCCTTCCCAGCCGAAGGAGTTTTCCTGACCGGCCTGCGCATAACCGAAAGAGAGACATTCTCCGTTGAAATTCTCGCGCAGGTACCAATCCACCCAGGCGGGGTTGCAGCCGCCGTTTCCGCTTGCGGGCTCCAAGGTGATCACGCCCTGCATTGTGTCATACTGGCCGTCAATGTTGCGCCCGAAATCATACTGATAAACAGGATCTGAGCCAAGCATTCTGAAAATGGGAACAGAGAGCTGATTATCTTTTGTTGCCGCAGGAACAAAGAAATTCTTTTTTGAGGGATAATAGCCTTGGCCGTAGTAACCGCCCCAAAGCGTGTAGCCGTCTGTTCCGAATTGCTCTTTACAGCAGCACAGAGCGTCGAAACCGTATTGCCCGTCGGCGTGATTGATACAGATTGTGTCAAGCACCCATGCGCCCATTACGCGCGGATAACTGCCGAATACTTCTTTGAATTTGCCGAAAAGGCAGTCGGTCATTTTGATTCTTGCCTCGGGAGCGTATCCCTGCGGCAGATCGTGCTGCGCGTGCCAATCCCAGGGAAATCGACCAGTCCATGTTTCACCGACCGCTTCACACAATGGCTGCACAACTTCGAACCAGACGCCGAATTCAAACTGCGCCGGGTCAAGGCTCTTCAGGAAATCCGTATATTCAGGGCTGATCAGAGCGTCATACTGCAGCAGGAATGTGCCCCTGAGCTTGTGTTTCTGCATCAGCTCAGCCTGCTTTTTCACAGGTGTAAGAAGGTCAACCGGCTCTCTGGGTTCAACAGCTCTGATAAAATTGATGATATTTATGATTTGCGGACGCATAGCGATGATTCTCATTCCTTTTTTCGTTTCTTATTCTTTTCTCTGTGATTGCTTTTGCAAAGCGGCTTTCAGAGCCGGTTCCAGCGTCTTCGCCATACAGTAAAAGCCGAGGTCGTTCGGGTGGCAGTTGTCCACGGTGCCGGAATCACCGCCGAAAAGGCGCAGCATCTCTGTGCCGTCGAAAAACGTGACGTTCCGATCTCCGGCCTTCACAGCCGCTTCCCACGTCCGACGGACGATATCGCGGCGAAGCAGTTCCTCTTCGTTCGGGTTCGGCTGCGGGCGTGAAAGCAAAAACACCGGAAGCGTCGGCTGCTTTTCGCGGACGGTACGGAAAAACGCCGCGTGAGTTGCCTCAAGGTGCGCCGGATCGGGCGCGTTATGGTCATAGTCCAGCACGAAAGCGGACATGGAGAGCCCGGCGATGTATTGCGCCAGGCAGGCCTCCCCCCGTGCGCTGCCGGAAAAGCCAAGATTCAGGTGGTCGCAGGACAGAAGCCGAGACAGGATGTTCTGATAGGCGTTGCCCGGGCGGGACGCGCATCCTCCCTGCGTGATGGAGGAACCGTAGTACACCACCGGCACCGCCATCCGATAGGCGGATGCCCTGCCCAGCGTACTGCCCGCCGGAAAGCCGAGTTCAAGCCGCGTGACGCCGCTGTAAAGCGGAAAATGCACAGTGATTTCCCGC
>CACYCR010000162.1 GCA_902772935.1 Oscillospiraceae bacterium
AGACCGACCACGCGCGCGTGGACAGCCAGCTCTGTGCGGTTGGCGTAGCCTGTTTTTTGCAGCAGCGTGCGCACATGGGTCTTGATCGTATTTTCAGAAACAAACAGCGATTGTGCGATCTCGCTATTGCTTTTGCCGGCGGCAATGCCGCGCAGCACGTCCAGTTCCCGATCGCTGAAAACATCGCGGGCCGCTTTGCCGAGCTTTACGGGCGGCGCGACCTCAGGATAGACCGATTCACCCGACACGGTGCGGTCCATGACGTCAAGCAGTTCGATTTGCTGCGCTTCCTTGTACCAAAAGCTTTCCACACCGATCGATTTCGCCTTCGTCATCCAGCTTTGCTCAGGCATGCTTGTCACCAGAATGATCTTGATATGCGGAAACGCGCGTTTAATCGTTTCGGCGGCGTCCAGACCGTTGGAGCCGTCGCTCATCAGCACATCCATCAGAATCAGATCAATTGGTTTTTCCAGCAGGTACACATCCGCCGCAAATGCAGATTCCACCGACAGCACCACCTCGTACTGCGAGCAGGCGCTGATCATCAGTTCAAAATACCGTCGCGACAACACCTGGTCGTCAACGATCATCACGCGGGTTTTACTCATACGAATTCACCTCCGGCCGGATGATTGCTTGAGCCGCTTTCTTCTTCTGTGCGGTCAAAGCGCAGACACAGGCGGAACACCGGTGTGCTTTCAATTTCCATCGTGCCGCCGTTTTTCTCCGCCATGATGCGCAAATTGGCGAGGCCGCCGGTTTCCTTCACGGGACCTTTGGGCGGTGCGCCGTCGTTTTGCAGTGTAATCAGGATTTGCGCTTCGTCCTGTGTGATGTCCGCCTCCAGCAGATGTCCATGCGCGTGCTTGACGGTGTTGGTCAGACATTCATGGACGGCAACGGCAAACAGGTTATGCAGCGGCGGCGGAACCTCACCGCGAATCCGGATCTCCACACCGATGACCTCGGCTGCAATCAAAACCGCCTGCAGCTTGTCGCCGGTACCGCTGTCCGGTCCGTTGTTTTGCAGCAGCGAAACTGTATGCTGCAATTGTTCGTCCACGGTTTTACGGTCTGTTTCCATCCCGGTCAGATAGCTGCGCAGCACCAGCAGGCATTGCCCAAGCCGATTGTGAAACCGGATCTTGGCGTCAAGGATCTCCCGTTCGCGTACAATGGCGTCGATCTCCTGGAGATATGAACTCAACTGCCGGTTTGTCTCTTCCAGTCGTGCGTTGCGCGTGCGCAGCTCAATCAGGTCGTAATAGCGTTCTGTCACGTCATAGGCGATCATTTCGACCATCGGTCGGTCGGTGGTCGTCACCTGCTGTTGCTTCAAATGCCAGACCTTGCCGTCGGGCAGCCGCAAAAAGGTGGTGTTCTCCTCTTCGTCCACCGTGCATCCGGGCTGCAGATCACGCGATTTTAATCTTTCGTCCAGCTGCCGCGTATCGGTTACGCCGACGCCGAAGGCCGCGTTGCCGATGGCCTGCATCCGGCTGTTCACCATCTTCGGGAAGCCGTCCGGCAGGCTGTAACAGATGCCGTCAGGCAACTGGTCGAGCCCCTCGCAAAGCGACTGCGCAGTCAGCACGCTTCTTTGCAGGCGACGCAGACGCACGATCATCCAGACGATTGCAGCAAGCGACAACACCGCCAGCAGTCCGACCATCCATACAGGCAGTGAAAGGAAGGAACGAATATGGTCTTCCGGCGGCTGACCGGAAAGCAGCCGTACGAAATAGAGCGGAAGAAAGGTTGCAACAGGAAACGTCAACAGTCCGCCGAGCAAGCCGCAGGCAAAGACCGCTTTTGCGGAAGGGAGACGAAAGGCCAGCGCCACGCAGAACAGAGAGGACAGACTCAGCAGATAGAATACAACGGCACAAAGGCGCAAAACTGGAAGCGGAAGATTAAGTAAAGTCATAGATTATCCACCTCCTGATTTTTACCAACGAGAATTAACCGGATCTCTTTGTTATCGGCGTCGCTTTTGGTTTCCTCAAAATCCTGCCGGAGCGCCAAAAGCGCCTGCTCTGACAGGACGTCTGCAAGGATATAGAACGTCAGGCGCAGTGTCACTTCCTGTTCATTCTTACACGTCAGATAAATTTCCACTGCGGCAAGCACCGGCAGCACACGCTCAAGCGCAGTCTCAAACGCTTCATAAAGCGCGGCGGCGCTCTGCGCGGAAATGCGGATCTGTGTTTCCACATTGACAGTGCAGGAAATCTTTGCCAGACGCAGCGCCATGGCGGATTCTTCAAAGCATTGCCGCAGCTCCTGCGCGGTCAGAACCGGGTGCTCCTGTGCCTGCAGCAGCAGGTTGCTTCGCCGTTTGCAATAGGCCAGCAGGACGCCGCAGCGCCACAACACATCCCGATAGGCGCTTTCTTCGGCCGGCAGCGCCGCTATCCAGGCATCCAACTTTTCAAGCTGCGGCCGAATGGAAGCGTTCACACTGTCATACAGCTTTGTTTGCGTGATTGTTGCACGGCGTTTGTCATCCATTTCGGCAGTCACTTGCAGCACGGCGTGTTCTTCCTTCAGATCCTCGGCGGTCTCTTTCAATTGTTCATTCAGCCGCCGCAAATCGGAGATGTCCTCCGTCCAATAAAACCAGCCGCCCTGCACAGAACGCGCCTTCAAAAGCGTATCGCCGTCCGGCAAAAGCAGCTCGCCGTTCTGCGCTTTGCGCAGCTCTTCCGGCTGCGGCGTGATCGCGTTCGCCGAAGTCTGCCGCACCTGAAAATCGCGGTCGGCCAGCCCGGCGTGCAGCGAAGAAGCGGCAAAGATGGCCGGGTAATCGCTGTTGGAAACAATAATCCGCGCAATGACCAGGCTTTCCCAAAGCAGAATACAGCTCACGCAGATGAAATCATTCATTTCAAAGATCCTTTGAATCAAAACAACTTCCTGGCCGGGGTAAGCGTAAAGGAGCGGATAGAGCCCCATCAACAGAAGAATCACGCCGGGCATCCATAAGGCTTTCATCAGCCGGCGGTTATAGGTGGAGCGAATCATGAGTCCGATCACGCTGAGCAGCCCCAACACACCCCAACCGGCCGCCAGAAAATAGAGGATGCCGTGGGTGTAGTCGGCTTCCCAGTTTGCAATGCCGTTCGGAAACCGGAACGCAAGTTGATGCCAGTC
>CACYCR010000163.1 GCA_902772935.1 Oscillospiraceae bacterium
CAATATGTGGTGGGTATAGCTCAGTTGGTTAGAGCGCCAGGTTGTGGCCCTGGAGGCCATCGGTTCGAATCCGATTATCCACCCCATCTTTTTTTATTGCGGCACAGGGGTGTAGCCAAGGGGTAAGGCACCACACTTTGACTGTGGCATTCGTAGGTTCAAATCCTGCCACCCCTGCCAAAGCAGGATTTCTGCTCTGACCAAGGCAGCAATCCTGTTTTTTTTTTAAATAAACAACAGCCCTTCTGTCAAACGACAGGAGGGCCGTTTTACGTCTGTATATAAATTTCCATAGCAGAATGAAATCTTACGTTTTTGCCGAATCGTTGACTTCGGAGACAAACTTTGGTATATTAAAACAAATAAAGATTAAAGCTTTTTGTCGGTTGGGTGTGCCGCACGAAAGAGCCGAAAGAGCAGCCCCGGGTATTTGTCCGCAAGCTCACTGTACCGCTGATCGAGCGGAACCGCCCCCGCGGTGCCGTCTTTCCGGATGCGCAGCGAACCGGTCGCCGCACGGAAGAACGCGCCGTAGGAACCGAATTTTTCCCGTGCTGCGGCCTTCTGCCCTTCGTTCAGTGTAATCCCGACGCTGCGGATATCCTCGATGATGTCAAGATTTTCCTGCGGTACGCCGGTCATGTGCCTGCTCTCTTTGAGAATCATCTCCGCAATGTCGCCGCTGCCGGCAGCGATCACGTCCCACGAAAGGTCGCCCTCATTGGCAAGCTGCTGATAATAGTCGAACAGCCGGTTCGTGAGCTGATCGACCGGAACGGCCGAGCTGTAGTTCTTTTTGAACCGCTGCGCAACCTGCCGCACCCGGCGAAGGTCCGTGACGTGCCGTGCGCCGCCTGCCTGTGCCTGCAGCCGGTAGTCCTTGACCTGCCGTTCCAGGTCACGGTTGATCTGTTCCAGCGCCGTGACCTTCGCCGCAAGGCTCTTTTCCGCGTCCGACGCCGCGTCGATCCCCAGCGAGTGCTTTACTCGTTCGTCAATGTCGGCGTCCGTTCGTGCGTCTTTTCCCGAATCCTGCACGTTGTTTTCACTCGTTCGACGAATTTCCTGCTTGACATTGATCGCGTTTTGGAGTATACTTGTTGTAAAGAAGCGGTCATTTGCTTCAACGCGCCCTGTCGTAACCAGGATACCCGTTGTAGCATCGACAGCTTCTTTTTCGATTGCTACATTGTGAAGATACAACCTTTGATTTCGATCGTCTCTTTGCAGCATAACGCCCATAAAGTAATGCTCTTCACCGATTGTGATCGGCGCCGCGACGATGATCCTATCGGTGGTTTTGCTTTCTTTCTTTCCAAAGAAAATGACCTCACCGTTTTCGATCACGCTCGGAATGGCTTCAATCGACGCCAGCTTTTCGGCTGTGGTTCCATGCCGGATTTCAGACTTCACGCTTGACTTTGACAGCGCAATGTCTCCAAATCGTTCGGATTCGATGTTGTTCCCCCACTTGTCAAAGTATTCGCTGTAGATGTCACTCGGCCGTTTCCCGGTTTTCTCCAGCCGTTTCTCAGGCACTTGATACACGACATCCATTTCGGCAAGCGTCCGTACGTTTTCGTCAATCTGCGCTTGTGTGAACTTCGGATATTTGATTGCAAACTTCCCGCTGCCTTCCTTCGTCCCCTGCTTCGCATTCTCGCCGACCTGATCCAGCGCTGCAAGGAACTCCTGCCGCAGCATCTGCGCCCGGTCCGCTTCCATGGTCGCAAAGTCCGTGGCAGTCTTTGAAAGCGTGCCGCCCCGGATCAGCGCCTTGATGTGGTCGAAGATCTCCTGCAGCAAATCCGCAAACCGCCGCAGAATGCTCTTCTTCTCCTGTGTGTCAAACCGGCTGTCGTCGTTCAGCCAGGAAAGGAACTGCTTCACGCCGTCCTCGGTGCCGAACAGGCCCGTCATTGCCTCGCCGAAAAATTCCTCTTCCGCGTCCGCCCGTGTGAAGTTCTCGTCGGTGCCCGCATACTGCCCGAGGATTCCCCGGATGGCGTCCTCGTATGACGCGATGCCGATCTCTCCCATGTACCAGTCACGAATCGCCGCAAGAAACTATGAAAAGCGGGTTTGTCATATAAAATAAGCGGCCGCGGAATCATCCGCAGCCGCTGTTTTTGATTGAGATCAGTTGTCCATCGCAGCGAAAAAGCGTTCCAATTCGGTTTTGTCCAGACTCTTTTTGGACGTCAGCAAATCGGTGAGCGCATCGAGCGCGGCACGGTGTGTGTGCAGCAGCTCCTTTGTGCGGATAAACTGCTCTTGCATCAACGCCTCGCATTCTTCATCCGTACCGGCGGTAAAGAGCTTTTCGCCCATGGCGTACTCATTCAGTGCGGTTTTGACCAGGTAGCGCGCGTGCTTGATGTCACTGGAGGCGCCGGTGTTGAGACCCGCGTCTGCCCCGTAGACTTCTATTTCTGCGACACGGCCGGCGAGGGAGGTGCAGACGCGCTGCATCATCTCACGGAAGGTGGTGGAGGTTTTCTTTTCGTCGCGGGAATGCTCCATATAGCCGCCGAAATTCCCTCTGGAAACGACGGTGAGGAAGGCCGGCATCTCTCCCTGCAGATACGAAACAAGCGCATGGCCGGACTCATGACAGGCAGTTTGACGCAGGTCTGCAGGATCGAGTTCGTTCACTTCACCGAACCGGAATGTGTCAAGAGCATCCATCAGCCCTGTGCCGGTCGGTTCCTTGTCTTCGCACGTCCGAAGGAACATATCGATCACGGTCGTAAGATCCGCGTTGCTCATACCGGAAGAGCGGTCTGCAAGGTTCTTCAGAATTGCGTCGTGATCTGCGCCGAGATCAACACCGTGTCGCTCAAGTGTTGCTTTCAGCAGCGCATAGCGTTCATCCGTATCCGGAAGATCCACATAAATTTTGCGATCAAAACGGCGCACAAAAGCCGGGTCGAGGACACGGGGACCTTCGCCGGAGACGTCATAGTTTGTTGCCGCAAGAATGAAGACCGGATGGCGGTCGTCAGTGGCAAAGCCGTCCATTTCCGCAATGAAGGCGTTCAGGGTGTCCTCATTGTGCGTGTTGATTGATGCGCCGGTACGTGTGCGCGCGATGGCGTCAACTTCGTCAATGAAGATGATGGCCGGCGCATAGCGGCGCGCGCGACGGAAGAGTTCGCGGACATTTTTTTCGCTTTCGCCAACCAGCGGACCGAATAACGCAGTTGCGGTCGTCGGAATGAACGCAGCCTTTGCCTCGTTGGCCATCGCTTTGGCAAGCATGGTTTTGCCGGTACCCGGCGGGCCGTAAAGCAAAACGCCTTTGGGAATTTTCTTACCCTGCATGACAAGCTTGCGCGGGTCCGCAACAAAGCGACAGAAATCGCTGAGTGCCGCCTTGGCTTCTTTGCAGCCGATGACATCCGCGAAGGTGATGTTGTTTTTCGCGTTGCCGCTGACCATGACGTCACTGTCCGAAGACGAAGGGGCATAACCGAGGGCAAGCTTGTCAAAGCTGATCACGGCGTGCGCTTCGTCGATACTGTATTGCGAACAGTTGTAGGTCAGAATTTTGCTTGAACGACCGAGAGAGAAGGTCGAATTGTTGACCAGTGCGCTGAACGACAGCATGCGGATCTGTTCTTGCGTGGCCTCCGGTGCATCGGTGTCTACCGTGATCACATCGCGGCCGCCATTTGCGAGCAGCGTTGCAAATGCAGCCTTACCGCGGCTGCGTACATCGAGAAAGTAGATGGGAAGTTCCGGGAAGTATTCCTTGAGATAACGGAAGATATCCATACCTTCTGCGTCAACATCTTCCAGATCGTTCGGCATTCTCTGCATGGGGCGGCTTCCGGCAGCGGGGTCCAGCAAAACGTAGTCGACAACACCTCTGGCGCAGCGCTTCATTTCGTCGGGATTGCTGAGAAACGTGTATTCGACAGCGTCGTCCTTTAACGTCGGGCGAATCTGATTTGTGATGTATTCGTCTGCGAAAACAAGAACGTGTGTAGTCTTTTGTCCGGAGAACAGAAGGGAAACCTCCGGCTGATTTCTTTCAGGCTCCACAGTGATTTCAATATGTTTGAGCGTGTTCACACCGTCGCCGCTTGTCTGATAGGTCTGCAGAAGGATATCCTGCAGTTCCTTGACAATCATATTTTTTGCGGTGCCGCGCAGGGATCGCGCATCCGCAAGACCGCCGGTCGAATAAAGCACCAGCGCGGAAAGCATGGAAGGATTATAAGAGACTTCAACACCGTATGCCTTGTGGAACAGGTCGACCTGCTTTTGAATCTCGTCGCTCACGATCTGCATGAGCGCAAAAGGCTCCAGATGATTGAACAGCAGGACATGACCGTTTGCAAACCGGGTCGTGATGCATTCGGGGAAGAAAGGTTCGTCATTGGTGCCGGGCTTGATGTCGGTGCGCAGCGCTTCCAGAATGGTCCGCCGTGAGACGTTTGACAAATCAATGACGGTCGGATCTTCATAGAGGCTTGCGCCGGCATTCGTTGTGATGAAGATGATTGTATCCCGGAAGGAGACTTCCTTATTCAGCTTCATATCCATCAGTCTGCCTGAATCGAGAATCTGCAGAAACAAATAGATGGTATTGATGTGTGCCTTTTCAATTTCATCGAAAATGATAATGCCGTCGGGATGGTTGCGCACAAAGCCGGTGACCTCGGCGGGTTGCCCGTGTTCACCGTTGAACTTTCCGTTGGCGAGGTTGTCGGAGTATTCGCTCATGTCAACAACCTTTGTTTTCCGGCCGAGCATTTTTGCGCATTGCTTTGCAAGAAATGTTTTGCCGACGCCGGAAGGACCGGTAAACAGAAACGTTGCAAGCGGACCAACGCGTTCTTCATTGTGTCGATTGAAAGCGTCGCACTCAAAAATGGTCTGCACAACTTCGTCAACGGCGTGCTGCTGTCCGTGGACGACCTGCAGAAGCGATGCCTTCAATTTGCTGATGCGAGATGCTTCTTCCGCTAGATCTTTGCCGGCGTCCTGCGGCTTATCGTCCGCTTCACTTGCTTTCGGCGCAGGCCTTTTTTTCGGAACGGCGTTGTCTTCTGCCTGTTGAACGGCAGCAGGCTGCTTTTGTTCTGCAACAGCGGCAGCAGCGGTTTTGTTGGTTTTCTCGGATGCGGATGCAATCTGTGTTTCTGCCGTCTGGAACCAGGGCTGACCGGCGTCTGTACCTTTCAGTTTTTCAATGTCAGCAAGGGACATATCGGATATGGAGATGATAAAATTCTCCGGGTTTTGTCCGAGACGCTCAAGCAATTCCGAAATCTGCGGGGAGAGATCATCCTGTGCGGCAGGAAAGTAAAACATGCACTGAAACTTGCCGCGCTTTTCCATGGCGGCTTCCGCATGATTCTTGCGCAGCAGATCGGCAAAATCTTCCCAGAAAGAACGACCGCTTTTGTTGTACTCGTAGATCGCATCAAAAGAACGTGTCAGAACTGTCAATTTGATAAACTTCATGAAAGAACCTCCGTGAAAAAAATCCCGGGACGTGTGTTCCGGGATTTTGAATTTGCCAGGGTTTAGGAGTAAAGCGCACGCATAATGACGGGCTTGACATCGTCAAGGATAGAGGCGGTACGAACAAGCAGTTCAAAACATTCTTCGCCTGCGGATTCCGGGGAAAGAATGGCGTCGTCTTCCACCATGATATCGTTGTCGTTGTCAACACAGAACTTCAGCCATCTATACTGAACGTTCAGCGAGTTGCAGACGATCAGCAGATCAGCCATGCGATCTTCCGGGCATTTTTCGAAGACAGTACGCATTGCAACGCGGCGACCGTCATCATCACCGGAGAAAATTGCGTTGAACTGTTTTCCGCTGAAGGGAACCATCACGCGGATGTCACCGTCGCTCATTTCGCTGACGTTAAAGGTCAACTCCTTGGCGCGAAGTTTTGCTACGAACATTTCTGCACATACTACCATAAAAAGACCTCCTGTATTTTTTTATATTATAGCATACGGCTGATTCTCTTGTCAAGATACAAAGGCGGAAAACATTGACATCTGTCGAATTTCGCAACTTGCCGTGCGCCGCCTGCCTGCGCCTGCAGCCGGTAGTCCTTGACCTGCCGTTCCAGATCGCGGTTGATCTGCTCCAGCGCCGTGACCTTCGCCGTAAGGCTCTTGTCCGCCTCTGACGCCGCCGTGATCCCGAGTGAGTGCTTTACTCGTTCGTCGATGTCGTCTCCTCGTCGATCTCTAGCGCCGCTCCTAGCAGATCCGAACTCGTCAAGTTCCCCTCTGTTTTCAATGCGAAGTCGATCAACGCCTGTCGCTGATGATCCTCTTTGAGAAGAATCATCAGTATTTTGGCTTCGTTTTGATCGATAACGCCTGCCTGTGTCAATCCTATTAATAAAGTCAGAAATCTTTGCGTCGTCGATGAAAGCGCCATTTTTTAGTCCTCCTTCGAAAAATGCAATCTCGTCATAATCTGTTTCTGGATTCAGCCTTTTAAGAACATTAAAGTTGTCATATTCCTCAGTATCTTTGTTTTCACAGATAAAGAACTGGTCTGCTGCATAAACATACACAAAACGATTCAAAGGCTTTCCGGTTGCAGCGTTTTTTCTCATCAGCGCGGATTTAACCATTGCATACGTTTGTTCGTCTAAACGAATTCCGTTGCTATTATACCGCCCAACTTTGCCTTTCGTCAATCCCTTCACAGAATATTTTGTTCCGCTTTTGTTCTGCTCGCCCTGCTTCGCGTTCTCGCCGACCTGATCCAGCGCCGCAAGGAACTCCTGCCGCAGTTGCTGTGCCCGGTCTGCCGTCATCAGCGCAAAGTCCTCGGCCGTCTTGGAAAGCGTGCCGCCGCGGATCAGCGCCTTGATGTGGTCGAAGATCTCCTGCAGCAAATCCGCAAACCGCCGCAGTTTATCCCGGCAGAAGAGGAACACAGGGCGGTCATTATTATTGGCGCACGAAAAAGCGGCCGCGGAATCATCCGCAGCCGCCGATTTTGTTTTAGGTGTTGCCGGTTTCCTGCCCGGCAGTTGTATTTTCGTTTTGTGCAGGTGCATCGGGTCAGCCAAAGCCGCCGGGGCCGCCGAAGGCTTGTCCGTTGCCGCCTGTGCCTTGCGTGCCGTCTTCAGTTCCTTGTCCGGGACCGCGCATACCGCCGCGACCGCCCATGCCGCCGGGGCCGCCCATACCCTGACCGAAGCCGCCCATGCCGGCGACGTCGGTATAAAACTGACCGGCGGTAAAGTCGAGCGTTGCAGTATTGCTGCCCGCCGTCAGGGTGTAGGTCTTGCCTTGCTGCATCGACGCACTGGCATAAACAACCGAGGTGAACGGTTTGCTTGCCGTAAAGGTGAAGTCGCTGCCGTCATCAACGGTGATGGTCGTGCCGGCGTCGCCGCTGCAGTTGACCAGCGCGCTGCAAAGTGAGCCGCTGCCGAAGTTGACCGCCATGCCGGACGAGCCGATTGCCAGCACAGTACCGCCGGTGATTTCCGCAACGCAGCCGCCGCCTTCTCCGATGTCAAGCGCGCCGTTGCCGCTGTTGGTCGGACCTTCGACGATTGTCTTTCCGCCGGTGATATAGAGTGAGCCGTTGGAATCCAGTCCGTCGCCCTGCGAATTGACGTAGACGTCGCCGCCGTTGATGGTGAGCGTACCGGTTGCGCCGGAGCCCCAGGGGCCGCGTTCATCGGAAGCGGAGTCGGAGCCGCCGGCAGCGTTCATGCCGTCGTCGCTTGCGGTGACGGAGACCGTGCCGTCATTGATGGTGATGGCCTGTGCCTCAAAGCCTTCCAGCGCCTTGGAGACCGTGATTGTTCCGCCGTTGATCGTGATATTTGAATCGGCATGGATGCCGTCGTCAGCGCTGGATGCAGTGATCGTTCCGCTGTTGATGGTGACATTGCCGTTGGCATTGACTGCGTCGTCCGCCGTGTCAATCGTCACGGTTGCCGCAGTGACTGCCAGGTCGCCGTCGCATTTGATGCCCTTTTGTGAAGTCTCGTCGTTTTTGGTGTTCTGCGCGCCGCCGCCTGCAGACACTTGCAGCGTACCGCCGCCGAGAACCACGCTGCCGGCAACGTCGATGCCGTCATAACCTGCTGTGATGGAGAGTGCGCCGTCGTTCATATAAAACACGCCCGTGTTTTCTTTGCTGCTGACCTGTACGCCGTCGTGCGCAGCGCTGACGGTGATTGCGCCGCCGCCGATGCGCAGACTGTCGCCGGATTTCAGACCGATGGCGTCGGTCTTCAGGGTCAGTGACGCGCCTGTGATCTTGAGGTCGTTTTTGCAGACGATGCCGTGCTTATCGGACGTGACGGCAAGATCACCGCTGCCGTTGATCGTAAGGTCGTCTTTTGCGTAAATCGCGCCGTCCTTTGTATCTTCACTGTTGCCGAAGGTTGCCGTCAGTGTGTTTTTGCCGATGCATTGCAGGATGGTTTTGTCCGCATCGGAAACAAGAATGCAGGGGCTGCCGGCATTGGTCATTGTGATATTGTCTAAAATGAGATAGACATTGCCGGATTGGGTGTCGTCATCAATCTGAATGGTGACGTTCTCGCCTTTGCCCGTGACGCGATAGATGCCTTTTTGTGTGATCGTGACGGTTTGTCCGTCGCTGCCGCGTGTGGTGTCGGAGATGGAAGCGGTGGTGCCATTCAGCGTGATCGTGGCGTCCGCTGTTTCGTTGGTGATGTCTTTGAAGTCGCCGTCTGCGAACATTTCCGCGGTGGTGTCGACGGCGGTTGTGTTGTCTTTATCGGTGGAGGTACTGTCAGTGGCTGCTGTGGTTGTGTTGTCCGGTTCGGTCGGCGTATCGGTTTTGCCGCCGCAGGCCGTCAGCGAAAGGAGAAACACAAGGGCAACCAGACAGGCTGTGAGTTTTTTCAACATAGCGATCATCCTTTCTGTCAATGATGATTGTCATGATCTGCATGATTCAATCAGAGAATGGTTTCTTTTTCGGTGTAGGGGAGAATGGATATTTCAAGGTTGCCGTTTTTGGTGCGCAGCTCGTCAATGAAGGCTTTTTCTTCCGCCGGGTTTTTCATACGGATCTTGAAAGAAAGACGGAACATGGAACCCATGCCGGTTGTTTTGACGCCGGCATTTTCCCACTGCTTCAGGTAGTGTTTGAACGTGTCGGTGAAAACGTCCGAATAATTGAGCGTTTCCGGAATCGTGATCTTGAGCAGCAGATCTTCCGCCTGACTTTGATGCGCGAAGATCGGCAGCAGGGAAACGAGGAAATACAAAACGGACAGGCCGAGCAGGATCACGACGCCGTAACCGACGTAGCCCATGCCGAAGGCGATACCGGCGCCCATGGCGATCAGGATCGTTGCAAGCTCATCCGCGCTGCCCTGTGCCGAACGGAAACGGATGAGCGCGAATGCGCCGCCGATGGCGACACCTGCGCCGATGTTGCCGTTGACAAAGGTGATGACGGACGCGACCACAAACGGCAGAATCACCGCGACGGTGAAAAAGCGTTTGGTCGAACGGACACGGAAGGACATGATCCAGGCATAAACAAGGCCGGATGCGAGTGCGATGGCTGCCATCAGGAAAAATTCACTTGTGGTGACAGCTGCAGAATAAATGGAATCGAACATAAGTATTACCTCTTCTCTTTCAAGTTGCTCAGTTGCTGCTGATAAGCGGCTCCGTATTTTGAAAAGCTGGTTTTCCGAATCTCGGCGTCGTTGAGTATTTTCGACAACCACAGTGGAATGGACAGCTGCGCTTTGATCTCTAGAATGGCGTGACCGGGCGGCAGCAGGGGAATCCCTTCCATAGTTGACGTCAGATCAAGATCCGTTGCGCGGTAACGGGGATTGTAATCGATGGTCAGACGCAAGTCGCCGCCGGGTTCATAATAGGCGACGCGGTCGCAAAGGATGAGACAGGCAGGCGCGAGTGTCTGGTAATAGTCGCGAAAATAAGAGATTTCACGGTTGATTTGTCCCGGTGCGCAAATATCACCTTCACCGGCGAAGAATTTGTTTGCCAGGGGAATCGTCGTCGGCACGCGTCGCTTGTACACGATGCCGTAGGCTTTGCGCTTGAGTTCCAGAAAAACGGGAGATGTATCTGTTGCGCGTCCGTAGGAGCGCAGGCGGATTTTTTCTTTGAACGGCGGTTTTTCGATTGACGCCCGGATCAGCCGGAAGTCCGGGGTGTCGTAATAAAGCGACGCAATGGAGGACAGCCCGAATTCGTCAACTTCCATGTGACCGGTCAATTGCTGCCGCAGGTAGGTTGTCTGTTCTTCATTCAGCAGATATTTCAGTTCATACCGCTTCATGACGACAACCGGATTTTGTACGATCTTTGCCATGGTTCGTCACCTCATAAGCTGATGCTGACGATGAAGCGGCCGTTTTCGACGCCGGCTGTGACACGGCCGTCCTGCTGTTTCACCATGTCTTTGACATAGGACAGGCCGAGCCCTGCGCCGGGTACGTTTTCGGCGTTTTTCAATCGGGTGAAGCGGTCAAAGACCTGATCGGCGCTGCCGTCCGGCAGGTCGGTGTCGTTTTCAAAGGTGAGCTGAATGCGGTCCTGCGTCTGCTGCAGAGTCACAGAGGCTTGATGCAGGGCGAATTTCGTCTGGTTTTCGAGCAGCTCGGCGATGCAGCGGCGCATGGCCTCATTATCGCCGACAAGGCTGACGTCCGGCGCGATCTCGGCGCTGCATTGCAGATCCCGCTGCGCAAACGCCGCCCTGCTTTCGTCAATCATGCGCCGGCAGAGATCGGACAGATTATAGGCGGAACGGTTTTCATTCGGCTTGTCGAGAATCGTCAGCGCCTCCAGCTCTTCCACCAGTGCGGTCATCTGTTTGACCTGACGGTGCATGGCGCGGGTCACATCGGTTGCACCGTGTTCTTTTTCAAGCAGTTCTGTGCCGGCGTGCATCACGGTCAGCGGTACACGGAACGCTTTTTCCACATCGGCGAGGAAGCGTTTTTGCTTGCGGTCGGTCTCTTCCAGCGGCTGCAGCAGCCGGCGGCTGACAAAGAGCAGCACCAGAAAGCTGAGCACAAGGAAGAACAGCTCGCCGATCGCGGAAAACCGCAGGATGCGATAAGGGGAGAGCAGTTCGCGTCCCTGATCGATGACGGTGACAAACGTTTTCTTGTCAACGGTGTAAACACGATAGCGATACGTTGTTTTTGTCCAGCCGGTGCGTTTGCCAAGCAGACTGCGCGCCCAGTCGACTGCTGTCTGCTGATCGACGGCGGAGATTTTAAAGGCGACCATCTGCGCGTTGCCGTCCTTGTCGAACGCAACAGTGAAATGGCGCAGCGTTGCGGCAAGCTCCGGAGACTCCGGGCCGGCCGGGCCGGCTTGTCCGGCGAGGATGCGCCCACCGAATTGTCCGCGGCCGTCGCAAAGCATCTGTGTCACCCGGTCGGCGTCTTCGGCGACAAGCGTGAAATTGATCGTGTTGAGCGTACCGAGCAGTACGGTCAGCAGCACAAATATGGCCGACATCGCATAGATGATGAATTTCTTTCGGATCTTACTCATTGTTGTCCACCATACAATACCCTTTCTGTGAGACATATTCAATGTGGAATGGCGCCTGCAGTGTAAGCAGTTTGTTGTTCAAGGCGTTGACGTAGGTACTCAGGTGCTTGCCTTCAGTAATGACGCCGGTCTCTGTGAGTGTACGCAGCAGATCGATCTCCTTGCTGGTCAGCGGAATGTCGCTGTCTGCAAAGCAAAAGTCTGCGACGTCAACCGTGATCTTTCCAATGGAGAACCGTTCGGTCCCGGTCGCCTTTTTTACAATTGCGTCCGCGTAGCCGAAGAGGATTTCCGGGGAAAAGGGGAGCGCGAGAAACGCGGCGGCAGGTACGTCTCCGAGCAGGACGGCTGAGGAAATGTGCGTGTCGATCAGTTCGATCGACGGAATGTGCTGTTCTTTTGCATACGTGATGATCTGCTTTGCAAAAACGCGCGGCAGCTGTTGATTGATGATCAGCAGATCAAAGCGGTTTTCGGTCAGTGCAGTCAGTGCCTGCGTTCCGTCAAAGACGCAGACGGCTTGGTCGCCGCGCAGTGCAAACAGGTTCTGATACGTCAGCAGAATGTCACGGTTCTGATCTGCGAGCAGAACAAACATAGAACCACCCCCATGATATTAAATTGCGGGAATCCGTCAAACAAGTGTTTTGCGGTCATTTTTTCTTTCAGAATCGGCAAATGCCCGAATTCAAACAAAGCATCTTTTTTCATTAAATTATATTATAGATGGATTTTGGTTTGAAATCAAGAGATTCGCTAATTCTTTTGCGGTTTTCATGAAACATATGTTTGACATTCTTCCTTCGATGTGCTATAATAATATCTCTTAAGATTGAAGAAAGATTGAACCGAGGGAGGTGCGGTTTTCATGGATCATTTTGAGCTGGTTTCAAAATTCAAACCGACCGGCGATCAGCCGCAGGCAATCGAAGCGCTGGTCAACGGGCTGAATGCGGGCGCGATGGAACAGACCTTGCTCGGCGTCACAGGATCAGGCAAGACGTTTACCATGGCGAATATTATTGAACGTGTGAATCGGCCGACGCTGGTCCTCGCACACAACAAGACGCTTGCCGCGCAGCTTTGTACCGAGTTCAAGGAATTCTTCCCGAACAATGCCGTGGAGTATTTTGTGTCGTATTACGATTATTATCAGCCGGAGGCATACATTCCGACGACGGATACCTATATTGAAAAGGATTCCGCCGTCAACGACGAGATCGACAAAATGCGCCATTCTGCAACATCTGCGCTGTCTGAGCGCCGCGACGTCATCATCGTAGCCAGCGTGTCCTGTATTTATACGCTCGGCGACCCGATTGATTACCGCAGCATGGTGATCTCACTGCGTCCGGGTATGGAAAAAAGCCGCGATGCCCTCATTCAGAAACTCATTGAAATTCAGTATGACCGCAATGATGTCAACTTTATCCGCAACAAGTTCCGTGTGCGCGGCGATGTTGTGGAAATCTATCCGGTCTATTCCAATGATACGGCGATCCGCGTGGAGTTCTTCGGCGATGAAGTGGACCGCATCTGCGAAATCAATCCGCTCACCGGGGAGATCAAATCCACCCTGCAGCACGTCGCAATCTATCCTGCTTCGCACTATGTCGTCGCGGCGGACAAGATGGCGCGCGCAATCGAAGAAATCCGGCAGGAGATGGAAGAACGTTTTGAGGAATTCACAAAGCAGGGCAAGCTGCTCGAAGCCGAGCGCATCAAACAGCGCACAAAGTACGATCTGGAAATGCTTGCCGAGACCGGCTTTTGCAAAGGCATCGAAAACTATTCGCGCATCATGTCCGGCCGTGCGCCCGGGTCTTCGCCGTTTACACTGCTGCATTACTTCCCGAAGGACTTTTTGCTGTTCGTGGATGAGTCTCATGTGACGCTGCCGCAGGTGCGTGCGATGTACGGCGGCGACCGCTCACGCAAAGAGGCGCTGATCGAATACGGTTTTCGGCTGCCGTCGGCGTATGACAACCGTCCGCTGCGGTTTGATGAGTTTTATGACATCGTGGGTCAGAAGATATTTGTCAGCGCGACACCCGGCGATTTTGAACGCGAGAAGAGCACGCAGATCGTTGAACAGGTGATCCGTCCGACCGGCCTGCTGGACCCGAAGGTGACAGTGAAACCCACCGAAGGACAGATTGACGACCTTGTCAGCGAGATCAACGAGCGTATTGCACGCAAGGAGCGCGTCCTGGTGACGACACTGACGAAGAAAATGGCGGAATCACTGACAGATTATCTCGACAATTTGGACATCAAGGTTCGTTATATGCACTATGATGTGGATACGATCGAACGTATGGAAATCATCCGTGACCTGCGTCTGGGCGAGATCGATGTGCTCGTCGGCATCAACCTGCTGCGTGAAGGCCTCGATATCCCGGAGGTGTCGCTTGTGGCAATTCTGGACGCGGATAAGGAAGGTTTCCTGCGCTCGGAAACTTCGCTCGTGCAGACCATCGGCCGCGCCGCGCGCAACGCCGACGGCGAAGTGATCATGTATGCCGACAGTGTGACGCCGTCCATGGAGCGCGCGATCACAGAGACGGAACGCCGCCGCGCAATTCAGAAAAAATACAACGACGATCACGGCATCGTACCGAAGACGATCATCAAGGATGTGCGTGAAGTGCTGGAGATTTCCAGCAAGACCAAGGATGTGGATAAGAGCTTCAAAAAGTTGTCCCGCCTCGAGCGCGAAAAAGTCATCAAACAGCTCACCGCCGAGATGCGCGAGGCTGCGAAAATGCTCGAATTTGAGCATGCGGCCTATCTGCGCGACAAGATCGAAAAGCTTAAGGCGATGATGAAATAGAGGTAGTATATGGAGAAGAACATTGTTATCAAAGGGGCGCGGGAGCATAATCTGAAAAATGTTGATTTAACGATTCCGCGCGATCAATTCATTGTATTCACCGGTCTGTCCGGCTCGGGCAAATCCTCGCTGGCGTTTGATACGCTGTACGCAGAGGGGCAGCGCCGCTATGTGGAATCGCTGTCATCCTACGCACGGCAGTTCCTCGGACAGATGGACAAACCGGATGTGGATTACATTGACGGGCTGTCGCCGGCGATCTCGATCGATCAGAAGACGACCTCCAAAAATCCACGATCAACGGTCGGTACGATCACGGAGATCTACGACTATATGCGTCTGCTGTTCGCCCGCATCGGCGTACCGCACTGCCCGGTTTGCGGCAGGGAGATCCGCCCCCAAACGGTCGATCAGATTGTTGATCAGATCATGGCGTATCCGGAGGGGACGCGCTTTCAGCTGCTTTCGCCGATCATCCGCGGCAAAAAGGGCGCGTTTCAGAAAGAGCTGGAGGCTGTGCGTAAATCCGGCTTTGTCCGTGTTCGCATCGACGGCATCCTGTATGATCTTTCGGAAACGATTCAGCCGGACAAGAACAAAAAGCACAACGTCGAGGTGGTTGTTGACCGCCTGATTTTGAAAGAGAGCATCCGTGCGCGGCTTGCGGACTCCGTGGAAACGGCAACAAAGCTGTCCGGCGGTCTGCTGCTTGTGGTATTCGGCGACGAAACCGAACAGCTCTTTTCCCTGAACTACGCCTGCCCGGAGCACGGCGTCAGCATCGACGAGCTTGCACCGCGGATGTTTTCCTTCAACAATCCGTTCGGCGCGTGCAAAAAATGCGGCGGTCTCGGTATCTGCATGGAGGTCTCGCCGAAGCTCGTCATTCCTGATCGTTCACTGTCGATCCGGCAGGGCGCCATCAAGGCGTTTGGCTGGGGCGCGGTCAATGAGGGATCGATCGCTTCGATGTATTATACCGCTCTCGGCAAGGAATACGGCTTTACGATGGATACGCCCATTGCCGATTTCAGTAAGCAGGCACTGCATGTTCTGCTGTACGGAACCGACGGCAAAAAACTGAAAATGGAGCGGCCGACATCGTTCGGCGGCGGTGTATACTACACGGCATTTGAAGGCATCATCAACAATCTTAAACGTCGTTATAATGAGTCGCAAAGCGAAACTTCCCGCAATGAGATTGAGCAGTTGATGACCAGTGAGCCCTGCCCGGAATGCGGCGGTGCACGGCTGTCCCCGCAGGCGCTGTCCGTCACGGTCGGCAGCATGAACATCGATGCGGTGACGCGGCTGTCCATTGAAAAGGAACTTGCGTTTTTTGAAGCGCTGCCGGCACAGCTCTCTCCCCGGGAGCAGACAATCGGCAAGGTTATTCTCAAAGAGATCCGCGACCGGCTGTCCTTCCTCAACAGTGTCGGGTTATCCTATCTGACTCTTTCCCGGTCCGCAGGAACGCTTTCCGGCGGTGAAAGTCAGCGCATCCGTCTGGCAACGCAGCTCGGTACGTCGCTGATGGGCGTACTCTACATTCTGGACGAACCGAGCATCGGTCTGCACCAGCGCGACAACCAAAAGCTCATTGATACGCTCAAGCATCTGCGTGATCTCGGCAACACACTGATCGTTGTCGAACATGATGAGGATACAATGCGGCAGGCGGATTACGTTGTGGACATCGGTCCGGGCGCAGGCGTCGGCGGCGGCGAGATCGTCTGCCAGGGCAGCGTCGAGGACATCATGGCCTGTGAAGCCTCGGAAACCGGCGCATATCTGTCCGGACGGAAGTTCGTTCCGGTACCGGAAACGCGGCGCAAAGGCAGCGGCAAAACGCTGAAGATCTTCGGCGCGGCGCAGAACAACCTGAAAAACATTGATGTGGAGATCCCACTCGGTACATTCGTCTGCGTGACCGGCGTTTCCGGCTCGGGCAAATCCTCGCTCGTCAATGAAGTGCTCTATAAACACCTGGCAAACGAGCTCAACGGCGCGCGCAAATTTCCCGGCGTGTTCAAATCCATGCAGGGTCTCGATCAGCTCGACAAGGTCATCAATATCGACCAGTCGCCGATCGGCCGTTCCCCGCGCTCCAATCCGGCGACCTACACCGGCGTGTTCACGGACATCCGTGATCTGTTTGCCAACACTGTTGACGCGAAAATGAAGGGCTACACGGCAAGCCGCTTTTCTTTCAATGTCAAGGGTGGCCGCTGCGAAGCCTGTCAGGGCGACGGTATTGTCAAGATTGAGATGCACTTCCTCGCGGATGTGTTTGTGCCGTGCGACGTCTGCGGCGGCAAAAAGTATAACGCGGAAACCCTTGCGGTCAAATACAAGGGAAAGTCCATTTACGACGTGCTGGAGATGACCGTTGTCGAAGGTATGAATTTCTTTGAAAATGTGCCGCGGGTCTATAATAAGCTGAAAACGCTCTACGACGTCGGTCTCGGGTATGTCAAAATCGGCCAGCCGGCAACAACGCTTTCCGGCGGTGAAGCGCAGCGCGTGAAACTTTCCACAGAGCTGTCGCGGCGTGCAACGGGCAGAACGATCTATATTCTGGATGAACCGACAACGGGTCTGCACGCTGCGGATGTCCACCGCCTGATCGATGTGCTGCATACGTTGGTGGAGGGCGGCAACACGGTGATCGTCATTGAACACAACCTGGACGTGATCAAAACCGCCGACTACATCATCGACCTCGGACCGGAGGGCGGCGACGGCGGCGGCACGGTCGTTGTTGAAGGTACGCCCGAAGCCGTGGCTGCCTGTGACGCTTCCTACACCGGGCAGTATCTGAAACCGCTGCTGAAAGCGGGACGTGAAAAACAAAAATAATCCATCGTTATATGATGAAAAACGCCATCCTGATCGGAAGGCGTTTTTGTCATATCCGACGTTCGTAACGCGTATAAGTGCGTGGAGGGATGTCCATGAAAACCGGTTGGAAATGTCTTGTTTGCGCCGTCCTTATACTGCTGCTTGCGGCTTGCCGCGACACGGGCGGCATGGATCTGTCACTGTTTTTGGAACGCTGGAACCGGTGGTGGGAGACGACGCTTTCTCTGGATGATTTTTATCTGACGGCGCAGCCGGAGCGGTCGGATTGCTTTGCGGTGCTTGAGGAGGGACTATTACTGCGGATGTCCGGCGGTGAAACGCAGATCGATGCCGTGCGGCTGATCCTCTCCAAATTGCTGCCGGACGGTCGTGTACGGTCGCTTTCGAGTGCCGACCGTATGGCTTTTTTTGCAGCGGCAGATGCGCTGCTTGGCGCGTATTGCGCGCTTTCACCGACACAGACACAGGAAACGCTGCACACGCTGCTGCCGCAGGAGGACGCGGCTTTTTTCCGGGAGGGGGAGCGAACGGCGGACATCGGCGACTATCACTGCGTCTATCTGTCTGCGCCGCTCGAGTGTGTTCTGATCGTGCAAAATCGGTGGTTGCGTCCTGTGGTGTCCACCAGCAAGCCCGACGAAAAACCGGCGTTCGATCAGACCACGCAAACACGAAAAGAAACTGTGCCGCATAAATAAAAAATGCCGCCTGCCGTTTTTCCGGCAGGCGGTCGATGTTTTTACAGGGACGAATTGTCATACGCGCCGCAGGCGACCGGCGTCTGCGTGATTTCCATGTTGCCGTAGGGCTGCGGCAAAAAGCCGTAGACAATGTTGTCACCCGCAAAGAAAAAGTTTTCTTCCGGCACAACGCGCCGCAGCGTCTGATAGGACGTCAGTCCGGTCTCTTCGGTTTTCAGCCTGGACTGCGGGCACATCACATAGGTCGGCGCGACGACCGGATACAGCTTCGTCAGATCATTGTACATATGATGCGCCGCCTGCAGAACGTCGGCGTGCAGCGTGGCTGCGGTGAAATTCTTCAGCAGATTGGTCTGTACAATCAAATAAGCGTCGCCGAGGAAGAGAAAGCTCTTTCCGCCGAGCGTGACCTTCAGAACAGCGCTCGCGTCATTTGCGTTTGTAAACGGACAGGACGCATCCAGCGGACGGATACATTCCTCCTGCGTATAGAGAATTTGGAAATCCGCATCGCCGAGCGTGAACTGATAGCCGCTTCTGCCCTTGACATACAGCAGATCCGGATACCACGTTTTCAATGATTTTTTCAGCTTTGTCGCTTTTTTTGTATAGGGAAGTGTGGTCTGCGACTGATAGTTGAACATCGCACGCTGCACATTGAGCTGTGTGTGGAATTTACGGACGGTCTTATAAAAGAAATTGATGTGATCAGCGTGAGAATGCGTGCCGTACCACATGGCAATGTCAATGACGTCGTTCTTTGTTTTTCCTGTCAGCTTACGGATGAATCGGATGAATTCCGCGATGTTCTGGTTGGATGCCTGATAGGAAGAGCCGCCATCGATAACGACAAGACGATTGTCCGGCAGCTGAATGACATAAAGCATTCCATTGGATGCGAACAACTCACGCATATTGTGCTTGCTGTCATAATAGGGATAGCTGAATTGATAAACGCCGGGCGCGGCGGTTTCCGCTGCAGTGGAGGTGATGCCGTCATAGCTGTAGCTGAACTGATCGAGCGACACCGTGTTCACGCAGTCGTCGATGACGCGGGTCACATTCTGGTTGCCGTCATGGATGAGATAGACGCTGCTGCCTTCCTTAGCATAGCCGGCGTAATAATTGTTTTCCAGCTGATTGCTAAAGGTACGGGTATAGCCGTTTTGTTCCAGCTTGCCGCAGTAGGCGGTGAAGTCGCTTTGCGTTGTACCGCTGACAATCTGCATAAAGCTGTCTTTGTGCGTGTACTGTTCAGCGGGTTCTTCGGTCGGATCGGTTTCACTTTCATCAGGGTCTTCCTGTATTTCGCCGGTATCCTCCGTCGGCGCGAACTCATAATCCAGTCCGGTGCCGGTGTTATAAAGTGCAGTGCTGTAGGTGCCGGCGCCGTATGCCGGGATGTCCGTCAGCAGCCAGACACCCTGTTCCGGGGTGGGAATGACCGGCTCCGGTTCGGGCGAGGGTCCCGGTGTGTTGCCGCCGAGGCCGAAGAGCGCGGACAGCGCCATAAAGATGGATGAAAAGAATGCGACGATTTTGCTCCAGAATGCAGCCATGTAAAAGATCCTCCTGATAGAATGCCTTAGGGTTCAGATAAGAAGTGCTTTGGATCGAACAGCGTCGGAAACAAGGTAGAGAGGGTATCCTCTAAGCCTTTTTGTCCGCGTTCGCAAAAGATGATTGTGTGTTTGCGGATGCGCAGTCTGTTCCAGCGCTTTTTGACTTCGGTGTATGAAAGATGATCGGTTGAAAAAAAGTAATAACAGGTGCCGCCGCGGTCGGTGGTGTTGTTCAAGCAATCGACCATGCAGATGTCGCGCAGCGCTATTTTTTGCAGTACCAGCGGGCCGAGCTTGACAAGCACGGCGTTTTCAGTGAACTGCACGCGCTGCAGGGACAGCCACATGAGCGGCAGGTTCAGAGCAAGCAGGCTGAAGGCGAAAATGAATAAAAGCATTTCCCAATTCTCTTTTGCTCGCGGCGGATCGTAAACGCCGAGGAAGACCGTCAGCGCAAACGGAAACACCCATAAAATGACCTGGTAGATAAAGACCGTTTTAAACTGGAAAAATGTCCGTTTCATGAATATCACCTTCGTTTCTCACGAAAAGATTACACCCACTTGAGTTTATACATTACATGTGCGCCGAGCAGAGACAGAACGACGCCGATGAAGATGAGAATGCCGATCTGGATGGAGCCGAAGAACAAAAGCAGCAGCGAGATCGCAACGATCGGGAAAATGGAAATCTTCCAATGCTTGATGAAGTATGTTGCGGCGATGGCACCGAAAATGCTGTAGGTGACCTGCTTGAACGCGGGGGCGAGCGTTTCGGACTGCATGACGGCAGTAAACCTCGGGTTGAACGCGAAAACAAGCACAAACACCGCAATGACAATGGTGGTCACAATGGCGGAGGATGCGATGGAGATCGTGGAGATCACTTCGCCCTCTTCCGAATTCGCCTTGACTTTTGCATTCTCCATAGCGTTGAGCGCGCAGGGGAGCTTCAGGTTGACGATGTTGCCGGTCAGGAACGACAGATAGGTGCCGCCGGAACCGAGCAGCGGGGCGTAAGCGATGACTTCCACAACGGCGGTGGGATAATACAGAATCGCAATGGCAAAGAAGGCTTTGCCGACGACGCTGCCTTCCGGCCATACGTTCAGATGCAGACACATCAGTGTCGGTACCAGCAGCATGACGAACAGCGCGGCGATGCACCAGATGCGGCCGTAAAAATGTACGGAATCAATGTAATTGCGTTTCTTGGTCATATCAATACCTCCATTCAATTGCCGCAAGATTCGGCGCGAAATGTGAGATCAGAACAACGACGCCCATTGAAAGCAGCATAGCCAGCGGCATGGCAAACGCCTCGAGCCACTTCCATTTGAGCTTTTTGTTGACAAGCGTCAGCAGCAGCATGAACGCCACGGCGGAAATGATGGCGGCAATGGACAAAACGCCTGCGCCGTCGCCGATGACCGCATTGATTTTTTCGCCGCTTTCCAGAACCTTGAGCTCACCGGTGCCGGCAATGCCGCGGCCGAGAAACGCGGAGATCAGACCGATAAACGCCGCTGCGGACATCAGGTCCGCCCATTTGGCATTTTTGTTGACCGTACCGGTGACGGTCTTCTGTACTTTTTTCAGGATCAGCGGAATGAGGATCAGCGGCAGAATGCAGCCGAGCGACATGACCCAGGCGATCGCGGTGAAAATCTTCGGGTCGGTAACGTCGCTGCCGATACCGCCGGACAGGCCTGCCGCTTCGATGGCGGCCTCAGCAGCCGGCACCTCATAGGAGATTGCGCCGATGACGGAAAGACGGATCCACGGCAGCACATAGCCGAGTGCGACCGAAAGGACAAGTACCGTCACCGCAATGCTCACCGCCGGTGCGATGGAAAAGACGGCGGAGGAGGTGATGGTGTTTTTGATTTTTTCGCTGGAGATGCCGAGTGCTTTGCCGCGTTTGATCGCGCGGATCATGAAGAATAACGATTGTGCGATGACAAAAATGATCACGCCGACAACGATCAAAAACATAAAGCCGTCGGATTTGAAATCCTGAAACATAGAAAAACCCCTTTCAGTTAGATTATCCATATCATATCATTTTTCAAAGCCTTTCGTCAATAAAAAAGTCAACGATTTCAGAAAAAGACTTTGATTTCTTGCGGATCTATGATATAATATGCAAAGACCATTTACAGCGGGAAGGAGGCGGCTGCCTTTTGAAACATAAGAAAAAGACGGGCGGAATGCATCCGTCAAAGATCATTGCAGGCTCGTTTCTGGCGATTATTGCGGTTGGTACGCTGCTTTTCATGCTGCCGTTCATGACGCGTCACGGCCACGGGTTGC
>CACYCR010000164.1 GCA_902772935.1 Oscillospiraceae bacterium
AGATCCAGTTCATCCATATCCAGCTGGACGCTGATATGATGCCTGGCTTCCGAGAGTTTGGACAAT
This sequence comes from Oscillospiraceae bacterium, assembly GCA_902772935.1. GTDB lineage: Bacteria > Bacillota > Clostridia > Oscillospirales > Acutalibacteraceae > UBA6857. The sequence continues at coordinate 67 of CACYCR010000164.1, forward strand.
AAACATACAGTCTCCACATGCCCCGTATGCGGGAACATATCCACCGGCTGGATCTTTTTCACGCGGTAGCCGTTTTTGACAAGATAGCGCAAGTCGCGCGCCTGGGTCTCCGGGTTGCAGGAGATGTAGACGATTTTTTGCGGCGCGAGCGTCACCACGCTTTTGAGGAACGGCAGGTCGCTGCCGGCGCGAGGCGGGTCCATGAAGACCACGTCGACCCGGTCGCCCGCCTTTGCCGCCTCCACCATGAAGCGGCCGGCGTCTGCGCAGAAAAAGCGGATGTTGGCGGCGTTGTTCAGCTTCGCGTTGATCTTCGCGTCGCGCACGGCGTCTGCATTCAGCTCGACGCCGATGACACGCTTCGCCGTCTTCGCCGCGATCAGCCCGATTGTGCCGATGCCGCAATAGGCGTCCAGCACGGTCTCCTTGCCGGTCAGCGCGGCAAAGTCCATCGCCTTGCCGTACAGGACCGCGGTCTGCACGGGATTGATCTGATAAAATGAGCGTGCGGAGATGCGAAAGCGGCAGCCACACAGCACGTCTTCGATATAGCCCTTGCCGAACAGAACGACCTCCTGATTGCCGAGGACGAGACTGGTCTTTGCGCCGTTGATGCTCTGGATCACCGTTGTGATCTGCGGCTGCGCTTGCAGCAGCGCTTTGAGAAAGTCTTTCTTCTTCGGGAACAGCGGCGTCGGCGTCACCAGCACCACCATGATTTCATTCGTTGCAAAGCCGCGGCGGACCAGCACATGACGCAAAAAGCCCTGCCGGCTGTCTTCGTTGTACGGGGACAGGCGGAACTGCCGCAGCAAAGCGCGGATCGTGACAATGGTCGCATCGGCGGTCGCGTCCTCCAGTTTGCAGTCGTCCACACAGACGATGTTGTGGCTCGCGGATTGATAGACGCCGGAAATGATCTTGCCGCCGCGCGTCGTACCGAACGCCGCCTGCACCTTGTTGCGGTAATGCAGCGGCGTTTCCATGCCGATGATCTCCTCCACGTGCCCAAACGGCGAAAGCAGGCGGATACACTTCGCCTGCTTGAAAGAGAGCTGTTCGGGATAGGTCATGTTCTGCAGCTGACAGCCGCCGCACTTTTTGAAGAGCGGACAGCCGTTGCCTTTTCCGCCCGCTTTCGGGCCGCCGGGAGACTTCTGCGCTGCCATTACGCTTTTTGTCCGTACTTTTTCATGCAGCGGCGTACGGCAAACTGCAGAATGATCAGCGTTGTCACCGCGCAGACCGCGGCGATCGGGTTGCGTTCTGATTTTTTCATATCGTCACCTCATTAAAGTGTCAGCGTGAAACCGAATTGATAGGTCTCGCCGCAGGGGATCTCATGCTCCGGCAAGGTGCGCGCACCCCAGCTGTCATAGCCGCCGACGCCCATCTGCCGTACCGCGGCACGCAGATACAGCGTCTCGCTCTCCGGCAATGCAAAGCTGTGCGGCGCCTGCTCAAGCGTGTCGGCGTCCCATTTGCAGACATTCAGAGACAGCACCTCGTCCGCACGCAGGGTGAGTTCCTTCTTTGTGCCGATGAGCTGTGCCGTGCGCACGTCACAGCGTTCGCCGTGTTCCTGCGGCTTCAGGTACGGGACGTACAGCTCGTCGATCGGCAGACGGTAGCGGCCGATATCTGCGCTCTGCTGCCGGTCAATGTAGTTTTCATGCGGACCTCTGCCGAGATACTGCAGGGTATGATACTGATTCTTCAGCGGAAGCAGCAGACCGATCAGCGGAATCTCCGGCAGCGACTTGGCCGGGGTGAAGGCAAAGTCAAAGTGGATACCCTTACTGCCGATGGTGTAAACGATGCGGCCCCGGCTTTCCGGCGCGGTCGGCACATAAATCTCGGTCTCCACAACAACGCTGTCGTCCTTTTCACGCACATGCACGATCCGATGCGACGCTGCAGCGCCTGCCGGTTTCCACATCGCGCAGCGCACACCCATCCGGTTGCCGCGGTCATTGTCGGTCAGCGCCCGCCAGAACGTCGGGATCACCGGCGATGCGAGCAGCTCTTCGCCGCCCTTTTTGATGCTGTACAGCTTTCCGCTGCGGCGCGAGAACGTCACCAGCAGATCGCCGCCGGCAACATACAGCGTGCCGTATTCGGTGCGCGTGTGCATCGACTCGCCGCAGACCGACTTTTTCGGCAGCGCCAGCGGATGCACAACGAACTGCTGTTTTGCAAGAATATGCCCGGCCTTCGCCCAGATGGCGGCGTCCTTGAGTTCAAAGAACACGTTCAGATACCATTCTTCCGCCGGGTTTTCCGTCAGGTTCAGCGTGACGACCTTTTTTTCGCCGGGCGCAAGCGTGACCGTCTTGTCGCCGCTGTTCATCACCCGGTTCTCACGGATCTGCTGCCAGTGCAGATTGAACGTCGAAAGGTCGGTGAACAAAAAGTTGTTCGTAATTTCAATGATGCCCTTTTCGCGGTTGATCGCGCGGAAGCTGACATTCTGATACAGCCGCTTCATCTCGATCATCTTCGGGCTTTCTCTGCGGTCGGCAAACAAAAGACCGTCGCCGCAGAAGTTGCCGTCGTTCGGGTCGTCGCCGAAGTCGCCGCCGTAGCCGAGATAGCTTGTGCCGTCGGGTGCCGTGGTGCGCACCGCCTGATCGACAAAGTCCCAAACGAACGCGCCGAAGAACTGCGGATACTTGTCAAAGAGCGCGAGATACTTGTCGTTGCCGCCGCAGGAATTGCCCATCGCGTGGCTGTATTCACAAAGCATAAACGGCTTTTCCGGATGTTCCTTGATGAAGGTTTCGATATCCCACGGCTTTGCGTACATCATGGACCAGACGTCGGTCACGTTTTTGTCGTTTGCAAAGTCATGCCAGATGGATTCATAATGCACCGGGCGCGACGGGTCATGTTCCTTAAGGTAATCATACATTTTTTGGAAGTTTTCGCCGGCGTCGCATTCGTTGCCGAGCGACCAGAGAATCACGGACGGGTGGTTCTTGTCGCGTTCAAACAACGCTTCGATCCGGTCCATGCAGACCGGCGTCCATTCCGGACGGCCGTCGGGCAGCAGCGGCGTTGTCGGGAAATCGGAATCCCGCGTGCCGTGCGTTTCCAGGTCATTTTCATCAATCACATACAAGCCGTATTCATCGCAAAGGTCGTACCAGTCCGGGTGATTCGGATAATGGGACGTGCGCACGGCGTTGATGTTGTTGCGTTTCATCGTCACAATGTCCGCGATCATCGTCGCACGGTCCACCGCGCGGCCGGTATCGCAGGAAAACTCATGCCGGTTCGTGCCCTTGAGCAGCAGCCGTTTGTCGTTGAGATACAGCACGGCGTCCTTGATCTCCACGCGGCGGAAGCCGGTTTTGACCGTCGTGAACTCAAACGCTTCGCCGTCCGCACCGCGCAGCGTAAAGATCACCGTATACAGATACGGCGTTTCCGCGTTCCAGAGATGCACAAACGGCAGCGTCGTCTTCAATCGCACGCGCCGCTGCTGCTTTGCGGCCACGGAGTCAAACGCAGCCACGTCACCGTTTGCATCGAACACGGTCATTTCCACTTCGGTCGCCGGTTCGCTCGCGCCGAGCTTGAGGTCCACCGTCAGCAGACCGTCGCGCAGCTGCCGGTCAGGCACGCTTTGCAGGTGCAGATCGGCGATATACTGCTCGCCCGTGGTTGTCAGATACACATCGCGGAAAATACCGGACAGGCGGAAGAAGTCCTGATCCTCCAGCCAGCTGCCGGTACACCAGCGGTACACCTCGACGCAGATCAGGTTTTCACCCGCGTGCAGCTGCGCCGTCACGTCAAACTCACTGCGGCGGAACGAACCTTCGCTGTACCCCACGCAGGTGCCGTTGACATAAAGATAAAAGCAGGATTCCACACCCTCAAAGGTCAGCACCGCCCGCGACAGCAAAAACTCCTTTGCAATCGTCACCGTCCGGCGGTAGCAGCCGCAGGAATTGAACGTCGTCGGTGCCAGCGGCGGATGCATCCGCTCGTTGCCCTCCCAGGGGTACTGCACATTCGTATAGATCGGCGCCTCATAGCCCTGCATCTGCCAGCTTGACGGCACGGGGATCTCATCCCACGTCGAAGCGTCAAACTCCGGATTTGAGAAGGCGTAAGGCTTTTCGCGGATATCCTGATACAAACGGAACTTCCAAAGCCCGTTCAGGTCCAATCGCCGGCCGGAACGCTGCGGGTCGCCGCGTTTTGCCTGGTCCATCGACGCATACGGTGTAAAGGTTGCGCGGGACGGCAGACGGTTGACGCCGGTCACCTCCGGCAGTGTTGCCCATTCATTGAAGCCGTCAGGTTTCTTTTGCATCGGGTCATTCCCCTTTCTGCACAAATCAATTGCATAAATCTGTTTGCAGCGCATGACCGCCATGCGCTGCAGCACGTTCTGTTGCTTCCCTCTTTTCCGCAGAAGGAAAAGAAGAGAAACCCACATTAGATCACGCCGCTTCCGTTCCGGGAATCCGGTGATCTTTTGATGATCCTGATATTCTAACGAATCTAATATTCAAGATATTCTGTTATTCAATGATTTTTTGTCTGTTGCCTATGATCTTTTCTTCTTCTGATACTTTTCTTTTTCAAAAGAAAAGTATCCAAAAGAAAATTGTTGCCGGGTTTTGTTTGCTGCTCTTCTCTTATTTGATGTTTACCTTATGCTCCATAATGTAGCCCGTCACAAACAGCATCACCAGCGCCACCAGCGCCATAAACAGTGTGCCGCCCAAACCAAACGCAAACAGCGCTTCCCCGCTGTCCATCGCCGTGAACGCAATCTTCAGCCGGTCCTCCGTCACCACCAAAGACAGCGGCAGCGAATACGTCAGCTTCGTCCCGATCGCATTGCAGACGCCGTAGCTCACAAAAAACGTCAGAAAGCCAAACAGCTTCGGATGCTTCTGCAGCGGCCGCGTGTTCGCAATCGTCACCGCAAAATAGACAAAGCCCACAAACGTCAGAATCGACAGCAGCAAATTCGCCAGCAGCGCCGCAACGCCCGAAATCATCATCTCCTTCGTCGGCAGCAGTGCCTGAATCTCCTCCATCTGGAAAATGCTGAAAAAGCCCGCCAGATCGCCGTCCGCCATCGCCTTCGTGTTCAGAACCATCATCGCGCCGCACGCCGCGCCCAGCACCAGGCTGAGGATGATCCAGATGAAGCATGTCACAACCTTTGAAAACAAAAGCGTCGAACATTTCACCGGCAGCGTAAAGGTCAGGTAGCCCTGATTGCCGTAGCACGTATCATAAAACGTCTTGATCACCGAAACCAGCGTCATCAGAACGCCGGCAACCGCAACCAGTCCCAAAATCAGATTGCCCAGCAGGCTCAGCCAGGTAATCTTCGCCAGCAGCGCAATGCCGATCAGCAAAACCACCGCCGCCGCGGCAATATACACCATCATCACACTGCGTCCGGATTGTCTGATCTCATGTTTCAGCAGTTTACCAAGCATAGCTGAACACCTCCTTGAATACGTTCTCCACGGTCTTGCCCTTCGCGCGGATCTCATCCACATGCGCATTGACGATCAGATGACCGTCACTGATCATCAGCACCCGGTCAAAAATATATTCTACATCGCTGATCAGATGCGTCGAGATCAGCACCGTCGAATTTTCCGCGTGATTCTCCATGATCAGATCCAGAATCTTTGCGCGCGCCGCCGGGTCCACACCGCCGAGCGGTTCATCCAGGATATACAACTGCGCGTTGCGGCACAGCACCAGCAGCAGCCGCAGCTTTTCCTGCTGACCCTTCGACATCGTCTTGACGCGCTGCTTCATGTCCAGACCGAAGCGCGTCGTCATGTCGTATGCCTTCTCCTTGTCAAAGTCCTTGTAAAAGTCCGCGAAATAACTGATCGCGTCAATCGGCCGCATCCAGTCCGGCAGATAACTCTTCTCCGGCAGATACGCCACCAGGCTCTTCGTATACGCGCCCGGTTCTTCGTTGTCAATGTGAATCGTGCCGGTGTAATCCTTGATCAGACCGGTCAGCGACTTGATCAGCGTCGTCTTGCCGCAGCCGTTCGGACCGAGCAGACCGATGATCTGTCCGCGCTGCGCATTGAAGCTGATGTCATCCAGAACGACTTTATTGCCGTAGGATTTTCTGAGATGCTCCACTGTAATAAGATTGTCCATATACGGAATGCTTCCTTTCTTCTGTTATACGCCGCCGCGTCATTTCAGCGGTGACGAGGATTTCAGTTTTGTTGCGCCGATAAAATACGCGATCAGGCTCCACAGTAACTGCAGGAAAATCACCGTGATCGGCATAAAGAACATCGAGACCTTGAGGAATACGCAAAGCACCAGCAGCAGCAGGCAAAGCGCCAGCCCTGCGAAATGCACCACACCGGCCAGACGGTTCGCCTCAAACAGGTTGTGCGCGGCATACACCAGCTGCGGCGCGGCATGCTGTCCCTTCGCGCAGAACAGACCCGCGTTGCCCTTTGCGGGTGTTTCCCGTGCCTGCTGCAGCAGCGACGCGTCCTGCGTATTCAGAATTTTGATCGCGGCCACATTGACCGAAAGGCGTTTCGCCGCGTAGGCCTCCGTAATGGACGGATCGCCGGAATCCAGCATCAGGATCACGCCGGATTTGTTGAACAATCGCACGCACTTCTTCGCCTCCCGCCGCACGCGGTACTGCGCAATGAAGGTTGCTGCAACCAGCCCCTCCACGACCACATACAACACGCTGCGGCCGCGGCCGTACTGTTCCTCCTCCTCTGCCGAGGGTGCGGGGATGCTGTGCTGCACCAGCATTTCGCGGGTACCGACCAGCACGCGGCGTCCCGCAATCCAGCAGGCATAGCCGAGCTGATCTTCATACTGCAGATCCTCCGCCACGGGCGCACGCACACCGGCGTCCTCCAGGAATTTGTCAAACGCGCCGGCAAGCAGACTGCGGCTCTGATGCAGGGCCGCTGCCGCGTACAGCGCGGCGTCATTGCTGGACATCCGTCCGCCCGGCACCGTCCGGAACCGGTTCACGCGGACATCAAAAACGTCTTCGCTCTCAAGGACGATCGCATCGGCGGTCCCGACGGCCTCCGCCGCTCTCGCACCGGAGACGACCGCGCCTGTGACCGACAGCAAAGCGTCATTCTTCGTTTTCAGGAGCGTAAAGATCATGCCGCGCAGATACGGCGCAAACAGGAATACACAGCTCACAAGCGACGGCAAAAACACCACCGCGTTCTTTTGCAAAACCGCGTTGACCACCGCGAACACCAGCGCGGCGCCCGCTGCGGCAATCGCCGCAAAGCGCACCGCCTTTTCGTCCCGCCGGGGCTCTGCCGGTGTTTCGTCAAACTCCTGCGGCAGCGTCGTGTCCGCCGTATACAGCAGCTGCGGGTTCTGCTTTTCGGTAAGGCCACGGCAAAGCGAGGCGGCCACTGCCGGGTCGCTCGCCGGGAACAGCCCCTGCAGATGTTTGGCGCGCATCATCACGGAAAGATCGTTGCGGCCGGACAGCGCGCGCACAAAGATGCCGGCGCTGCGCAAAAACAGCACAAAAATCATGCAGCCGGAAAAGCTGACAATGCCCGAGGATTCGTCCATCGGGATGATCAGCGAAAGCAACCCGTGCAGCACCGCGCACGCGCTCAGAATCACCGAAAGGCTGTCTGCGTTCAGCTGCTTTTGCATCAGCGACAGCACGCCCGCTTTCAAAAGCGGGAGCGCAAACACCGCCGATATTGCCATCAGCACCAGATTCACCAGCGTGAAGATTCGCGCGCCGCCGCCGAACAGGCCGGCAAACGCGCCGCCGCTGAGGTAAATCGACGCGAACACGGACAGCAGCAGCGACACCCCCAGCAAAACAAGCTGTGCCAGTGCGCCGCGCTTCGCCGTTTTTTTCTGCGCGGCAAGGCTTTCCCGCATCGTCTTTGCGTCAAGGACATCCGCGCGTTTGCCCTGGGACTGCTCCACGCGGGAGCGTACCGTTTTGACAAAGGCGGACAGCCGCCCCTTGTCGCCCTTTTTCGCTCTTGCAACCGCGTCGAACAGCGTCTCGCCCTCCGGCACGTCCAGCCCGTCGAACACGCTTTCCGCGCCGTCGCCGGTTGCGGCTTTTTCAATCACCGCGTTGTCTTCTCCTTCGCCGGAGAATACGCGGAAATTTTCCACAAGGTTCTTGCGTGAGCGCTGCAATTGCTCTTCCACCTGCGCTTCATCAACACGGCGGGGCGCTTCGGCGTCCGCATAGCCGTCCAGCAGCATCTGACTGCTTTTTTCCCCTGCCGGCGTATAGGTCGGCGGTGCCGGCGGTGTGGTTCCGCCGAGCGGAAAATGTCTGGTTTTGTCGTCCGCGGCGGTTGCCTGCGGTTCGTTCGCCGCTGCGGTACCGCCAAGCGGGAAATGTTTGGTCTTGTCATCCGCGGCCGGGGTCTGCGGCGCGGTCACCGGCGTAAAATGCCGTGTTTTTTCCGCTGCCGGTGCTGCCGGGTCAGCCTGCGCGGGCTGTACCGGGTCGAGACCGACGGAAGCGAGCAGGGCGTTGATATCGTCCATGCTGCTTTGCGGCGTCTGATTGTTTCGTTCATCCATGGAGCGTGCCTCCTTCTTTTCTGCGCTGCCGCGCAACTTCATACATCATAATGCCCGCAGCGACCGAAGCGTTGAGCGAGTTGATTTTTCCGTTCATGGGCAGCGATACAACAAAATCGCTTTTTTCGCGGATCAGCCGGCTGACGCCGCTGCCCTCCGCACCGACGACCAGCCCGACGCCGCCGTCAAACGACGTTTCGCACCAGGGGGTGCCGTCCATATCGGCGCAGTAGATCCAGACGCCGCGTTCTTTGAGTTCGTCGATTGCCGCCGCCAGATTGCCGACGCGCGCCACTGGCAGATACTCCAGCGCGCCTGCCGCGGCCTTCGCGACCGCCCAGGTCAGTGAGACGTTGTGCCGCTTCGGGATCACGACGCCGTGTGCGCCCGCCGCCTCTGCGGTACGGATGATGGCGCCGAGGTTGTGCGGATCTTCAATGTTGTCGCAAAGGATAAGAAACGGCGGTTCGCCTTTTTCCGCCGCCCGTTGCAGCAGCTCGTCAAGCGTCGCATAGGCGTGCGCGGCGACATAGGCGGCAACGCCCTGATGGTTGCCCTGGCCGCAAAGAAAATCCAGTTTGCGTTTGTCCACTTCTTTGATGACGATTTTCCGATCCCGGCAGATGGAAAGAATCCTGCCGATGGACCCGTTGCGCTCCCCTTTTGCCACAAGCAGCGTGTTCAGTTCCCGCTCACTTTTGAGCGCTTCGAGCACCGCGTTGCGGCCGACAAGCAGCTCCGTTTCCCCGGACGCGGGGGTTGTTTCGTTTTTCATGTGTGCCTCCGAAAAATGAGAGATCTCATTTATAAAAATAGCATTCGATAATTATTTTGATTTTATCATATAACAGCTCTTTTATTTTTCTTATCTGGAATATTAGAGAATAATGCGGTGCCGTCACGAATTATTTTTCAAAGAGACTTGAAACTTTTTTGGTTTCTTCATATAATAGAAATACACGATATGCATCATCAAACAGAAAAGAGGTCTTTTCTTTGCAAAAAGAAGCAATCGCGGAACTGCAGGCCTGCACGGCGGCAGCGCGGGAAAACAGAACAGCAGAATATAAAGCGCGCGGTGTGATCATCCCGTTCCCGGAAACGGTCTTCATTGGGGAACAGGTCACGCTCACGCCGGGGTGCGTTCTGCTCGGCGGGACAATCCTGACCGGCACAACGGTGATCGGCAAAGGCAGTGTAATCGGACCGAACACGGTTTTGCACAATGTCGATGTCGGCGAAGAGACGGAGCTGAACAATGTCACCGGTACCGACAGCCGGGTCGGAAGCTTCTGCAGCATCGGCCCGTTCGTCAACATCCGCCCGAACTGCACCGTTGCGGACAAGGTGCATCTCGGCAATTTTGTCGAGGTCAAGAATTCGACGGTGGGCGAAAACACCAAGGTTTCGCATTTGACCTATGTCGGTGACAGTGACGTCGGCCGCGACTGCAATTTCGGCTGCGGCACGGTGACGGTGAATTACACCGGGAAGCAAAAATTCCGCACGACGATCGGCGACCATGTCTTCATCGGCTGCAACACGAATCTGATTGCGCCGGTGACAATCGGTGATTTCGGCTATACGGCAGCCGGATCGACGATCACGGAGGATGTTCCGGCGAATGCGCTCGGGATTGCACGTGCCCGGCAGGTCAACAAGATCGACTGGGTGCTGAAAAAGAAGCCGTATAAAGATCAAGGATAAAGAGAACAGAGAACCGGGCGAGAGTTTTCTTTTGGTTACTTTTCTTTATTTAAAAGAAAAGTGACAGAAAAAAAGCAAAAGAAAGCGCTGCTTTGCCCGATGCTCCCCGGTTCCTTTTGTGAGGTATTCCATGTTTTTCAAAAAGACCTTCTCCGCTCCCGCCGCGTTCGACTGTATGATCGTCGGCCTGGGCAATCCGGGAAAGAAATATGAATTCACCCGCCACAACGCGGGCTTCCTCTGCCTTGATTTTTTTGCGCAGCAGGAACACGTTTCGATCGACCGCCTGAAATTCAAGGCACTCACCGGCGAAGTCCGCCTCGGCGAAAAGCGTTGCCTTTTGATGAAACCGCAGACCTTCATGAACCTCAGCGGCGAAGCGGTCCGCGATGCAGCGCAGTTTTACAAGATTCCGCCGGAGAATATCTTTGTGCTGTTTGACGATATCAGTCTGGACATCGGGCGGATGCGCATCCGCCGCAAGGGTTCCGACGGCGGTCACAACGGCATCAAGAGCATCATCTTTCAGCTCGGCGCGGACACGTTTCCGCGCATCAAGATCGGCGTCGGTGCAAAGCCGCACCCTGACTATGATCTTGCCGACTGGGTGTTGACGCCGTTCAGCAAGGACCAACTGGGGGACCTGCGCACGGTCGCAGAGCATTGCTGCGATGCGCTGCACCTCATGGTCGCCGGCAACATTGACGAAGCAATGAGCCGCTTCAACTCCTGAACGCCCTGCTGCCGGTCGACAAATCCGTACACAAATGTTGAAAAACCCTGCCGATACTTGAAAAACGGTGCAACATATGCTAAAATAAAACGAATGACTTGCATTCGCAAGCAAAACACACATTGAGAGAAAGGACGTTCCACTATGGCATTTTCCGATTTCGGAATTTTTTTGGGTGACGTTTCCCTGTTTGAAATCAACCATTTCACAAAGGATCCGAAGAAAACGCAGCAAAGCACGCTCAAGAAAATCATTTTCATGAACAAGAATTGCGAATACGGCAGACGCTACAACTTCGCCGATATTCACAGTATCGAAGATTATCAGCGGATGGTACCGCTGACGACCTATGAGGATTATGAACCTTACGTGGAGCGCATGATCCATCACAAGGAAAAGAACCTGATGTTCACCGGTCCGAACATCCGCTACTGCTCGTCTTCGGGCAGCGTCGGCAAGCCGAAGATTTTGCCGAAATCCGTCAACGACCTTTGGAAAATGCAGTGCATCGGCTTTTCCGTTTCCGTTGCGACCGCAGCGCACTGGCTGAAAAAGAATAAGGGCATCAAGCTGCCGCCGCAGATGGGCCCGCTGGTACTGATTCTGACCGGTCACCGGCTGGAGGATGGTAAAAAGTGCAACGGCGCCGGCCAGATTCCGCTGGATTACCTCAAGCACATCACCCACTTTTTCTGCACGTCGCCGGTCTCGCTGCTGATGCCGGAGCATGAGGAGCTGATCGACACCTCGTATCTGCAGCTGCGCTTTGCGCTGGAAAACGAAAACGTCAGCTATCTCGGCTCAATGGTCGTCACCCTGCTGACCACGATGTTCGATTATCTCGAAGAGCATTGGGAAATGCTTTGCGACGATATCGAAAAGGGCATCATCAATCCGAGCGTCAAGATCACGCCGGAGCTTTACAAAAAATACGCCAAAAAATTCAAGCCGAACCCCGAACGTGCCGCCGCGCTGCGCAAGGAATTTGAAAAAGGCTTTGACACGCCGATCGCGCCGCGCATCTGGCCAAAGCTTACCTGGGGCTACGGTATGATGGGCTCCAATTTGTCCATCTACATCGACAAGCTGCGCAAGTCCGTCGGCGATTTGCCGCTGCACAATATGGGCTACGCCGCCGCGGAAGGCTACTTTGCGACGCCGACCGAGCTGAACGTTGCCGATGCGGTCTTGCTGCCGCACTGCATCTTCTTTGAGTTCTTGCCTGTCCGTCAGGGCGAAGACCACGCGGATGAGACGGCGACGCCGCTACTGCTGCACCAGCTCGAAGTTGGCAAGGATTACGAGATGATCGTCTCCAACTACTCCGGATTGTACCGGTACCGCACCTTCGACGTCTTCCATGTCACGCGGATGTATAACAATACGCCCTGCGTGGAGCTGCTGTACCGGCAGAATCTGAGCATGAACGTCGCCAACGAAAAGACGACCACCCAGATGGTCGACTACGTGGCAAAGCAGACGGCGGCCCGTATGAACGCCGAGTTCACCGGCCACAGCTTCTATCCCGACTTTTCGACAAAGCCGCCGCGCTACACGATGCTCGTTGAGCTCAAGGACGGCAAAGAGGTCAGCGAGGAGGAACGCCAGACCTACATCGACGTTTTGGACGACGAGCTGAACAAAGTCAACGAAAAATATTTCAAGTACCGCCGCTGGGGTATGCTGTCCCGTCCGGAAGTGCTCTTCCTGCAGCGCAAGACCTACTGGGATTACCGCGAATCGCTGCGCGGCGCGGGCGTTGTTCTCAACCAGATCAAGCCCGTCACCGTCATCAACTCACCGGCGCGTGAGCAGTTCTTCTTCTCCCATGTCGTCACAAAGGCGCCTGTGGTCGACCTCGTTTTGAACGGGGAAATCGAAAAGGAAGAACCCGCCGAAGCACCTGCCGAAGCGCCTGCAGAAGCGGAAGCCGAAGCATAAACCGCAAAAAAACTACAAGCACCCGGCCGACCGCAGGGTGCTTTCTTAAAGAGGAAGATCACTATGGATTATCTGAAACAGGAAGATTATGAAGAGCCGCGCTGCCTGCTGTGCGAAACCGATCCGCAGTCCAAAGAAGCGCATATCATCCGTATTCCCGTCGGCCGCGTCATTGAAAAGCTCGACGCCTATTTTGCGAAGAATGACACCGACGGCGCAAAGCGGCATCTGCTGCACTGGAAAAAAGAGGCCGAAGAAGGCGGCGACGACCGCGGTCTGTTCACCGTGCTCAACGAGCTGGTGGGGCTGTTCCGCAAAGCCGGCGACGAAGCGCACGCCCTGCAGACAACCGACGCGCTGCTGGCACTGTCTGCGAAGCTCGGTATGGAAACCGGCATCAGCGGCGCCACCGTTTTTCTCAATGCCGGCACCGTCTATAAGGCCTTCGGACAGCCGGAAAAAGCGCTCACCTTTTTTGAAAAAGCAAGGGCGCTGTATGAATCGCTGCTGCCGCCGACCGATGCGCGCCTGGCCGGACTTTACAACAACATGGCGCTGGTCCTGGTGGACCTCGGGCGGTACGACGAAGCTGAGAGCCTGTATGAGACCGCGCTGGACATTCTGCACAAGCAGCCCACACCTTCGCCGGACGTGGCGGTCAGCCATCTCAACCTTGCCAATCTGATCGAAGCGCGCGACGGGCTGCTCGACGGCAACGCTGCCATCATGGAGCAGTTGGACAAAGCAGAGGCCGCGCTGAACGACCCCGCTCTGCCGCAGGACGGCTACTATGCGTTCGTCTGCGAAAAATGCGCGCCGACCTTCGGCTATTACGGCTATTTCGCGGCAAAGGCGGACTTCGCCGAACGCGCACGGAGGATCTATGCAGGGACTTGAACTTTCACGCGCTTACTATGAACAGTTCGGTGCGCCGATGCTGCACCGCGACTTTCCGCAGATCGAATCACTGCTCGCTGTCGGACTTTGCGGCAGCGGCTCGGAGTGCTTCGGCTTTGACGACGACATTTCCCGCGACCACGATTTTGAGCCGGGCTTCTGCCTGTTTTTGCCCGGTGAAGACGTGATCGACCGACGGACTGCGTTTCTTTTGGAGCGCGCCTACAGCAAGCTGCCGAAGGAATTTGACGGCGCACGCCGCAGCCTGGTTGCGCCCGTCGGCGGCAGCCGCCGCGGTGTGCTGCGCATGGCGGACTTTTTTCAAAGCAAGGTCGGCGCACCCGACGGCATTCTGACGATCGGACAATGGCTCGACACCCCGGAGTTTTATCTGGCGGAGGCGACCAACGGTGCAGTCTTCCGCGACGACAGCGGCGTCTTTTCCGCTATCCGTGCGCGGCTTTCCGTCATGCCGGAGGACATCCGCAAGAAGAAGCTCGCCGGAGAACTGCTGCTGATGGGGCAAAGCGGACAGTACAATTTTTCGCGCTGCCTGCAGCACAAGGAGCCTGCTGCCGCGCAGCTTGCCGCAATCGAATTTGTCAAAGCGGCGCTGCACGCGGTCTTTCTGCTCAACCGCGTCTATCAGCCGTATTACAAGTGGCAGTTCCGTGCGCTGCGCGGGTTGCCCGTTCTCGGCAATCTCGCCGAACCGCTGGAATTTCTGCTAACGACGGAGAACTGCGGCGACCTCGGCGAAACCAAGGCCGCCATCATCGAGGACATCGCCGCCCTGCTCATCGCCGCGCTGCAATCGCAGGACCTGACAACAGCCACCTGCGGCGACCTCGAGCAGCATGCCTACGCCGTCAACGACAGCATTGATGACAGCGTCCTGCGCAATTTGCACATCCTCGCGGCGGTCAACTGAACCAACAGAAAAAGCAGTCCCGCAGAGCTTCTGCGGGGCTGCTTTTATATGAGAGATATCGGAAAAGTCGTTTATCGATTGAACAGCTTGTCAAACAGATCGAACAGCCATTTGAACGGCGAATCCTTCCGGTCAACGATCCGTGTTTCGATATGGGTCGGGTCATTGCCGCAAACACGTTTCTCTTCGCCCTTTTTGAAGATCGTCGCTGCGCGCACCGTCTCCCAGTTGCTCCAGTTGTGGTCGGTCGCGGGGATGGGTTCGGTCTTCGTTGCGTCGCAAAGGATGCAGTTGTAGGTCCGCACGCCCGCTTCGGTGCAGGTCGGCGGGGTCGTCACAGCACCGTCGTCCCAGACGTGGCCGTCCGCGTCCAGCGGCACAAATCTGCGGCCGTAGGTATTGCAATACGCTTCCACGCTGCCGCCGCTGTAGCTGTAAACAGTTCCGCAATGGATCGTATTCAGCTCTTCATGATAGGCGCCTTCCCAAACCGGCGCCGGATGTTCGAGCTGGATGATCTGGGTGTTGCCGTTCAGGAACACGATCGTTTCAAGAGCATAGCACTGCAGGAAGGTCCAGTCGCCGATGGATTCCACATTGTGCCCGAAGGTGACCTTTTTCAGATAGGACGAGAGGCTGAATGCGCCGAACTCGACGATGCGCAGACTTTCGGGAAGCACGACCTCTTCAAAGCCGTCGCTGTCATAAAACGCACCATCCCCGATGATTTCCACCGTGTTGCCGAAATCAATGCTGTCAAGCGGAATGAATGCAAAAGCGCTATTGCCGATTTCAGTGATGCCATCGCCGATGACCAGGGCATGGACGTCCTCCCGGCCCATAAACGCAAACGCTTTGATTGCGCCCGCACCGAAAACGAACAGTGTGCCGTCTTCATAGAGCGCATAGTATGCGTGGTTCAGCCCTGTGCCGCAGTAACCGACCTCG
>CACYCR010000165.1 GCA_902772935.1 Oscillospiraceae bacterium
CTGCTGGCCACCGAAAACAACGTGAGCATCTTCACCTCCCTCGATACCGTAAAGGTGCTGCTGGACGTGCTGGAGGAAACCACTCTTACCATTTCCACCATCGACGCATAAAGAATGAAAGACGTACTGCTTACCATCACAGAAAACAAAAATATCGCCAAAGACGTGTTCCGCATGGTTCTCGCCGGCGACGTTTCGGAGATCACCGCCCCGGGTCAGTTCGTAAACCTGAAACTGAACGGCTTTTATCTGCGCCGCCCCATCTCGGTCTGCGACGTAAACGGCGACCGGCTGACCCTTATCTATAAGGCGGTGGGGCACGGCACCGAAGCCATGGCGCAAATGACGCCGGGCAAGACCCTTTGGGCGCTCTCGGGCCTCGGCAACGGCTACGACCTTTCCACCGCCGGAGACGCGCCTCTGCTGCTGGGCGGCGGCGTGGGCGTCCCGCCCCTTTACCTGCTGGCAAAACGCCTGCGGGATGCGGGCAAAACCGTGACCGCCGTGCTGGGCTTCAACACGAAGGACGAGATCTTCTTTGCCGAAGAATTCCGCGCGCTCGGCGCTGATGTGACGGTGACCACCGCGGACGGCTCTTGCGGTGTCAAAGGCTTTGTGACCGATGCGCTGCCGGAAACCTACGACTATTTTTACTGCTGCGGACCTCAGCCGATGCTCAAAGCGGTCTTTCGTGCGACAGCAACAAGCGGACAGTTCAGCTTTGAAGAACGCATGGGCTGCGGCTTCGGCGCGTGCATGGGCTGCTCATGCAAAACCGTCACCGGCTATAAACGCATCTGTAAGGATGGCCCGGTGCTGAAAAAGGAGGAGATCTTATGGGAAGACTGAGCGTCAATCTCTGCGGCATTGAACTTGACAACCCGGTGATTCCCGCCTCCGGTACCTTCGGCTACGGCTATGAGTTCGCCGCATTTTATGACATCAACTGTCTCGGAACGTTTTCGTTCAAGGGGACGACCAAGGACCCGCGTTTCGGCAATCCGACCCCGCGCATCGCAGAATGCACCGCCGGCATGATCAACGCCGTGGGATTGCAGAATCCTGGCGTGGACAAAGTCATCGCCGAGGAGCTGCCGAAACTGCAGGCGGTCTTTCACAAACCCGTCATGGCGAACGTCTCCGGCTTTGCTGTGGAGGATTATGCCGAAACGTGCGCAAAGCTCGACAAACAACCGCTTGTCGGCTGGCTCGAGGTCAATGTTTCCTGCCCGAACGTTCACGGCGGCGGCATGAGCTTCGGCGTGCAGCCTGACGCGGCGGCACAGGTTGTTCGCGCAGTCAAGGCGGTCACGGCAAAGCCCGTCATCGTCAAGCTGTCACCGAATGTGACCGACATTGTCGCCATTGCGAAAGCGTGCGAGGACGCAGGCGCAGACGGCATCAGCCTCATCAATACGCTGCTCGGTATGCGCATCGACCTGAAAACCAGAAAGCCAGTGATCGCCAACACGATGGGCGGCTTCTCCGGCCCGGCTGTGTTTCCCGTGGCGGTGCGCATGGTGTACCAGGTTGCGCACGCGGTAGAGATCCCCGTGGTCGGCATGGGTGGCGTCTCCTCGGCAGAGGATGTGATCGAAATGATGCTCGCCGGCGCGACCGCTGTTGAGGTCGGCACGGCAAACCTGATTGACCCTTACGCGTCGAAAAAGATCATCGACGATCTGCCGCGCGTGATGGATACCTACCGCATCGAAAATCTTACCGATATCATTAAAGGAGTGAGATAAATGGGAAAAGACGTGATCATTGCCTGCGACTTTGCTTCGGCTGCGCAGACCTTCGCCTTTCTCGATCGGTTTCATGGAAGAAAGCCCTTTGTCAAAATCGGCATGGAGCTGTTTTATGCCGAGGGACCGTCGATCGTGCGCGAGATTAAGGCGCGCGGACATCAGATTTTCCTTGATCTGAAGCTGCATGACATTCCGAACACAGTCAAAAAAGCGATGGCGGTGCTGTCAAACCTCGACGTGGATATCTGCAATCTTCACGCCGGCGGCACGATTCGCATGATGCAGGCGGCCATGGAAGGGCTGACCCGCCCGGACGGTACGCGGCCGCTGCTGATCGCCGTGACGCAGCTCACCTCGACCGATCAGGAAAGCATGGAACGCGATTTGCTGATTCATGAACCGATCGCCGACGTTGTGATGCACTACGCCGAAAACGCCAAAAAAGCGGGACTCGACGGTGTGGTCTGCTCGCCCTTGGAGGCGCAGAAGGTCCATGAACGCTGCGGCAGTGACTTTTTGACCGTGACGCCGGGGGTACGCTTTGCCGACGGCGACATCGGCGACCAGAAGCGCGTGATGACGCCCGCCGAAGCGAAGAAGATCGGTTCGGATTACATCGTGGTCGGCCGACCGATCACTGCAAGCGACGACCCGGTCGCCGCATATGAACGCTGCATCAATGAATTTATCGGATAAAGGAGAGCATACCATGAACCTTTCAAAGCTGATTGCAAAAGATTTGCTGTCGATCAAAGCGGTTTTCTTCCGCCCGGAGGAACCGTTCACTTGGGCGAGCGGCATCAAAAGCCCCGTCTACTGCGACAACCGGCTGACGCTGACCGCGCCGCAGGTTCGCCTGGACGTGGAAAACGGTCTGGCCGAAATCATCAAAGAAAATTATCCCGGCGCCGAGGTGCTGATGGGTACCGCTACGGCGGGCATCGCCCATGCCGCGATCACGGCGCACCTGATGGGCCTGCCGATGGGATATGTGCGTTCCGGCAATAAGGACCACGGCCGACAGAACCGCATTGAAGGCGATCTGAAGGCCGGACAGAAGGTCGTCGTTGTAGAGGATCTGATCTCCACCGGCGGCAGCGTTCTGGAGGTCGTTGACGCCCTGCGTGAAGTGGGCGCCGAAGTGCTCGGCATCGCGAGCATCTTCACCTACGGGATGCAGAAGGGTCTTGACCGTCTGGCAGCGGCGAACGTGAAAAACGTCTCCCTGACGAATTTTGACGAGATCGCTGCGGTCGCTGCGGAAGAAGGCTACATTGCCGAAGCGGATGTGGCGCGGCTGCTGAAGTTCCGCGATAATCCGTCGGACGAAAGCTGGATCGGAGGCGCAAAATGAGAAGCATCATCGACATTCTTGATTTGTCCACCACGGAGCTTTCCGAACTGATTGCCACCGCGCAGGACATCATTGCGCATCCGGAAACCTACAGCGAAGCCTGCAAGGGAAAGAAGCTCGCGACGCTCTTTTTTGAACCGTCCACCCGCACGCGGCTGTCCTTTGAGGCGGCGATGTATGAACTTGGCGGCAATGTGCTGTCCGTGACCGGCGCCGGCACGTCCTCCGCGGCAAAAGGGGAGAGCGTTGCCGACACGGCGAAGACCGTCAGCTGCTATGCCGACATCATCGCCATGCGCCACCCGAAAGAGGGTGCGGCACTTGTTGCGGCAAACAATGCCTCCATCCCCGTCATCAACGCCGGTGACGGCGGTCACTGCCATCCGACGCAGACGCTCGCCGATCTGCTGACGATCTACCGCGAAAAGGGCAGCTTTGACAACCTGACCGTCGGCCTTTGCGGCGACCTCAAGTTCGGCCGTACCGTCCATTCGCTCATCAATGCGCTCTCGCGCTATCACAATATCCGCTTTGTACTGATCTCCCCGGAGGAGCTCAAGCTCCCGAGCTACGTCAAAAATGAGACGCTCAAAAAGTACGGCCTGCCCTATGTGCAGAGCACAGACCTTGAAGAGTACCTCCCGCAGCTCGACATTCTTTACATGACCCGTGTTCAGCGGGAACGCTTCTTCAACGAAGAGGATTACCTGCGGCTCAAGGACTGCTACATCTTAACGCCGGACAAGCTGAAAAAAGCAAAGAGCGATCTTTGCGTCATGCACCCGCTGCCGCGCGTCAACGAAATCAGCGTTGCCATCGACAACGATCCGCGTGCCTGTTATTTCAAGCAGGTGCTCAACGGCAAATATATGCGCATGGCGCTGATTCTCAAGCTCTTGAAGGAGGCACAGGCATGAACATTGATTCCATTCAGAACGGCATTGTGATCGACCACATCAAGGCCGGCAGCGGCATGCGGCTGTATGAGCTGCTGCACCTGGGTGACCTCGACGTTTCCGTGGCAATCATCAAGAATGTCACCAGCAAAAAAATGGGCAAGAAGGATATCATCAAAATCGACGCGGACATCCCCGTGGACCTTGACGTCATCGGTTACGTCGATCCCGGCGCGACGATCAACATCATCAAAAACGGTGCGCTGACGGAAAAGAAAACGCTGGCGCTGCCGCAGAAACTGACCAATGTCATCAAGTGCAAAAACCCGCGCTGCATCACATCCTGCGAGCAGGAACTGCCGCATGTGTTCAAATTGGCCGATGAGGCAAAGAAGATCTATCGCTGTGTCTATTGCGAAACAAAAGCGCAGGAAAATAATCACTAAAACAAAGCGTGAATTTCCGAAGTTTTCTATGGAGTTTGTGCCTTGACGGGCAGAGATGATTCAGGTATAATTTTTGCATCAGTAAAAATGCAATCACTTTTTGCAACTGACGGAATTTGTGGGGCACCACAAGGGAGCAGAAGGTGAAACCGATTGTCGACCGTCTGGGCATACTTGACCAACTAAAGCCAAGTATGCCCCTTTTGTTTTTTCAAGGAGGACATATTATGAAAAAGGTAGGAATCGTTATGGGCAGCGACAGCGACCTGCCCGTCGTAAAAAAGGCGACAGACATGCTCAAGGCGCTGGATATTCCATTTGAGGCGCACATCTTTTCCGCACACCGGACGCCGGAAGAAGCACGCGCGTTTGCGCTTTCGGCACGGGAAAACGGTTTCGGCGTTTTAATTGCCGCTGCCGGCATGGCGGCGCATCTTGCCGGTGCGATCGCTGCGAATACCACGCTGCCGGTCATCGGCATTCCCTGCAAGGGTCCGGTATTTGACGGTATGGATGCACTGCTGTCCACCGTGCAGATGCCGTCCGGCATACCCGTGGCGACCGTTGCCGTCGGCGGTGGTGTCAACGCAGCGCTGCTGGCTGCACAGATCATTGCCGTGGAGGACAAGGACCTCGCCGCAAAGCTCGATGCAAAACGTGCTGCGGACGCGAAAACGGTACTCGAAAAAGACAGCGACGTCATGAGCCGTCTGTCGTAAAAATAAAGATGTAATTTTTTCAGGAGGTTATTACTATGCAAAAGCTCGAACAACTCTATGAAGGAAAAGCCAAGAAAGTTTTCAGAACCGATGATCCCGAAGTGCTGCTCGTCGATTACAAGGACGACGCGACCGCATTCAACGGTCTGAAAAAAGGCACGATCCGCGGCAAGGGCGCCATCAACAACCGTGTGACAAACTTCATGATGCAGATGCTCGAAAAGGAAGGCGTGCCGACCCACTATGTCAAGGAACTCTCCGAGCGCGAGACCCTTGTCAAAAAGGTGACGATCGTTCCGCTGGAGGTCATCATCCGCAACGTCTCCGCCGGTTCGTTCTCCAAGCGTTACGGCGTGGAAGAGGGCATTGTTTTTGCAAAACCGACCATCGAGTTTTCCTATAAGAATGACGATCTCGGCGACCCGCTGCTCAACGATGACCACGCGATTGCGCTCGGTCTTGCAACGGAAGAAGAAATTGCGACCATCAAGGCCATGGCCTTCAAGGTCAACGACGTCATGAAGGCGTTCTTCAAGAGTGTCGGCGTCGATCTGATCGACTTCAAGCTGGAGTTCGGCAAAACAAGTGACGGCACCATCGTTCTCGCGGATGAGATTTCGCCGGACACCTGCCGCTTCTGGGACAGCAAGACCCACGAAAAGCTGGATAAG
>CACYCR010000166.1 GCA_902772935.1 Oscillospiraceae bacterium
CGAAACGCAGTATTTCATTCAGCTCGAAGGCAGCAGCGTCTACTACAACATTTCGGCATCCGCGTCCGAACGCGCGGTGCTGCTCAATGTCGGCGACAAGGTGGCCATCACCTTTACGCCGGAGAGCGACGACACAGCGGTACTTTCCGCAAGCGAAATCAGATAAACAGCACATTCCCGAAACAGCATTTCCCTTTTTACCAAATCTGAGAATCAAAAAGGAGTTGCAACCATGGGTCTGTTATCCAAATTGTTTAAAGACGGCGGCGCGGATGCGCTGAATGCGCTCAAGTCCGCCGCACAGGAAGTCATCAACGAAGCCGCGGCCAAAAAGCCGGCCGCACAGCCTGCCCCGCAGGCGGCGCCGGTGAACCGTGCCGGCAGCGACAAATGGGGCGACACGATGCCCGCACAGGAAAATCAGTTTTCCTTTGCCGGTACGTATGTGCAGTATTTCGAAACCGTGTTTCGTGAAGCGTTCCCGGCGTACCGCCTGGATACCGCTGCCGGCGCAGACCGCCGGTCAACGGTCATCACCTTCTGGCAGGACAACCGGCAGGCGCTTGTGGTGGAACTGAAATCGGAAAAGAGCAGTGCGCAAAAGCTGCGGCGCGACTGTGCTGCGGCCGGGATTCCGTATCTGCGGTTCTATTACGATCACCACGGCTGGTGGAACACCCGCACATATGTGGTGGAGCGTACCCGCCGCGCGTTGAACGGCTGACGTAAATCATCAAAAAACAGAAAGAGAACGCTTTTGCGCCTGCGGCGGGCCCGGCACGACCCATTTTTCGGCTTCGCAGGCAGTCGGGTTGTGTACGGTCCGGTACATCCCGGAATTTCCGGGATTTAACCTTTTCTCTTTCTGTTTTTTCTTTTGTACCGGCACGGAAAGGAGGCGCCCCATGGGACTGCTGGATCTGCTTTCGGAAAAGAGCGTCTGGGAACGCTTTTACACATACAAGACCGGCCTGGCCTGTCCGAAACCGGTTGCGCGGGCGCTGCGTACATACATTGACGGCGAACGGTATCTGCCGGTCTGTGAAGGCATCCGACGGGGCGAGCGCTTTGCGCTGCCGGAAAAGGCCGTCATCAGCAAAATGTCCTCACAGAAAAAGCGCGTGGTCTACACCTATCCGGAGCCGGAAAACACGGTGCTGAAGCTGCTGACCTATCTGCTGCTGCGCCGGTACGACGATCGGTTCAGCGACAATCTGTTTTCCTTCCGCCCGGGGCGCAGTGCCAAGGACGCCGTGCGGTATCTCAGACGACAGCCGGAGATCCGCACGCTGTATGCCTATAAGGCTGACGTCTCCGATTATTTCAATTCGATCCCGGTCGACCGGTTGCTGCCGATGCTGGAAGACGTCACGCGGGAGGATCCGGCACTGTTCTCCTTTCTGCGGCGTCTGCTGGAAGAGCCACAAGTGCTGGACGGCGGCATTCCCGTCACGGAGAAAAAAGGAATCATGGCCGGTACGCCGCTGTCCTCGTTTTATGCGAATCTGTATCTGTGTACGCTGGACCGGCAGTTTTCGGCACGCGGGATTCCCTATGCCCGCTATTCCGACGACATCATTCTGTTCGCAAAGGATCTGCCGACGCTGGAACAGGACGCAGATACGGTGCGCGCCGTGCTCACCGCGCAGGGGCTTTCGCTCAATCCGGACAAGGAAAGCATTTTTGCACCTGCGGACGGCTGGATCTTTCTCGGCTTTCGGTACCGGGACGGCGTTGTGGATCTTGCGCCCGCCTCTGTCAAAAAGCTCAAACAAAAAATGCGCCGCAAAACGCGGGCGCTGCAGCGCTGGCAAAAGCGCAACGGGCTCGACGGCGAAAAAGCGGCGCGGGCGTTCATCCGCGTATTCAACCGAAAGCTGTTTGAAAATCCGTCCGCCCACGAGCTGACGTGGACGCGCTGGTTCTTCCCGGTGCTCACAACGGCGGCGTCCCTCGGTGAGATCGACCGCTACGCGCAGGACTGCATCCGCGTGCTTGCCGGAGGAACGCGCACCAAGGCGCGGTTCAATGTCCGCTATGCGGATCTCAAACGCATGGGCTATCGCAGTCTGGTGCATGCATACTACAGCGCGCGCGACGCGCAGCAGGAATAAATGACAAAAAGCAGGGTACACCGTACCCTGCTTTTACATTGTGCCGAAACCGGCTTTTTGTATTATTTGATACCGAGATAGGTTTTCGCCTCGTCCCAATGGCTGATGAGCCGGAAGAGATCCTTGAAGAAGACAATAATGCGCTGCAGAATGTTTTTCCATTTGACCGGACGGGTCACGGAGAGATCCTGATCGCTGTCTTTGAAGTCTGCGGTTTTTGTGAAGGTGAAGGAGGCTTCCGCTGCCTTATGGTCGGAGATGCTCTCGCCCTTGTCATTCAAAAAGTCGGTGTACGCGAACGTATTCGCTTCCACATGGATGCCGCCGCCGTCACGGTACAGGAACTTTTCCAGGGAATCCCAGACGCCCCAGTAGTTCGGCCAGCCGCCGCCGACTGTTTCTTCCCAATAGGTAAAATCGGTGTAGTTGCCGTTGTTGTGCAGCTCAACCCACGCGTCCTTCAGGCCGCAGCCCTGATAGAGCGTTTCATACAGGCCGTCGTCATCGCCCTGGTGGATGGAGGCGTTGAAGTCGCCGGTGACGATGATCGGGCGGTCGTTTTTGTTCGCGTTGATCATTGCCGCGAGCTGACGGAAATTGTCTTCGCGCGCCGCCTGCGAGCCTGCGTCGCCGTAAGCGTCGGCATGCATATCGTAGACGTCAATGAGGATCCCGTCGCCGAGATCGATGCAGGCATAGAGGATGCCTTTCGGGGTCATTTCGTCCGCGCCGTCGTCAATGACGCCGTACAGCTGATCCCATGGCGTCCGCTTTTCATTATATATAGGGTACTTTGAGAAATAGTTCAGGCCGTCGCCGCCGGGGACGCCGCCGCTGTGATTCGTTTTGTATGGGAATGCGTCAAGACCGTTCACGAGGTTGTTGTGGAAGGTGAAGTCTTCCTGTACAGCGATGAAGGCGTAATCGGTTTGGTTGAGCTGAACGCCGAGCTGCTGCTGGTTGCTCTGCACATCAATGCCGTCTTCCTTGCCGAGGAAGTAGTTGATATTCGGCAGACCTGCGACGTTATAGCACAGCAGGGAGACGGTTTTGCTGTCCGCTGCCGCAGCGGCGCCGACGCCGCAGATGCCGAGCAGAAGAAGCAGACTCAGCAAAAGTGCGCAAATGCGTTTGGATGTTTTCATAATGGACACCTCTTTCATTCGGTTTTCTTTATCGTACTCGTTTCCCCGTGTAAAGTCAAGCGACATCTTACATTTCTCTGTTTTCACGCAGAAATGTCCGGCGCCTTTGTGCAAGGTGCCAAGGGACGCAGTATAAAAAAATACAGGGCACCTCCAAGGCGCCCTGTATGGGATTCGGATTTAGCCCTGCGTCAGTTCGTAGGTGTCTTCCGCAATCATCAGCTCTTCGTCCGTCGGAATGACGAGCAGCTTGAGTGCGGAGTCTTCGGTCGAGATTTCGACCTCCTTGCCTCTGAGGGCGTTCGGCGTTTCGTCGATCTTTGTGCCGAGGAAGGCGAGCTTATCTGCGACACGGGTGCGGTACTGCGGGTTGTTTTCGCCGATGCCGCCGGTGAAGACCACAGCGTCTGCGCCGCCCATGGCTGCGACAAAGCCGCCGATGAGCTTCGTGAGCTGATGACAGAACATGGCTTCGACCAACTGTGCACGCGGGTCGCCGCTCTTTGCACGGTTTTCGATGGTACGGTTGTCGCTCGTTGCTTCATTGTTCGGGTCGTCGCCGGTCAGACCGAGCATGCCGCTCTTCTTGTTGAGCAGGGTGTCGACTTCGTCCGGGGTGAGGCCTTCTTTTTTCATGATGAACGGGATGATTGCCGGGTCGATGGAGCCGGACCGCGTACCCATCATAATGCCTTCCAACGGCGTCAGGCCCATGGTGGTGTCGAAGCATTTGCCGCCCTTGATTGCCGCGAGGGAGGAGCCGTTGCCGAGGTGGCAGGTCACGATGCGCAGCGTGTCGGGATCATACTTGCCGGGATACTTTTCGCAAAGGAACGCAGCGGTGCGTTTTGCGATGTAACGGTGGGAGGTGCCGTGGAAGCCGTAGCGGCGGATGCCGTATTCTTTATAATACTTATACGGCAGGGCGTACATATAAGCTTCTTCGGGAATCGTCTGATGGAACGCGGTATCGAACACGGCGACCTGCGGGATGCCCTTCATGATCTCTTCGCAGACTTCGATGCCCATGAGGTTCGCGGGGTTATGCAGCGGGCCGAGCGGGATGCACTCACGAATGGCTTCCTTGACAGCGTCATTGACGAGGACGGAGCCGCTGAATTTTTCACCGCCGTGCAGAACGCGGTGACCGACGGCCGTGATCTCATCCATGGAGGCGAGTACGCCGAACTCGCTGCCGGTGAGGGTATCGATGAGGGTGTTGATGGCGGCGCTGTGGTCTGCGCCGGGCGTCAGCGCCATTTTGTCGATGACCTTTTCCAGCTTGCCGTTCTCGTTCGGGAGCTTGTGGGTGAAGGTCGGCAGCGGGGTACCGAGCTGTTCAAAGATACCGTTGCAAAGGACTTCGGCCTCCGGCATCTGGAAGACGGTATACTTCAGCGAGGAGCTGCCGGCGTTGACGATCAATTCTTTTACACTCATGGTTGGGTTCTCCTTTATTTTTTGTTTTCAAAATATTGTAACATATATTTCCGCAGATTTCCACTGATTTTTGAACTTTTCTCTTCCTTTTCTTTTGGAAAAAAGAAAAGGAAGCAAAAGAAAACCGCTGCAATGTGAAAATCAACGTGACAGAAGTTTCTTTTGGTACGTTTCTTTGCCGAAAGAAAAGGACGGAAAAAAAGAACCAACAGCAGAAAGTCAACCCGGCTTTCTGCTGTTTTTGTGTACGGGTTTGTGCGGTGCGGTTGATTTTTTTCGCGTGTTGTGATAGGATGGAGATACCATATTTTGAAAGGGGATTACATGATGAAGATGGGAAAACGAATTCTTGCTGCAATGCTGATTGTGCTGATGCTGGTGACGAGTGCGCCTCTGGGGGGCTTTGTCGGGCTGGAGCTTGGCACAAAGGCAGAGGCGGCGAGCTATAAAGTCGGTGATCATATCAAATTTGGTAATTATCCGCAGAGTCAGGTAACAGACAGCGCACTTATTAAAAAGCTTGATGCGGTGAAGAAAACATGGAAAAGCTATGGGTATTATAGTGGGACGGGTGAACCAGATGACGGAGCAATGGAATCGAGCGATTATATGAAATTCGCAGATTTTTTCTTCAGCGGCCAAAAATATCGTGCGGTAAAGCTTACACAGTATCGGTCGGATAATACAGGTATTGCATCAAAACCGCTTTATTCAAATCAAGATAATCAGGGATATTATGTGAATAATACGTATTATTTCAAATATGAGCCTTTGGAGTGGCGAGTGCTTGATCCGGCCACTGGTTATGTTATGTGTGAAAAAATCATTGATTCACAAGCATATCAAAACGTGGTATATTATAATGATACGAAGGGGGGATACTATAACGCAAACAAATCTTC
This sequence comes from Oscillospiraceae bacterium, assembly GCA_902772935.1. Classification (GTDB taxonomy): domain Bacteria; phylum Bacillota; class Clostridia; order Oscillospirales; family Acutalibacteraceae; genus UBA6857. Next base: position 5,602 of record CACYCR010000166.1, read on the forward strand.
TGTACTTGCAAATGATTATGAATCTTCCTCTATTCGCAAATGGCTGAACTATGATTTTTATGAAACTGCATTTTCTGATAGTCAAAAAAAGATCATAAAAACACCATCTACTGCATTGAATAATGTACCCGCTTTTGGAGAAACAAAATATAATTATAAAGGGACCCAGGATAAAATTTATTTACTTTCTTATGAGGATATAACAAACACCGCCTATGGTTTCAATAATGAAATAAGTAGTGACCCCGAGAGAGTTGCGATTGGTACTGCTTATGCGAAATGTCAAGGTTTGGAACTGCTTGTTGGGATGAGCGTTAAGTCTGCTCCGTGGTGGTTGCGCACCCCATGTTGGCAAAGCTTTGCTGCCAGCAATGTCAATTATGGCGGCACAATATCTTTTAGTTCAACAAAAGTTAATGATACCGATTGCGGTGTGCGACCAGCATGCTGTCTTACAACACTGAAAAGTGATACGACAATAACAAATAGTTTGTTTTCCAATGTTATTATTGACAAAACGAATGATTTTTCATGCAAAAATGATGAAGCAAACTACACGCTTCAACACGTCTCTTTTGTTGACTATCCGTTGTATAAAGACTCTGTTAAGAATGATTTGCGGTTTGCAAAAACACTTTGGAACACCTGTCACAATGGAGGTGGGAAAGAGGCGGCTGAGTTTGCCTATGATATTATGGAAGGTATCTTTCAGACAATAACCCTTGATTTCGATTACAAAGCTCTGAAAAACCCATACGACCTCATTCTGCTTAAACTACTAGCAGAAAACTCTCGGGTTGAATTAACCGGAGAGCTCTTTGACGTCGAGTTGAAGAGCATCTATGCCAAGTTCTTTAATAAGTTTTTGACATTAACACAAGCGGACGAAAAATGGTCAGAGGCAGACATCAATGAAGCAATAGATGATATGATTAAGTTTAAGGAAAAAAACCTTGACGGTAATAAAATTATAAAAAGCTTTAAAAAGAATGTCAAAAACCAGAATGTTGCAAAGTTGGTTGAGAATATATTCGGCAATTTTTCATACTTTTCTGATGTGGCAGATACACTTGAAAAAGTGTCAACAGGCTATGAATATGTTATAGATATTTTCAGAACAGTTTCGACAATTGAAGCCTACAGGCGATCCTCTGACGAGTTTAAAACTGTTTTGCTTGAATTAAAAAAACAAATGAATTCTGTGGATGATATCCACACCGAAAACTTTAATAAGTCTTACAAAATGATAACAACAGACAACATTGTTCAAGTTGTTCTATCAAAAGCAAAAGAAAAAGCATTGTTCTTTGGTGCGGACTTGGTTGGCGATGTTGCAAAAGAGGGAATCAAATTCTTATTAAAGGCAAAAGGATTGTCCGCCGCTGCGATTTCAAAACTATCGGCATGGTTGTTCGCCTATGAACTTGGTTTCATGCTCGGCAATATGATCACAGGGAACGATAAAGCAGTCGCATGCAGAAGAATCATGCGCGCATATTATGCTTTGGAAGGTGCCGCATATAACACTTTAATTGGTTTTGAAGAGCAATTGAAATGGCATCAGAATCAAACAAATGCAAAGATATTTGATGAGGCATTCAATCTGTTTAAAAAGATACAAATCAACTTCCTTGATGTACACAGAGAATTCTATGAAAATTCAAATAAAAAAATAGTTTTAAAATGGGCGACAGTTGATGGAGCTAATTCCGGAAGTCAAATAGAAATAACAAATAAACGTAAAGAACTCTGGGAAAGAATCAATTGTCATTTGGATAACCCTTTGTTTGGCTTTCAGGTTAAAGATGTGGCATATACAGGAAAAGATGTTGAACCTACCATAATAATAACATATGGATATATCACCCTGAAAAAAGGAAAAGATTATACAATTAAATGTAAAAACAATATCAAAATCGGAAATGCAGCAACAGCAATTGTTACTGGAATCGGAAATTATCAGGGAGTAAAAACTTTGAATTTTAAAATTGTCCCATCAAAAGTTACTGGCTTGAAAGCATCTAAGCAAACGGCAGATTCCATTTTGCTGACATGGACGAAAGTAAAACAAGCAACCGGCTATGTGATTTACCAATACGATACAAGCAAAAAGATATTTATACAAATTGGAACGTCAAGCAAAAACAGCTATATGGTTAAATCCCTCAAGGCTGGTACAAAATATGATTTTGCCGTTAAAGCGTATACAAAAGTTGAAGGAACAAAATGTTTTGGCGATCAATCCGAAGCAATCTCTACTTCTACAGCTCCAGCCACCCCAAAAATCAAAGTGGATTCAAGTGTACCGAACAAAGTGGCAATAACCTGGAACTGGGTGCGAGGAGCAAACGGATACGTTCTCTATCGATATAACGCATCCAAAAAGGAGTATACAAAAATCAAGGCAATAAACACAAATCATTACTTAATTAAAAATCTCAAATCCGGTGCAACCTACCGCTATGCTGTTCGTGCGTTTATAAGAGTGAGCGGGAAAAACATTTACAGCAGTTACTCCGCCGTTAAAAAGATTACTGTAAAATAGATTATCTTCACCCCGCCGGGCGTTTGCCTGGCGGGGCGGCTTTTTTCGGGGCGCCGTTGTGTGGCGCGTGCTGCGGAAAACTATATCTTGTGGTTACTGCGCTCGAAAACACCCGATTTGGTGGTAAAAATCCGGCCGAAAAGTTTTCGCATTTTTCACAAACTTTTTTTCAAAAAATCGTTGACAATCTACAAACTTTATGATAAACTATACGAGTCTGTGAGTGGGCAAAGGTGGGTATAACTCTGTCCGCTTGCAACCAACTGATATGCGATGATGCGGGAGGTGGCTGCCCGAAGCGGCAGGGAATTTCCGCGGAGTATGTCCGATTTCAAACCGGGCGATCTATAGTCACTGATGCGTGGTTGCATCTTGCGTTGGGGGTTTCCCCAAGCGACCGCGCGTGAACTGCGCTTTTTTTGCGCCGCAACCGGAAATATGCCTTTCCGGTTTTAAAAAGGGGAGGCAAAAAACACCCGGAGCGGTAGACAAAAAGCGAAGCCCGCCAATACTTTATGGAGGCGAAAAATCAATGGCAGTTAAGGAAAAAATCCGTATCAGACTCAAGGGTTATGATCACAACCTCGTTGACAAGGCAGCGGAAATGATCGTCGAAGCGGCGAAGCGTACCAACGCAACTGTTTCCGGTCCGATCCCCCTTCCGACCGAGAAAGAGATCGTTACGATCCTGCGCGCTGTTCACAAGTACAAGGACAGCCGTGAGCAGTTTGAACAGAGAACACACAAGAGACTCATTGACATCATCAGACCGACACCCAAGACCGTGGAGGCTCTGACAAATCTTGAAATTCCGGCAAGCGTTGAAATCGA
>CACYCR010000167.1 GCA_902772935.1 Oscillospiraceae bacterium
ATCTTTCAGAAACACTGCGTAATCTTTCTGCCGCAGCACAGACGCAATATATCCCAAATCATTGCAAGCATGCACAGAACCGGTCGCAGACGCATCGATATTAGATTGACACCTGTCCTCTCCGCGCTGATACGGCTTTCCCGGGGGATAGATCAGCATGACTCTTTCTTTCATTTCCAAATCAACCCATCATCTGTCTCGCTCGTTGAAGATCCTGCTCCGTATTGATATTGATTTCCGCATCCGCAATCTCAAGAATACAGCCATTGCTGCCTTTACTGATCAAAAGATTTATAAAATCGCAAAGGTCTGCCGGTTGATTTTGATCTGCGTCATAAAAGGCTTTCAGCGTGTTTAGCGTTGCCTTTCTGAAAAAACAAAAACCTGTTCCTTTGTAGTGATTAACAGTCGTCGACGGTTTTTCCGTGCACTTTAATACGCGGCCTTGCGCATCCAGATCAATAGAGTAATTGCCCTTGATTTTGTTATCATCCGCTTCTTTTACAAAACCTACCGCAAAATCTGCGCCGAATTGAAACGGCGCCTCCATCGGTTTGAGTCTTAAAAAGATCTCGTCGCTCAACTGCAGAGCAAAATCATCGTTGATATATGGTTCGGCGCTCAAAATTGCGTTTGCAATTCCACTCGGCGCCTCCTGATATGCATATTGCAACTGTATGTCCTTATATACATCGCCGTAAACATGCTTAATGGCATCTGCATATTTCCCGACCACAATGACAGCTTGTCGGACACCCAGCAACAAAAGGTTGTCCAGCGCATAGGAAAGCAGGTTTTTCCCGTGAACCTCCACAAGCGGTTTGCAGCCTCCCGCCGAACCGGCGCCAAACAAACGCCGTCCTTCCCCTGCAGCTAAAATCAATCCTACCAAAATTTCACCTCAATAAACTGTTTAACTGTTCATTAAACGCACGAACTGTTGTGAACGTTTCATATTTTTCAAGCAGATATTTACCAATTGAGAGTGCGCATCTTTCATAGTGCGTTTTTTCTGTCACACCATCAAAAACAAATGCGCTGACTTTAGCAAGCCCGACAATTCTTCTGATACACTCCGCACCGGCAAAGCCGGCTGTGTGGCACAGAACCTGCCGTATAACGTCGCGCACCGCCTGCTCTTTTTCCGCCGATAGGGCCGAGACACCCGCCTGTTCCAAAAAGCGTTTTTCAAATTCTGCAAGCAGGCACATGGCCTGCTTCTTCAACCAGGTGCAAATCGGGATACTGTCGTTATTTTCAATCGCTGCATGATAGGCATACTGCAGCAAAAAATGAGCAAGCAAATTCCCGAGGTCATAGCCGATCGGCCCGAAGAAACAAAACTCGGGATCAAACACTTTGATATCTTTTTCACTGACAAATACCGAGCCAAAATGCAGGTCGCCATGAATCAAACTCTGCGGACAATGCATGAAGATATCCTTCAATTGTTTTGCCGCTTTTGCAGCATTCGGATTCAGGTAAATTTCCCGATTAACAAAAGCCCGATTTTCTTCTGAAAACCTATTGTTTCGGCAATCCGAATATGGCTCCGTAAAGACCAGCCGTTCCGTCAGCGCACACATCTGCGGATTTGAAAACTGTTTCTGCATAGCAGCCTTTTTTTCTAATGGCAGGGAGAAATCTGAAAAGGCATATCCCGCTACCGCTACATACGCCGCCAGCTTCTGTGCTAAAAAATCATACTGTTTTCCCGCAGCAATCTCCTGTTGCAATACGCTGTACCGCAAAGAAAGATCCTGCATAATAATATAGTGATTTTTTTCAGAATAACCGAATACCTCCGGCACATACGCTGGCATCTGCTGCCAGATTGCTTTCAGATAATCGCTTTCTCTTCTGCCTCTCGTCTTATTCAACCGGATGCTACTGCTTATGTTTGCCTGAGAAGATGCATATTTGATAATATAGGTTTGACCGCTGCTTGCCGTTGCTCTGAAAACCCGGTTGATATTTCCATCCCCGATTTCAACAATCTCGGGCTTTGCAGACACAAATAAACTTGTGTCGCTTATCAATAATTCTTTTAGCGTTTCTATATCCATGCAGAACACCTTTGCCAGAACAAGCGTATTTCATCCTGAAAAACGGGTTTTATTTCATAGCTAGTATTATTATAGCATAATCTCATTCTCGATGCAAGCAATCATCACTAAAATCTTAGCGTTATTTTCATCCGCCCAGCGGTTGCTGTACGGTGCAGTCCTCCCCTCAGTTGGTTGCTTGACATCAAAAATGATAAAGAGTATAATAAAAATGAGAAAGAGAAAATCTATCACAGGAGCAGCCGGCGATGAAAAACATATATTTTGTTCAAGTGGATGTCTCTGCGAGTCTTGGCACACAAAGCGCATATCTGCCATACACTGTCGGCATCCTCGCCGCCAACGCATGGACAAGCAACATTGTTAAAGAATCTTTCACCATGAAGGAGTTCATCTTTTTGCGCGAAGAAATCCAAACCGTCGTAGACCGTATGGATTCACCCTTTATTGCCGCTTTTTCCAACTACTGCTGGAACACAGAATACAACAAGGCGCTTGCCTGCGCAATCAAAAATCGGCACCCCGAGTGCATCATCGTTTTCGGCGGCCACAACATTCCTGATGATTTTACTTTCTTAGAAGACTATCCTTATATTGATATCCTTGTACACGGCGAAGGTGAGGATACCATCAAGCAACTGTTTGAGGCCCTTGCAACCATGCAGCCGCTTTCCGACGTTGCAAACATTTCCTATCGTTCTGACAATCATCAATATGTTCGTACACAAACCATCTGCCAGCGAAACCTTGACTTTCCATCCCCGTATCTGGACGGATGGTTTGATGATATTCTTGATCAATATCCCGGCATCATGTTCAATGCGATTTTGGAAACCAGTCGCGGTTGCCCCAATCAGTGCGCTTATTGTGACTGGGGTCTGTTAAAGTCAAGAGTTCGTTTGTTTCCTCTGGAGCGAGTAAAGGCGGAAATTCAGTGGATGGCAAATCACAAAATTGCTTTTGTCTGGGGCGCTGATGCTAATTTTGGGTTATACAAACGCGACCTTGAAATCGCTGACGCGCTTGTTGCTGCAAAAGAATCAACCGGATATCCGGAACGCATGCGTATGAACTATGCAAAAAACAATGCTGAAAATGTTTTTACGATTGTAAAAAAGTTTAAAGCCTGTAACTTTGACAGAATCGGAGCCACCCTGTCGTTCCAAAGCATGTCGCCGGTTGTATTAAAGAACATCGGCAGAACCAACAACGACCTTTCCTTTTATAAGGATCTGCTGACAAAATACAATAAGGAAAACATGAGAACCTACTCGGAATTGATTCTCGGTCTTCCGGGTGAAACATATGAAAGCTTCATTGCCGGCATTGGCAAGCTGTTTGAAATCGGCCAACACTTTGTGTTTGAAATTTATGACTGTATTCTGCTTCCCAACGCCACCATGGGACAAAAAGACTATATCGAGAAGCATGGCATTAAGTCGGTAAAGGCTGAAATTATTCGTCCGCATTTTCAAGTGCAAACGTCTGATATTCCCGAGTACAATACGATTGTCACCGAAACCAACACCATGAGCCGAAAAATGTGGGTTCGTGCAAACACATTTTTCTATTTGGCAAAAGCGTTTCACGGAAACGGCCTTTTGCGTGCATTCGCGATCTATCTGTTTTATGAACAAAAAGTTCCCTATGAGGTGTTTTACGAAGGTATAATCAACTATTTCGAAGCGCATCCGGATCTGTTTACGTCAAAACTGTATTTTGATATTAAGGATCATGCGGAAGAACAATCCGTTGGCAACTTAAACAGAAAACTCTTTTTTGCGCCTGCCGGAGAAATTGTTTGGGAAGATCACGAATACATGGTTCTGCACCTTTTGAATGATCTTCACCAATTCTTCACCGATATGATGCCATATTTGAAATCTTTTGCCATTCCGAATCCGATTTTAAATGACCTGCTTGCTTATCAGACAAACATTTTACGCCGCCCGAACAACAAAGAAGCCGTTGTTCCTCTCAACTACGACATTCACGGTTTTTTAAAAGATGTATATATCAACCAGCCACACACTTTGATGCCAAAGAAACACTGCCTGCGAATGATAGATTCAAACATGCAGCAGACCTGGAGAGACTTTGGAAAAATTGTCATCTGGTACGGTCGTATGGGATGGTCTTCATATAAAGACGATGTTGTAGAGTTTTAAGACAGATATATCGTACACAACGCCACAAAAGAAGCCACTCTCGGAACAAACGCCATAGCTAAAAGAATAAGCAAATAACAGAAACACATATCCAACCTCAAAAGAAGAGGATGGATATGTGTTTTTTGAAAAAGAGCGCCGGCAAACCGGCAGACGCAAAAACGTCTGTCGAAAGATCTTTGATTCACTTTCGATTCTCAAAAATATTCATTCACTCTGCATACGTTTCACTTTTCTGCCCACACTATATCCGAAACCAAATTGACGGAGGAACTCTTATGAAACGATTGCTTTCTATTCTGCTTGCGGCGGCGCTGCTGTTTGCGCTTGCCGCCTGTAAAAACGAGCCAAAACCGACGCCGTCCACCTCACAGACCACGTCCGCCGAAGATGCGCCCGCTGCTGCGGCATCCATCACCGGACTGCTCACCCTGCCGGACAGCGGCACCGACCTGAGCGAGCTTGCCGCCGCGTACAAACGTGCAACCGGGAAAACCGTTGAACTGCGTGCCGCCGACGCTGCCGGGTACGCCGAACGGCTGCGGCTGACCCTGGACAGCGACAAGGCACCAACGTTGTTTACACTCTCCGGCGCGGCGGATTACAGTGACCTCGCGGAGTACTGCGCCGACCTCGGCAAGACCTCGTTGTATGGCTTTTTGTCAGACAAGTCGCTCACCATCACGGCCGGTGACGGCGTTTACGCTATCCCGTACCACGTCGACGGCTTCGGCCTTCTGGTCAACAAGGACATCGCCGACCGGTACTTTGCACTGACCGACCGCAAAACAACGTACGCCTCGCTCGACGAGCTGAACAGCTTTGAAAAGCTGAAGGCGTTCGCCGAAGATTTGCAGGCACACAAGGACGCGCTGCAAATCGACGCCGCATTTGCGCCGCTTGATACGGAAAACGAAACCCTTTGGGCAACGCGTCTGAGCAGTCTGCCGCTGTATTATGAGTTTGCCGAAAGCGACGATTATGATTCGCCGATGATGGCTGCGCTCGCGGCCGACCGGGTGGAGTTTTCCTTCGGCGACCGGCTGCGGGATGCCCTGCAGGTCTTCCGCGACAACAGCGCAAAGGCTGCCGATGGCGGCGCCGCAGCGTCCTTTGCTGCGGGCAAAACAGCAATGATGCTCGCCGACACCAAAACGGCTGCCGCCCTTGAAAAGGCGGAGGGCCGCACTATCCGGGCTGAGAACCTGCGGCTGCTGCCACTGTATATCGGCGCGGACGGCGAAGAGACCCAGGGCGTCTGCGTCACGGACGTACAGTACCTTGCAGTGAATGCCGACGCCTCCGCCGAGGAGCGGCAGGCAGCGGTGGACTTTCTGGAGTGGCTGTTTTCGACGGATGACGGAAAGCGGTATTCCGTGGAAACGCTCGGCCTGACGCCGCCGTTCAACACCTTCAAAGAAGACGAACAGCCGGACAATCCCGTCACGCGGCAGTTGCTTTCGTGGCTGGCAAAAGACAGTGTGAAGAGTGTCCCGGCGATGGATCACGCGTTTGATGAAGGTTTGCTGTCGTCGATGGGCAAAGGGCTGCTGTCGTTCCTGCGCGGCGGTCAGACATGGGACGCCTTTGTCGGCACGGTCAAGGGCTGGACGCGCCGCGCTGCGGATGCCGTAACAGATGCAGCGGATGAACTCGGCGAGCGGATCAGCAACGCCGTTGACGACGCCCGCAACACCCTGGACAGCACCGGCGCCACCGGAAGATAAGAAGCCGCCGAAAGCGCACAGGAGAATCCGCTTTCTTCTCGAGAGAAGGATCCTGCGTAACAAAAAATCACCGGTTGCGTGTTGCAATCGGTGATTTCCGTTTTTGGTTTTCCGTCCTTTTCTTTCGTGAGAAAGAAAAGGACCAAAAGAAAGCAATGTGCTCTATTTTGTTTCTTATTCCAGCCAGCCAAGTGCACGATAAATGTGCCCAAGCGCCTTGAATGTCGTCACACGACCCCAGTGCGATAAGCCCTCGTGGAACCAGATGTGCGCCTTCTCCACCGGCGTGTGATTGCGCAGCGGCAGGCGAATCGCCGTCCGTCCCTCATTGGTGAACCGGTTCAGCCAGTCAATCACATACGGGTCACGGATCGGTTCGCCCGTTCCGTCAATGGTGCGCATCCCCTTGTAGCTGCCCGAAACAATTCGTGCATGGTCAACACCCGGACCGACAAAATGGCCGTCTTCCGATACCCAGTCCCAAACATTGTGGTTGCTCGAAATGGTCGCCTGCGGCACCAACGAAACGTCCAGCGCGCGTGTGAAGGTCGTGCGGCGCAGATTCTTCGGTTCCACGGAAATCTTCTTCAGCTTGTTCCATGTCGGCAGGGTCTCCAACGGATAGATCGCATGCGTATCCGTCAGCGCCGTAATCATCCAGATCGGCATCTCCCGCACCCGCAGCGCTTCGCTGTCCGTCATCGTGCGGCTCGGACACATCAGAACCGATGCCGCCAGCATCTCCGGATAGCTCGCCGCAAAGTTGATGCCGCCGAGTGCACCGACACACCAGCTGAGCATATAGACCCGCGATGTATCCACGTTTTCATGCTTGTCAAAAAAGTCCACCAGCGCCCCGTGCAGCGGTTCCACCAACTGTGAAGCATCCCAATACAAACCGGTCTCTTCCGGTGCGCGCGGAATCATCATATAACAAGCGCCGTTGTGAAAGCGCTGCTGATATTCATCCGCTGTCCAGAGCGGCATCTCGTTTGCCTGCATCTCCAGTCCTTTGACCAAGCCTTCCAGCGCGCCGACCAGTACGACACACAGCGGATATTTCTTGTCTTTGTCCGCGCCGTAGTCCATCGGCGAATAATAGCTGTAGTCGATTTTCCAGCCGTTGACCTGCGGGCCTTCGTCACGTTTCCATAAAGCACGGTATTTGTCATGCGCTGCGTTGTATGCCATTGTTCTTACGTCTCCCTTTACAAATCCATCTTTGCGTTTGACGCAAAACGAAAAAATAATCGTATTTATTATGACATAAGATTGTAACAAAATCATGAATACCGAAATAAAAAAGCTGTCTTCCGACAGCTTTTTTAATTTTGTTGATTTGTTTACCGCATCAGACGGCGGATCACCGCTTCGCAGTCTGCTTCGTTCATGATGCGCGGTACCGGATACAGCGGATTCGCTTCCTTCAGTGCGCGCTTGACGATAATCGGCAGATCTTCTTCCTTGATCTCGGTGAAGCCGTCCGGAATGTTCATGCGACGGTTCATTTCTTTGATCTCTTCGATGAAGGCCTTTGCCTTTTCTTCGTCGCTGCCAACCGTCTTCACACCGGAGATCTCCGCAAGACGGGCCAGACGGAAGTATGCCTTCGCGCCGTAGTATTCCAGAACGTACGGCAGAATGACCGCCATTGCCAAACCGTGCGGGATACGATACATACCGCCGAGGTTGTGGCCGATCGCGTGGACATAACCGACATAGGCGCGGGTAAACGCCATGCCCGCATAGAACGATGCTTTGAGCATCTGATCACGCGCTTCGATATCCTTGCCGTTCACATAGGCTTTCTCCAGATTCTTGAAAATGATCTTGACCGCTTTTTCCGCATACAATTCCGTGGAGCGGACATTGCTGCGGCCGATATAGGCTTCGACTGCATGTGTCAGAGCATCCATACCGGTGGTCGACGTAATGTGCGGCGGCAGACCGATCGTCAGCTCCGGATCGAGAACCGCGTACTTCGGACGCAGCTTCGGATCGTTGATCGCGTTCTTTTCATGGGTTTCCGGGTCGGAGACCACAGCGGCAACCGTTGCTTCGGAGCCGGTGCCTGCCGTTGTCGGCACTGCGAAGAGAATCGCCGGCTTATGGACGACCTTCAGCAAACCGCGCATCTTACGTACGCTCGTCTTCGGGTTTGTCACACGGGCAGCCGCTGCTTTCGCGCAATCCATCGGGGAACCGCCGCCGAAAGCGATCACAGCCTGACAGCCGTTGTCCAGATACAGCTGACGCGCTTCTTCGATGTTGGCGATCGTCGGGTTCGGCTGTGTGCCGTCATAGACAACATATGCCACGCCCTCTTCGTCGAGCTTTTCATACATACCGTCGAGCAAATGCAGTCCGGTCAGTCCCTTGTCGGTTACAACGAGAACCTTGCTGATGCCCTTTGATTTGATGAGTGCCGGCAGGCGCTTCACTGCGCCGGGTCCTTCCAGCAGTTCCGGTTCAGACCAATCAAAAAGGGAGAGCGCAAATTTCATCACAAACTGGAAGGTTCTGTAATATGCTTTCTTTAATTGCCACATGGGAATCATCCTCTCTGCTTTATAAAATATTTATTATTTCTTTTGTTTTATTTTACTATCTTTTATGGAAATATGCAAGACTTTCACATAATTTTCTCTAAATTTTTAATAAACTTCTTTGCACTTCTTACGTTTTTCTTACGCCGGTCTTACGTTTTTCTGACATCGCTTGTATTTTTCCGCTTTGCTTGCTATACTTTTTCCAGAGCAAAAGGAGGCTTCCCCATGAAACGCTTTTCTGTTTTTCAAATTATTCTGTTTCTGTTCGGTGCTGTGCTGCTTTGCAACGGCATCCATGTGCTGATGGTCACCAACTTCAATCTTGGCTCTCTGCTGGTTCTCGGTCTCGGCGCAGCCTGCCTTCTGTACGGCGCGCTGTTTCGCCGTCTGCGTCGGCAGCGGTGGCTGCACGTTTTAGCTGCAGTCTGCTGTCTTGTTCTCACGGTGTGTGTCGGCGCAGTCGCGTTCGCCGGCACGAATGACAATCCGACCTATGACGAAGACGCCGTTCTGGTACTCGGCTGCGGCATCCACGGCGAAACCGTGACTACAAGTCTTGCCAACCGGCTGAATGCCGCGGCAGCATACCATGCACAGAACCCGGACGCTCTGATCGTTGTCTCCGGCGGACAGGGACCGCAGGAAACCATCACCGAAGCGGCCGCCATGGAACGCTACCTCCTGTCGCGCGGCGTCCCCGCAGAAAAAATTCTCAAGGAAGAGCACGCAACCTCCACACTTGAAAACTTCAAAAACACGATCCCGCTTTTGGAGGAACGCTTCCCGGACGGCTATACACTGACCGTCATCACCAGCCGCTTCCATGTTTTCCGCGCGGTCAGAATCGCGCGGCATACCGGCCTTTTGGTCACGCACGTCGGTGCCGGCATCCGCTGGTACACGATTCCGATGAACTATCTGCGCGAGCTGGTCGCCATCGCAAATGAGGTGCGCCGCGGCAGCATCCGGCTGTAACGCACCGATAAATGAGCGCCTTGCGCAACAACGGCGGCACTGCAAAATGCAGTGCCGCCGTTGTTCTTTTGCTTTTCACCGGGATCAGAAGCCAAGCCCGCTGAACACTTTAAACCATGCGAGAATGTCGTGAATGATCTGTACGAACCACCCGAAGGGACTGTCATGCGTTTTGCCGCACCATTTGCAGACGCCGCTTTCCGGTGTCTGTGGGTCGGCCGGCGGTTCCGGGTTGTCCGGCAGCTCGGGTGTATCCGGTTCGGTCGGATCCCCGGTCTGCACAAGCTGTTCGCCGCAGCGTGTGCAGCGGCCGTCTGCGTCCGGCGCAGTATGGCCTGACGCGGGTTTCGTATATGCGCCCGTGTATGTATCGCCGCAGTCCTGACAGGTCAGCGTCAACAAACCCGGCGTCGTGCAGGTCGCCGCCGTCACCTGTGCCTGATAACGATGGGTATTCGGCGTACGCGGACCTTCTTTGAGGTAATCCGTATAGCAGTAATCCAGATCAACATAGGTCGATCCCATACCGTAGGTGCTGCCCTTGCCGCCGTTGGAAAACTGCCAGAGATCACAGTCCGGCTTTTTGGACCCGGTCGGGCTCTGACTCGAGAACGTGAACGTCTTCGGGTTTGCATCCGTGGTCTGACAGGTCCAGCGCGCGATCCACCAGTCGTACCCGTTCAGGCGGCTCGCATCCATGTCGGTCGATTTGTGAGACAGAGAGGTGTAGATGCCTGCCCGGTATCCGGCGGCGGCAAAGATCTGCAGCTCAATGAGCATCAGATCGGTGACCGTTTCCTTGCCGAGCGCTTTCACATCCTTGTCTTCCACGTCAAGGAACAACGGCAGCGTCAACGCCTTGCCGCCGAGCGCAGAAAGCGTGTTCTGCGCTTCCTTGACCGCGCTTTCCGGCGTTCTCGCATACATATAAACGTAGGCGCCGACCGGAATCCCCTGTGCCGCCGCACCGGCATAGTTTGCCTCAAAGGTCGTATCCTTCCGACTCGCAAAGCAGCGCAGAATCGCAAACTCCACCCCGCTTTGCTTCACTTTTGCCCAGTCGACCGTTCCCTGCCACTTGGAAACATCCACACCCTCGTAGGGCGGCGCCGCAAAAGCCTGCGCCGGCAGCAGCGAAAGCAGCAAAAGCACCAGACATACGCAAAAGAACCGTCGGTATCGCATCGGTTTCATCTACATCCCTCCTGTAAGCTGTTGGTTTCATTATACCCGATCGGCCGTTGCACGTCAAGGGAAATATTCTCCGTCCGGCGGTACGGCGGCAAACCTTGCATTCTCTTTCGCTTTGTGCTACAATAAAGCAGCCGAAAGGAGCGATCACATGAATCATAACTTTTTCGCCATGCGCGCAAGAATGAAATACATCAACCGCTGGGCGCTCATGCGCAACACCCAAAGCGAAAACATCAGCGAACACAGCAATGATGTCGCTGCGATCGCGCACGCCATTGCCACCATCAAAAACGTCCGCTTCGACGGCACAGTCAACGCCGACCGCGCCGCTGTGCTCGGGCTGTATCATGATATGCCGGAGATCATCACCGGCGATATGCCGACGCCGGTCAAATATCATAACGAAACGCTGCGGCAGGCATTCGCCGAAGTCGAAGATCAGGCGTGTGAAAAGCTGCTGTCCATGCTGCCGGACGATCTGCGTGAAAGCTATCGCAGCTATTTCTTTCACAAGGACGCAGACGCCGAGCTCTGGAAAATCGTGAAGGCTGCGGACAAGATCGCCGCGCTCATCAAATGTATCGAAGAGCAGAACGCGGGCAACACCGAATTTGCGCAGGCCCTGCTGTCCACCCGAAAGAGCATCGACGCCATGCACCTGCCGGAAGCAAATGCCTTTCTCGACGATTTCATCGGCGGCTTTTATCTGAGTCTCGACGAGCAAAGTGCGACATGACAGATACAGCAGCAATAACAAAAGCAAAAGCAGAACAGTTGTCTGTTCTGCTTTTTGTTTTATTCTGTTCGCAGCGCTTCGACCGGGTCTTTCTTCGCCGCCATGGATGACGGGATCAGACCGGCGATAAAGGTCAGGAAAATGCTGATCACAACCAGGATCACACCGCCGATAAACGGCAGCTGCGCCGCCGCGCCGGTACTCGTCAGGAAGCGCAGGATCAGATTGATCGGAATCTCCAGCAGCAAGGTCACCAGAATACCGATCAGACCCGCCCCGAGACCGATCGTGATCGTCTCCGCGTTGAAGACGTTGGAAATGTCGCGTTTTGAAGCACCGATGGCACGCAGAATACCGATCTCCTTCGTCCGTTCGAGAACGGAGATGTAGGTGATGATGCCGATCATGATGGAGGAGACCACCAATGAGATGCCGACGAAAGCCACCAGGACGTATGTCACGATGTTCAGGATCTTTGTCACGCTGTCCATGATCAGACCGATATAGTCCGTGCAGGTGATCGAATACTCCGGATGCCCGTCCTCCGTCACCTTTTCATTGTAATAATCGATCATTTTGTTGACGTCGCTCTTCGCCTCAAAGCTCTTCGGATAAATGAAGATCGAGGTCGGAGAATCCGCCGTCGCGTAGCCGATCGTGCTGTAGGTGTTGGCAAGCGAGCGCGTCGCATTCACCGTATCCAGATACGCCTGCTTGAGCGCAAGCACCTGCTCGTCGGTCAGAAAGCCTTCCATCAGCTTTTTCTGAATGTCGGTGATGCCGTTGAAGTTGAACAGGGACGACATATCCATGATGTCCACCTGGGAGAGGTCGATCTGTGTCGCCATGCTCAAAAACGGGGTGACGTCAAGATATTTGAAGTCGATCTCTGTCAGGTCGATATCCGCAAGATCAAAATCATTGACGGTCAGATCCACAAATTCCAGTCCCGTGATGACGTCCTTTTTCGGGTCGGCGAGCTGCTCTTTGACAATCTGCGAATTTGCCGTCTGTTCCAGCGCGTAATCCATGAGCGCAGACGTATAGCCGATGCTTCCGGTGCCGACGGAAATGACGTTGTCCTTGCGCGGGCGCAGAATACCGACGATGTTGATGTCGGTTCCCTTTTCGACAAGGTCCTTGACATAGAGCGTGTTGTTGCGCATATCGGTCCACAGACCGGTCTTCGCATCCTTGCGCATATATTCATAGTTGAGGACCAGCTTGAACTTCATGTTGCAGATATCCTCATAGGTGAATGACTGGTTGGATGCGCTTTCTACCTGTTCGCCGCTGGCAAAGGAGCTCATCATGTTGGTCATGAACTGGCTCTGGTCCTTGATGCCGAGACCGTAGACGACCATTTCATTGATCTCGTTGAGACCGTCCACCATCAGAACGACTTCGTTGAACTTTTCCGGCAGCCGCCCGTAAATCACATCATACTGATTGGAGACCACGTCGTTGCCGCCGATGAGCTGCGTCCAGATGCTGGTCAGGCCCGCGCTGGTCGCGTCGGTGATGCTTTTGGTCATGCTGCTGGTCATGCCCATGCCGCCCATGTCAAACTGATCCATCAGCGTGTTGGGGTTGACCTGAACAATGCCGCTTTCCGTATCGGCGCGATAGATGTTCAGCGGCGTGGAATACTTGAACTGGACGTCGTTGCAGAGCTCATCAAACTGCGCCTTGTTGTCTTCGATGTACGTTTTGAACGCGCCGAGGTTGTTGGTCGAGGTCTGTGTGATGAACGTATTCATCATGCTCTCGAACATTTTGTTGACGTAGATTTTATCCATGTCGTGATCAACGTCCGCCGCTGACATGCCGATGCCGGTCATGTCCGACATCAGGGAGTTCAGGTCCATCGTTTCCTTGTCCACCGTCATCGGGAACGCAAGCAGCGTGTCGTTCTGCACCTTATCGATATAGACCTGAATGCCGTTGGACAGCGCGAGCACAAGCGCAATGCCGATGATGCCGATACTGCCCGCAAACGCCGTCAGAAACGTGCGTCCCTTTTTGGTGGTCAGGTTCCGCAGCGACAGTGAAAACGCCGTCCGCAGCGACATGGAGGGCTTTTTCCCTTTGGCCTTTTCCGCCGCAGCTTTTTCTTTTTCCTGCGTGTAGTCTTCCTCGGTCGGCTCGAAGGGGTTGGAGTCGTTGACGATCTCGCCGTCGAGACAGCTCACGATCCGGTTCGCGTACTGATAAGCAAGGTCAGGGTTGTGCGTAACCATGATGATGAGCTTATCCTGCGAGATCTCCCGCAGCAGATCCATGATCTGCACGCTTGTTTCACTGTCGAGCGCGCCGGTCGGTTCATCTGCAAGGATGATATCGGGATTGTTGATGAGCGCCCGCGCAATCGCAACGCGCTGCATCTGCCCGCCGGACATCTGCGACGGCCGCTTGTTGATGTGATCGCCGAGCCCAACTTTTTTGAGCGCCTCGATCGCCCGGTCGCGGCGTTCTTTTTTTGATACGCCGGACAGCGTCAGCGCAAGCTCCACGTTGGAAAGCACGGTCTGATGCGGAATCAGATTATAGTTCTGGAATACAAAGCCGACGGAATGGTTGCGATAGGTATCCCAGTCGTCATCCGTGAAGGTCTTCGTGGATTTTCCGTTGATGATCAAATCGCCGCTCGTATACCGGTCCAGACCGCCGATGATATTCAGCATGGTTGTCTTTCCGCAGCCGGACGGGCCGAGGATTGCAACAAATTCACTTTCGCGAAAGCTGACGCTGATGTTCTTCATCGCCCGAACCGTGGTATCCCCGGTCACATAATCTTTGATAATATCTTTTAAAATCAGCATAGCTTACTCCTCCTGCCGGTCCTGCTCTGCACTTTTGCGCCGCCGCGGAAGCTTGCGCAGCATATCGCGCTTTGCAATCAGAAAAACAATTGCCGCCACCGCAGCCGCGCCCACGGCGCCCAGTACAATATAAAGCACCGTATGATCCTTCTGCGGCGTATAAATGATGTTCGGTATATAGTCGTCGTCTTTTGTATCTTTTTGTGTGACCCGTTCGCGGAACAACAGCTGATACAGCCATTCGATCGTTTCATCAACGGTCATTTTCGCCATGTCTTCGGTGATGCCGGAAGAATAGGTCGCGAACATTTCATTGCCGCCCTGTGTACCGTTGGCAATGAACTGTTCAAGCAGCGGCTGGTTCTCCGGTTCCTTGATCAGCCCGATCACGTACCGCAGCAGCGAAACGAGAACCGCCGGCTGATCCGCCTTCACGTAATCAATCTTTGCCATGTGGCCGTCCACCGTGCGCTTGCTGGTCACTTTCTCCAGCCGTCCCATGCCCGCCACAGCGGAAAAGTCCGGGGTTTTGATCTTCAGTCCGCCGGCAAGCGATGCGGTCAGGTTGCCGAAAGCCTCTTCCAGATCCAGATCATCCAGCGCCGAAAGGTCAACACCGAGCGCGGCCGGGTCCACGGAGAACTGCTCCATCAGCTGGGTCATCGGATACAGCAGATGCTGCACACACTGCGACAGCGCACCGCTGTTGAGAAAATAGATCGCGTTCGGCAGAAGCGCCGTGATTGTCTTCACCGGCTTTTTCGCAATCTGATCCAGCAGGTCCAGCACCGGGTCCAGCACGTCCGTGATGATCCGGTTCGTGCCCTTGCCCTTGACATATTCCGCATACGTCTTAATGCTGTCTGCCGGACAGGACAATGCTTCCAGCAGCGGAATCACCGCCGTGTTGTAGCCGTTGGTTCCACCGATGCGCAAGCCGCCGAGAATCGGCGCAGCACCGTTGGCAAGGAACGCTTCCAGAAACGGACGCAGCGGAGAAAGCACAGCGGTCAGCACCGTTTCAAAGCCGGCGCGGCTGCCCTTCTGAATGCCCCATGAAACCGCAGTCACTTTGTCCCACGACGCATAGCGCCGCAGATCCCGCTTTGCCGAACTGTAGCCGCCGGGAAGCATCTCCGCAAGTGCCGCGGGCGTCGCCGGCAGACCCAGCAGCTTCGCCGCGGTCTGCATCTCTTCGCCGGAGAAAGCGCCGTAAAGCATTTTGGTCAGCGCGGTCAGCGTCTTGCTGTCGTAAATCATTTCATGAATGGTCTGCGACAGGGTTCCGCTGCCGCCAAAGCCGACCGTCAACTCGTTCAGTGTCGGATCGATCAGCTGCAGCACCCGTTTAAAATGTCTGCGTTTTAATTTTTTTGTAAAGTCGACCGAGGTGCGTTCAAATGCCGCACTGTCCCATTGGACGTCGAGCGCCTCGCCGCTTGTTGTGGTCAAAAAGCGGATGAACACCAGCATCAGCTCTTCCGTGCTGTGCCGGTTCAGTCCGTTCAGCAGTACGGAGACATCCATGCCGCCGGACACCTCGGCCATCATGTCGGCGATCTTGTCGGTGTTCAGCCGGAGGGTATCGATCACCCAGTGCAGCAGATCCATGAACGCATCGGCGCGGTTGCCGGCGCAGCCTTTCAGCCGGTCAAGATCCATCTGTGCAAGGGTCAGACCGGACGACGAGAGCATATTGTTGAGCGCCACCGTCACATTGTCGGAAAAGCTGCCGGTGTATTGTCCGGGATTTTGCAGGAACAGCAGAACAGAAAGCATCTGACTGCCGGTAAACAGGCTGATGAACGAACCGATGTGCAGGGTGATCGGCCGCAGCAGCGCATCCACCGCTGCCTCCAACCCGCCGTCGCGGATGAACGCCGCAAGGGGCGGAAGGTGATCGCACAAAAACGTCATCGGCGCGGGCACCATGCCCTCCACGAGGGAATACAACGCCAGCGCGATCTGCCGCATCATGCTCCCGCGGTCTTTGTTCGCAGCGGCAACAAACGCCGCCTTTGACGGAATCGACCGGCATCCGGCAGCAGACAAAATCGGCACCAGCCCGTTTTCATAGCCGTCTTCGCCGCGCAGAATCAGCAGCCCGGCGCGATACGTTCCGCCGCACAAAAGCATATACAGCAGGTCGTTGAACGGCGTCAGCATGGCGCTGACCGCCGAGGCAAACCCGTTTTTGCTGCCGACATTCCACTTCGCGCCGCTGAGATCAACACTGTTCCAGTCGGCAGCCGATGCAAGGGCACGCGCAACGCCGGGGTATGCCGTCAGTCCTCTTGCCACCGCTGCGGGTGATGTATCCAGTCCGAGCCGCAGCAACGGAGCGCCCTGATCGCCGATGGATGTATAGACCGACGTCAGAATCGAAGAAAGCGTTTCATCGGCAAACAAAGCGTCGTCAATGGTTCTTTGCAGCGACTTGCCGGTCAGCGCCGGCACCGCCGTTTTGATCAGTGTGTCGGTCTGCGCCACGCTTTGCTGTGCCAACGCAGGTGTCACATCGCCCGGATAGGTCACCCCGGCGGCAAGCGCAGCCGTCCAGAGCGACAGGCAAAGCAGCAGCGAAAGAACGATACAGCCGCACCGTTTCCAGACAGATTTCATCAGGCACCCTCCTTTGCTTGCAAGCCCGCCGCAACCGACGACAATTGTTCTTCCGTGTCAAGTATACTGCTGACGATCCGCAGCAGTTCTTTGGTGTCTGCAGCACCGAGCCGCTCAAAAATCTGCAAAGATCCCGACAAGGCCTGCGCACGGATGGCTTCCACCTTCTTCATACCGGTCAACGTGAGCTGTACCCGGATGCGGCGCTTGTCATTCACATCTGCTGCGCGCACAATCAGGCGCTTGCATTCCAGATGGCCGAGAATCGCCGTGATCCGTGCCGCGGAAACATTCATCATCTGCGCGAGCGTTTTCGGCGTGCATCCCTGCGGGTTTTCATAAAGAAAGCCCAGCAGAATCCCCTCGCCGCGCATATATTGCTGCATCTCCCAAAAAAGCTCGGAACGGCAGATCCGCGCCATCAGGTGCAGGATATCCTCGGGCAAATGTTCGTTTTCCATAGCGGTCATGACACCTCGCAAATACTTAACAGGGTTAATTGTTTTATACTATAGCATTATATATGCGAAAAGTCAAGCGATTTTTCG
This sequence comes from Oscillospiraceae bacterium, assembly GCA_902772935.1. Taxonomy (GTDB): domain Bacteria; phylum Bacillota; class Clostridia; order Oscillospirales; family Acutalibacteraceae; genus UBA6857. Next base: position 17,408 of record CACYCR010000167.1, read on the forward strand.
GAAAGTCATGTCAAAAAAGCACAAAAAAGAACTCGACAACTTGTAGAAGTTGCCGAGCCTTATATTTTCACTTGTTTCGCAGTGTCTGAAATGTCGCCTGCAGCAGTTCACGGCATTCCGTTTCCATATAGCCGCCGATGAACTGCAGATCCTGCGGTACGGTGTCCCCGGTACTGATACAGCCTGCCGCCGGGTCGTACGCACCGAAAACCACCCGGTCGATCCGTGCGCTGCAGATCGCGCCGAAGCACATCCGGCACGGTTCCAGCGTTACATACAGTGTACAGCCCGTCAGCCGCCAGTCGCCGACCGCCTGACACGCCGCGTGGATCGCTTCGATCTCCGCGTGCGCAAGCGCCGATTTTGTCTCCTCCCTGCGGTTGCGCCCGACAGACAGAATCCTGCCGTCCTTCACAAGCACCGCACCGACGGGGACCTCGCCCGCCGCGTCTGCCGCCCTTGCCTGCTGCAGCGCCGCTTCCATAAACTGCCGCGCGATCATCCTGCCGCCTTCGCTTTCACAAACTGCGATGTGAAGTACAGCATGCAGCCGATGGCGATCAGCATGGTCGGATTCGACAGGAATGCACCGGTCTTTGCCCAAAAGCCGTTGAGTGTCTGCGCAGACGGCTGCCCGGCCTCTTTGCGGCGCTGCCGGATAACAAACAGAAACGCGCAGAACAAACCGAGTACAAGGATCGTACCCGTCACGATGAAGTACAAGCGGTTCACGGTCTGTTCCGGCAATGCGCGCAACAGGTATGCTGTGATCATCGACAGCAGATTGTTCAGTGCGTGGATCAGAACCGCCGTCCAGAGCGTTCCGGTTTTGATGCACAAATACCCCAGCGCCACACCGACGATCAGCGCGAACGGCGCCTGAATCAGATTGCAGTGCATCAGCCCGAACACCAGCGCCGCCATCCAGATGGCAAACCAATCGCCGAAGCGCCGCAGATTCTGCATAACCACGCCGCGAAAACAGAACTCTTCACAGATTGCCGCGACAACAACGATTCGGAAAAATGCTGCGGTCACACCGAGAATGCCGCTTGGCATCGGCAGTTCCGCGGACACCGCCTCCAACTCGAAGCGCTCCAGGATCGAGGACAGGAACACCGTCAGATAACTGGTGACCTGATTGGCCAAAATGCAAAAGCCGAGACCCGCCGGAATCGCCAGCAAAAACTGTCCGCCGTCCGTTGGTTTATCCAGCGGCAAAGACTTCGGCGCACCGGAAATCTGCCGCAGTGCCGGGATGATCAGCAAAAACGGCGGCAGCAGACTGCAGAGAATCAGCAGACTGTCAACACCTGTCTGCAGCAGCGGCTCACTTTGATATAAGGTCAGGAGTCCCGTGAACTTCAGCAAAATCACCAGAACGTTCTGCAGCAAAATATACAGCAAAATCGCACCGCCGGCAAACAAGCCGATACGGCGAATCCTGCTGCGTTCCTGTTTTGCGGCCTGCTGCCGCCGTGCAAAAAAGGTTTCGTCTAACGAGCCGAAGGGTTGATAGGGCTCCATGGTCTTCACCTCATGTATAGATTTTTCCGACGATCCGGTTTGCGAGAGACGCCGGCAGCGCCTTTTGCAGCACGGCAAAGAGCCGATATTGTGCGCCGGTCGTGGAAAGCGGTTTCGGATGTTTCTTTTGCGAAAGGCGGTAGACCGCCGCTGCGATCTGTTGCGGCGTCATGCCGTTTTGCTCGTCGTGTTCCATTGTCGCAACACTTTTCTGAATCGTTTCTCCGTACGCCGTACCGTTGTCGGTGTTCTTTTCCCGCGCGGCGGTAAAGCCCGTTTTCACATCGCCGGGCATCAGTGCGCAGACGCGGATGCCGAACGGGCGCACTTCATTTGCCAGCGCCAGCGTCAATGCGTTAATTGCGCTCTTCGACGCGGAATAAAAGCCCTGAAACGGAATGGACAGCACGGCCGCCATCGAACTGATATTGATGATGGTTCCGCCGCCGGCGTCGCGCATATACGGCAGCACCGCCTTGCAGCAATGAAAGCAGCCGAAGAAATTGACGTCCATCTGCTTTTTCGCCTGTGCCGTTTCGGTCGTCTCGATCGCGCCGGAGATGCCGAACCCGGCATTGTTCACCAGAATGTCAATGCGGCCTTCCGTGTCAACAATTGTCTGAAACGTCCGGCGCACCTGTGCCTCATCCGTCACATCACAGACCAGCCCCATCACGCCGTCCGGCGCTTTGCCGCTGCGGCTCAATCCGTAGACCCGATAACCACCGCGCAAAAACGCTTCCGACGTCGCCTTGCCGATGCCGCCGCTCGCGCCGGTCACAACCGCAATCTTCATCGTCTGTTCCATCCTTACTCTGTTGTTTTTCGCTGCGCCGTCCGCTGATTCGCCTGCACACCCTCCGTGCTTGACGGCACAAACATAATCTTGAAGGTCATCAGCATCAGCCGCAGATCTTCCACCAGCGACTGATTTGCCACATAGATCAGATCCATCTGTACCTTGTCGTACGGCGTGGTGTTGTATTTGCCATAGACCTGCGCATATCCCGTCAGACCGGCTTTCACTTGCAGACGCAGTGCAAACTCCGGCATTTCCGCTTCGTATTCCTTCGCGATTTCCGGCCGTTCCGGACGCGGACCGACCATCGACATCTGCCCGAGGAAGATGTTGAAAATCTGCGGCAGCTCGTCGATGCGGCATTTGCGGATGATGCGACCGACACGGGTGATGCGGTCGTCATGATCCTCCGCCAGCCGTGCCACACCGTCTTTTTCCGCGTCGCAGCACATCGAGCGGAACTTGATGATCTTGAACACCTTGCCGTTCAGCGTCAGCCGTTCCTGCCGGTAGAACACCGGCCCGTGGTCGTCGAGTTTGATCGCAATGGCGGTGGCAAGCATCACGGGACTCGCGATCACAATGGCAATCGCGGACAGCACGATGTCAAAAAAGCGCTTGGATACACTGAAGATCAGACTCATGTTGCTGCGCTTGCAGCGGTACACGGGAACATCCATCAGCTGAATCGTCCGGCCGCCGCGGATGATCGTGTCGGAGATCTTCGGCTTGATATAGGCCACCTTGGAATGCGCAATGCAGTATTTAACCACTTCGTTGCGGTACTCCGACGGTACGCCGCACAGGAACACCGCGTCGAGCTTTTTCAGATACGAGAACAGCTCCTCCAGCGAAGTCTTTTCGGAATTGACCGTGCGGACAACCTTGAAGCGCTTGTCCATGCTGCGAATGCCCTTGAGCGACAGATAGGCGTCCACATTATTGAACACCACGAGTGTCCGCTTCGGCACATGCATTTTAAAATAGATTGCATCAATGCAGATCACCCACAGTGCCGCAAACGCGGAAAATGCCAGGAACATCAAAAGGAACGGCCACACAGATACCAGCCGGTAGCTCAGAAGCGAAAAAATGACCCAGCAGACGCCCTGCATGAACATGATTGCAATGACCTGCGAAAGGATCAGGTCAATCACCGTTGCCGTACCGACCATGAAGCCGCCGTAGGCCTTCACGAACCAGACATAGGTCGCGACAAACAGCACCGCCATAAAATAGTTGCCCAGCCGGAAGAACGGCGTCGGCACCGTCGGGTTGACATAACGGACCCAGTAATAATACATGGTACCGCAAAAGACAGCCGTAATGAGCGCCTTGAAAAGGTAAAGAATCGACTGCTCTTTGATGTATTTCTTTTTAAACATAACCATCCCTCAGATCGTTTGGAATCCCTGCCGTCCGGATTTGGATCCGCCGGCAATTTTCGATACGCAGATGTATTACCGCACCATCAGCGGCGTTGCGGCAAGAATGTCATCTTTCCATTTCAGAATGGCTTTTTCGTCATAGGTCTGCGGGATCGCCCGATAAATCTTTTTCACGTTGTCGCCCTTGGAAAGCGCACCCGCCGTCCGCAGCAGCACCGGCAGATTGCCGATGCCCTTTGCGGCGCGGCCGATCATGTCGCCGATCGACATTCCGCCGCCGTCCTTGTTCGTCCCGAAGCTGATATCCGCTTCCGTAATGATCTGCTTGTCAAACAGGAAGTTGACGCCGTCCGCACCGGTGCAGAGCATAATGTTTTTGAGAATGTCGATCGCAGCGAAATGCTGACCGAAATGCAGAATGTATTTTTTGTTGTATTCCCAAAGCGTCTCTCTGGAATACTGTTCTTCCTTGTCCGCGAGAACGGTATCCGCGAGAATCACGCCAGCGCGCATGGACGCGCAAATACCCGAACCGGTCATCGGCAGCGTCATATACGCGGCGTCGCCGATGGCGGCATACCCGTCGCAGACCATAACCGCCAGCGGGCGGCGTACCGGAATCTGCTCCTGCGAACCGCCGCGCAGCAGCTTTTCACTGAGCTGCGGGCTGAACGCACGCATTTCCGCCAGCGTATCTTCGATCTTTTGCTTGCTCATCGGCGCCATCCGGCCGATCAGAATGTCCACGTAATTGTCTCTGGTGATCGTCCAGGAAATGCCGCGTTCGCCCTGGTGCATCAGGAAAATTTCATACGCCACATCGGGGTCGTGACCCGGATTCTTTTCAAAGAATGCGCGATACGCATAGAAGCATTCGCCATAGCCGTAGTCGCGGTCCACATTGCAGCAAACCGGCAGGTTGCTGCGAATCGGCGAATTGATGCCGGCCGCGTCGATTACCAGGTCGGCATAAACCACACCGTCCGACGTCTTGATGCCGATCACGCGCAGACCGTCCATCACCGGACCGAGGATCTCCGTACTGTAGATGATCTTCACGCCGCTTTGTTCGGCATTGTCCAGCAGGATCTCATAAATCTCCTTGCGCTCAAGCAGCGCGGAGCCCTTCCCGTTTGCACGCACAACCAGCGGTGCCTTCAGGTTCGGGCTGTAATATTTCATGTCGCCGTTGAAGGTGATGTCGCCGCGCAATTGCGGATGCAGATCGCATTCTTCAAAAATGCGCAGATCAATCGCGTCGTCCCAATCATAACCGAGTTCGCTCTTGATTTTCCGTTCATAGATCGTCACATCGTAACCTGCCGCGGCAAGCCGTGCGCCGGCAATCAGGCCACCGTGTCCGGCACCGGCAATCACAATCTTCTTTCCCATAACGATTCTCCTTTTCTGTCACATGCATTCTTCCCTGCTGCGCTCTCCTATGCCGCAGCCTATTTTATGTATTTTACCACATTTTTTCAAATATGTAAAGTCCGCATTGCAGACGGCAAAAAAAGCAGGAAGGTGCAGCGTTTATTTCTGCACCTTGCTTTTTCCGCTATTCTATTGTCGGCAGGTATAACTGCGCTTATTCCTCCATGCCGTGATACAGCCGCGCATAGATGCCGCCGAGCTGCATCAGTTCCTCATGGGTACCGGCCTCTTCGATACCGTTTTCCGTGAGGACAAAAATCTTCGCCGCGTTGCGGATGGTCGACAGCCGGTGCGCGATCGTGAAGGTCGTCCGACCCTTAGCCAGCGACGTCAGCGACCGCTTCACCAGCATCTCGCTTTCGTTGTCAAGTGCGCTCGTCGCCTCATCCAGCACCAGCACCGGCGGATTCTTGACAAAGACCCGCGCAATGGAAATGCGCTGCTTCTGCCCGCCGGAAAGCATTACGCCGCGCTCACCGACAAAGGTATTATACCCGTGCGGCAGTTTTTCAATGAAGGTATCCGCACCCGCCAGCGCTGCCGCCGTGCGGATCTCGTCGTCGGTGGCATCCGGCTTGCCGTAGCGGATGTTTTCCGCCACCGTGCCCGAGAAGAGGTACACATCCTGCTCGACAACACCGACCGCGTTGCGCAGCTCAGCAAGCGACAGATCGTTGATGTTCACGCCGTCCAGCAGAATCTCGCCGGATGAGAGTTCATAAAACCGGGACAACAGACTGCACAGCGTGGTTTTGCCGCTGCCGGACGGGCCGACAATCGCCACGTTTTCCCCTTTGGGTACCGTCAAATTCAGATGCGCGAGCACGTTGCCCTTTTCCGCATCATAGGCGAAGGTCACGTCCCGGAATTCCACCTGCCCCTCCACAGCCTGCAACGTGTTTTTCGCCGCCGCGTAGCCGGGCTCCTCCGGCACGGTCATGACCTCGGCAAAGCGCGCGATACCGGTCATACCTTTTTCAAACTGCTCGGTAAATTCCACGATGCGTTTGATCGCAGCGATCAGCGCGGCAACATAAAGCAGATACGCCGTATAGTCCGCGGCGTTGATGACACCCTTCATGAGAAAGACGCCGCCGAGCAGAATCATCACAACGTACATCAATCCGTCAAAGAAGCGCACCATCGCGTTGAGCCGTGCCATGTAGCGGTACGACGCCTTCTGCACACCGCTGAGCCGCGTGCTTTCCGCGTTGAATTTTTCGCTTTCGGCGTTCTCGCCGGAAAACGATTTCACGACCCGGATGCCGAGCAGCGACGTTTCCGTGCGGGCATTGACCTCGCCGGCGATCTCGCGGCGCTCTTTGAAGACCGCGCGCATCTTCCGGCGAAAGTGCATCGTGCCGAAGAACATGAACGGCAGCATCACAAACGCGCAGAGCGTCAGCGGCATGCTGATCGTACAGAGGAATGCACCCGACGCAATCAGCTTGATTGTGAAAATGAAGAATTCTTCCGGGCAGTGATGCGAAAACTCGGAGATGTCGAACAGATCGGTTGTAATGCGCGACATGAGCTGGCCGACCTTTGTGCTGTCATAATAGGAAAACGGTACCCGCAGCAGATGCGCAAACATATCCTCGCGCATATCCTTTTCAATCTCCACGCCCATGGAATGGCCGACAAAAATCATGTAGTACCCGGCAAGCATATCAATGCCCTTCAAAAATGCATACAGCGCCGCCGAGACGAGAATCAGCCGCAAGGTAAGCTGTGTGATATCTTCAATCGCAACCGTCGCGATCCGGCGCACCAGAATCGGCAGAACAATTTCATTGAGCGTGGTCAGCGACGCGCAGAACAAATCCAGCACCGCCACGCCTTTGTGCTTGAGGAAATACGGGAAGAACCACCGTTTGAGATCAATCTTTTTATCTTTCATCGTCGCGCCCTCATTTCTGCAGCAGTGCTGCCCACTCCGCTTCCCGGAAGCCGACAAGGATGCCCCGATCCGTGATCAGCAGCGGCCGTTTGACGAGCATCCCGTCCGTCGCAAGCAGCCGCAGTTGTTCTTCTTCGCTCATGGTCGGCAGCTTGTCCTTGAGCTGCAGGGATTTATAGAGCAGTCCGCTGGTGTTGAAAAAGCGTTTGAGCAGCAGCCCGCTTTCCCGGTACCACTGCAGCAGCTCCTCATACGTCGAGTTGTCCTCCTTGATGTGGCGGTCTTCATAAGAAATGCTCCGGTCGTCCAGCCAGTTCTTAGCCTTCTGACAGGTGGTGCATTTCGGATATTCGATAAACAGCATGATCCTCATCCTTTCATCGTTCTGCATCAGATTTGAAAACACCTTATTGTACCACAGTTTTCCGCAAAAATCCATAGGAAAGCGCTGATTCATTCAAACTTCGTCCACCGAAAGATGCAGCGGTTACATAGAAAAACCCGTCTCGGCACACGCCGAAACGGGTTTCGTCAGGTATCCTTATCCATTATGTTCGGTGTTCTGTTTTTTACGCGCCAGGCGTTCCGGCAGGAACGGCACCGCGAGGGCTGCCGCCATGAGCAGGAAAAACAGAACGTACACCGCAACCGGCGCACCGGGCATCATCCCGGCAAGGTCGTGCAGGCCACACCACAGCGACCCGCCCGGCAGGAAAAGAAGCATCTCCAGCACCAGCAATTTCCCTTCCGGTAAGTCGATTTTGAATAGGCCCACCGCCAAACAGAAAATCACGGGAAAACTCAGCATTATGAAAAAGGTACGGGTCCATGTCGGATTGCGCTTTTTGGCGATTGGCCGGCACACCGCGAAGCACACTGCCGGAAGCAGCCAAAGCCACAGCGGATTGCCGAACTCGATCAATTCTGCAAACGCCAGCCGACCGGACAGTAAAACGCCGACCGTCCAAAGACCGACCGCGCAAAGAACGCCGAAAATCCGACCGTGTCGGGTGCGTTCCCGCGTTTGTATCATGTCGATCACCGTTTGATCCGCTTTTGCAAGCACTTGCGGCACCGTAACCGTCTGCGTGGATATCTCGGCCGATTCCGGTTCCGGCAGCACAAAACGTTCGCCGAGCAAAATTTCATTCACCGAAACGCCGAAAATTTCAGACAATGAAAGCAACAACGCCGCATCCGGTAAGCCGCTGCCGGTCTCCCACCGCGAAACGGCCTTGTCCGTACAGCCGAGTTTCTGCGCCAATTCCTTTTGCGTCAGCCCCAACGCCTTACGTTCACTTTGGATGAATGCGCCCGTTTTTTGAATGTCCATCCAATCACCTCGCCCTCATTCTATCATATCTCGCACCAAAAGTCACCCCATGAATCGTGGAATCTCAAAAAGAGACCTTGTCCAAAGACAAAGCCTCTCGCAAAATGCCATTTTATTGCAGCGTCACCTGCAGCAGGATCGGAAAATGATCGCTCGGATAAACGCCGTCATAGGTCGTGCGCAGGACACGGTATCGCAGAACGTTGAACGCACCTTTGGACACCATGAAGTAATCGATGTTTTCATCCGTCAGACTTTGTCCCCAGTTCTGATAGGTTGCGCCGCGGTCGGTGTCCGCGGTCAGGTACTTCGCGTCGTCAAATACCTCCGTGGCAAACCGATAGGTCGGGGTGTTTTCTTCCGCGTTCAGATCACCCATCAGGATGCCCGGCAGCGCGCCGAACTGTTTGATTTTTTCCAGCACCAGCCGGATGCCGCCCTGCCGCGCGTCTTCGCTGACGTGATCGAGATGCGTGTTGAACACCGCGAAGCGTTTACCGTCGCTCTTTTGTGAAAGAACAACATAGGAACATACGCGGTAACAGGCTGCGTTCCAGCCTTTGGACATCTCGTCCGGCGTTTCGCTGAGCCAGAAACCGCCCTTGTCAACCAGATCGAACTTCGCTGTGTTATAGAAAATCGGACAGGCTTCCGAAAACGGGCTGTTGTCGCGGTACAAAATCACGTTGTCGTACCCCTTGAGCGTCTCCTGCAGATATCGGTAATGCAGCCATGTCACTTCTTGGAAGCCGATGATGTCCGGCGCGGCGCTCTGCAGCGTCTGCACCAGCAGCGGCGCACGGTAAAACCAGCTTTTTTTGAAAACATCCGTCGGGCTGAAGCAGCGCACATTGGCGCTCACCACCGTGACCGCTGCCGGATCCGCTGTTTTTGTGATGTCATACGCCTCGCGTTTCAGCCGGTATCGGGGATAGTAGAACAGCTCCACAACCGCCGTCAGCAGCACCAGTGCCAGCAAAACACAAAGTGTGATTTTTAACGCCTTCATCAAACCGCCTCCCGTTTTTTGTTTCAATATACGCTTGTGACAAAAAGAAACTGTGTTGTTTGTACCCTTTTTAAAGCAACGCACCCGACAGCAGGGCGCTTGTTCCGTTCCGCACAAACAAACTCAGAACGCCCATTTTCCCGCTCGGAAAATCGGTACGGTTTTGCCGTCGCGGGTCACTGCATCAATGTCCAGGCCCGTGTCCCCGATCATAAAGTCCACGTGCAGCATCGAGTCGTTGACGCCCAGTGCGCGGCATTCTTCGAGCGTTTTATGTTCGAAATCCCGGATGGTGTCGGCAAATCCCATGCCCAGCGCCAGATGGCAGGCCGCGTTCTCATCAAACAGCGTATTGTAGAACAGCAGCCCGGATTCCGAAATCGGGGAATCGACGGGAACCAGCGCACATTCGCCGAGATAAGCCGCGCCCTCATCCATGGAAATCATCTGCTCGAGCAGCGCCTGATTCTTCTTTGCGTGCACTTCAACGGCTTTGCCGTTTGCAAAGCGAACCGAAAAATCTTCGATCAGCTCGCCCTGATACGACAGCGGCTTTGTCGCGTAGACAATGCCCTCCGCCTTTCCGCGCATCGGCGACGTAAAGCACTCCTCCGTCGGAATGTTGGGGTTGAAGAACACGCCGGCCAGCGTACGGTCACCGCCGCCCTTGAACTGCGCTTCGGGGATCATGCCCACCGTCAGGTCGGTGCCGTTCGTGCCCCGGTAGTGCAATTGTGCGATGCCGAGACTGTTGAGGTATGCGCAGCGGTCACTCAGATCTTTGTCATGTGCCTGCCACGCCGCAACCGGATCGTCGGTTACCCGCGACGTGAACAAAATCGCTTCCCACAGCTTTTCCATCGCCGCACCCTTGCGCAGATCGGGGAACAGCTTTTTCGCCCATGCTGCGCCGGGTACCGCCGCAATGCACCACTGATATTTGTTTTCCATCTGATCGCGATAGGGCTTGATGATCGGATAGCGTTTCTGTCCGGCCTTGGCAACCTTTTTCTGGTTGATGCCCTTCAGACCGTCGGGGTCTTCGGAATCCAGATAGATCCGGCACGGCAGCGTATCCACATAATGCTGCAAACGGGCCTGCTCCCAGGCCTCCACCTTTGCCAGCTTCGTCACCGACTGGTGGCGGACGTGCAGCTTTTCCAGCGGCTGATACTGAAACTCCACCTTGACCTTGCCGGCCCCGGCTTTGTAGCATTCATCCACGAGCAGCTCCACGAACTTGGGCTGATCCAGATCGCAGACAATGATCACGTCCTGTCCCTTTTGGATATTCACGCCCACACGCGCGATCAGTCGGGCGTACTTTCGAAGAATGGTTTGTTTCATCTGAATTGCTCCTTGCTGTTGTTTGATGGGTTTATTATATCGCATACCTGAGAAAAAAGCAAATGAAACAGCAAAAGCGGCCCAAAGAGTGCCGCTTTTCGTTTTTCTGAAAGGGTTCAGATGTGACCGTGCCGTTGACAGTCTTCTGTGTTCGTAAACCATCACTATCATACTTGTAGCTGACTGCAGTGCTGCCTTTGCTGTAGGACTGCATCTGCCGACCGAACCATGTGGCCGTCGCGCCGCTAATGTTTGCGGTGAGAGTCAGTCTTTCTCTATATGAGATTTTATTTCATTATATTGTTTTATATAAGAAACAGCATCAACATCTCCATTTTTCATAAGTTGATGAATCATCTCATCTGTCAACATCGGCTCCAAATCTTCCCATGTATACGATTCATGTGTCGTAGGATTTTCTGTCCCAATCAACTGAATCAACTCCGATTTTTGCACCATGCAACACCGCAAACAAAAGAGTGCTTCTTGTATTCGGCCTTCTTTTAATGCTTCTTTTGCCAATAATTCAGAGCAGTAATAAACCTCTCTGTTACACATCAAATCAATATGACACAAAAAATCATACATACTAAACTCTTTATGATCAAATAAAGGACTGTAGAATTCTTTCTCAAATGCATCCTTTATTTCATTTAATATACGAACTTTGTCACCTTTGTTAAACACAATCCACATTTGTTTTTTCTTTCCGGCTAATGCACAAAGAGATATTTCGCAATCAAAATTGGTAAAATATTTTTTTTTCGTTATAGACGGAATAAATTGCTTTAGGAGCGATAATTCATCATCGCTCCAAAAAACCACTTGTAGCATCATATCATAAAAAATACCGGGCAAAGAAATAGCGCCATTATTATTCACTAAAATAGGATGTTTGTCTTTTTTTATCTCCACAAACACATAATAATTCTCACGGCAAAGTTTGTAAAATGTTTTGCTTCGAAGTTCTCGACAAAATCCTTTTTGGGAAAGATAATACCTTAAAGATTTTGCAATATCCATAAATTACCCCTCTGACACAAATGCTTTTAAACAGGAAGCAAATATAATCCACTAGTCGCTCCGCTTGTTAGAAAAGTTAGAATTGTAACGAAAGTATAATATGCAGCTAGTGCATATACTGCCTGTTTTGCTGTTTCTTCATCTAAAACTCTTTTTGAAGTCTTTTCATATTGGTAATATATGATACCTGCTCCCGCATTCCAATATTTTATAAAGTAATAATCGCCAGTTATGCTTTTAAATGTAAAGGCCCTGCCCTTTAATGATTTCGAATTTCCAGCCTTTAATGGTAACACCTTTCCAGTTTTAGGATTCACATATGTACCTTCTGTATATTTTTTTATTTGTTTAAGAGCTTTACTTCTAGACACAGTGCTTTTTTTTACTTCCCAAATAGACCCATCTTTTAGATTTATAACATCACATCTACCATATCCACCATTTTTGTATTTTACTTTAACATGAGTAATTTCATAACCGTATACTGAATGAATGTCTTCCACAACGGCCTGATGTATTTCGCCAAACCAAGTTAAATAGCCCGAGCGATCAGATAGTATGACAGGGCAATTATTGCAATAGACGAAAAGGTTAGAAATGCTTCCTATAATAGGCAAGTATGGTATCAGAAGAGGTTCATCGGAACTTATAAATCTACCCGTCTCCGGATCGTAATGCCGACTTTGGAGATAATACAGACCTGTTTCCGTGTCATAGTAGTAGCCACGATAGCGGATCGCCATTTGATGCGCAAAGCTACCGTCCGCAAGCGGTGTGTCGTTGCCGTCCGTGATGGATATCAGCTTGCCCCAACTGTCATAGGTGTATTTTGCAAGAACCGTTCCGGCGTAATTCCGCAGTCCGACCACGTCGCCCTGCGCGTTCAGAATGGTGTAGAAGTTGCCGACCGCGCCGGTGGCCAAAATCACACGACGGATCAGTGCGACATTGCCGTTCGCGTCATAGCAATAGTAAAACGCAAGGGCATCGCCGCGCTTTTCATAGACCAACTGTCCGTCCACATAATAGTAGTCATAGACTGTGCCGTTGACGGTCTTCTGTGTCCGCAGGCCGTCGCCGTCATACTTGTAGCTGACCGCAGTGCTGCCTTTGCTGTAGGACTGCATCTGCCGGCCAAACCATGTGGCGGTCGCGCCACGATAGGTCGTCGGGTTGTTGATTTATAAAATCACTAAAAATTTATGGACTAATTATGGACTTTTGCTCGAGATAAAAAACAATATTATGAAAGCGCTTTATTTTGAGAGAGGGGGACTGTTGCTTTTGAGACAGTTGCGACAGCCCCTCCCTTTTTTACTTTTTGTCTTTTCTCTTCCTTAGCTCTAAATTTAAGCCACTCATAAGAGAAGCGACACCAAATGTCAGTATAAAAATAATAATTATCATCCAATCGTTTTCAACAAATATGATGTTGCTTTTGCTATGTCGCACTATCAAAGTCAATATCTCTAAAACTAAAAATAGAAGTATGTTTGTAATAATCAAAACACGTATCAAACCATAAACTTTTTCAGAAGAAAAAACGGAACTATACCAGTATCTTTTATATTTTCGCCCCTTATCCATCTTCAAAAGAGCAATTGTAGGTATAATGCAAAGGATGTATTGCTCACAAAGTACAACGACCATGCAGAAAAAGCATAATTGATTAAACATGATAATACCATATCCATCAGAAAATATAAGAATAGAAATGATTTGCGAAAAAGATTGAAGAAAAAATGCTGCCATAATAAAATAATAATGAACATAAAAATTTAATCTAATAATCTTGTTCATTCTATTTCACCGCCTTAACTATTTCCTTCTCTCGATTTTGCAACCAATTTTTAATCGAATTCAAAAAAGTTGAAATTCGAGTATTCCAAACTACCGTACTACTTACGCCAAAGGAGCCACCCCAAGAAATACATAAGCCATAACATTTATATTGTTTGGTTGATGCCTTGGAAACATACACCTTCCCTTTACCAATAGAAAGAGAATTGCTTGTCGATGTACCTTCGGTATAGGAATTTGGCCACATAAATTTTTTTGTTGGCATCGCTGATCGACTGCCCGCTATAGCTTGTCTTTCCATGTGCTGTCATAGCTATTGCTGATGGTTGCAGTCGCCGTGCCGAGCGTCTTCGGGTTTCGTATCCGCGCGCATGACACACGCGCCGAACCCTTTCAGGATTGTTTGAAAGCGGTTGCGCCGATAAAAGCAGATCGCGGATTCGTTGCTGCTGCCGCAGGTCAGCGTCACGCGGCCGATCCCCTGCTGTGCCAGATGCGCCTTCAGCGTTTGCATCAGCGCTGTACCGACCCCCTTGCGGCGCACCGCCGCCAAAAGGTCGATGTGCAGATGCGCCGGCGCGAACACCGTGCAAAGCACCTGCTGCGCACAAATGCCGCGTGCCGTCACGGCGTACCGCAACCCGAGCCGGTCAATCATCGGAAGCGTTTCTTTTCGGAAGGTACGAAAGAACCGCCGCGTATCCGCTGCACAGAGGATGTAGCCGACGGGGCGGTCATCCGCGTCCACCGCAACAAAACAGTCCGCCGCCGCGTACATCACATACGGGTCGCAGTACATCAGCAGCAAAAACTGCCGGTCTTGTTCCTTCTGCAGCGGCAGCGATGACGTTTCGATACAAATTGTCCGCATCGCATCCAGATCTTCCGGTCGGCACGGGCGAATCGTCTGCACCGTTTCCGCGTACTTTTCTGCCATAACGCCACCTCGCTTTTTCACATTATAGCATGCCGGTGTGCAAAAGGCAACATCGGGTTGCGAAACAGCCGACCTTCTAATCTTGAAAGCGGCGCTGCTGACTGGTTTACGCATGCCATTTCAAAACGTCTTTCTGTTCACTTCCACCTTAGCAAAAACTATCCCCCATAAATATATATGTCATATCACCTTGGTTTTTTACAAAAAATTTTTTATTTTGCACTTTTTTCTGTACGTATATACGCCGTGCCCAAAAAGAGGAGATCGTTCGCCGTCAGAAACCTGTAAGACATTTTGAAGATTCCGTTTTCTGCGCTACGCGCGCATACGACTTTGCACAACCGCGGTGCCGCGGATAGAATCTTGCTGAAGAAACAAAAATAACCGGCCGCCCGATTGGGTGACCGGTTGTTTCTGTAACGATGTGACTAAAACCCATCCGGGCAGTCAGAACAGCACCTTGAGCTCCAGCGTTTCGAGGTTTTCCTTCGGAACCGTATTACATGAAAAGATCGGCCGGATCTCTTCGCCAGTCAGAACAACCAGGCGATCGTCGGAAAAACGCCTGCCATCAGGTTCCGACACGACCGGCGAAAACGGCTCAAAGATGAACATCTCCCTGTTTTTACTCCAGCACAAAAGAGCTTCCGCATAACGCATGGTACAGCACTGCGACGCTTCATAACCGCTGATCCGCAGCACAGGCTGCTTTTCGGTTACGCATTTGTTCGTGCCGGCGCCTCCGTTTTCACGCTGACAGAACTGCAGTCCGTTTGCCCAGATCCGTCGGGCAATCGTTCGATACTGCTGCTCGCCGGTGATTTTGTAAAGGTCGACCGCCAGCAGCAAGCTGTCCACAACGGCACAGGGCTCCGTCCAGGTATCTTCTCGGCCAAACCAGTTGAAATTTTCATATGTCAGCGTCATTCCGTAACGCAGATAACGGTCAAATTCCTGCCGGACTGCCTGCAGATACTTTTCCTGCCGCGTCGTTTCATAAAACGAAAGCATGCCGCGCAGACAGGTCAAT
>CACYCR010000168.1 GCA_902772935.1 Oscillospiraceae bacterium
CCGTTTCCTTCCTCAACGACGACTTCTATGAGGATGTGCTCAAAGCAACGGAGGTGTCGTTCTCTGCAATCACCGCGCGCAAGGAAGGCAAGGTGCAGGAGGCTGCGCCGCGTAATGTCAAGGTCGGAAAAACCGGCATCGGCAAGGGCTTCGGCGCATCGGCGTTCTTTTTCAAGCACAAGCTGGAAAACCGCCGCAGCCGCTTCTTTCTGCTGGATCTCGGCTCGCTGGTGTTTGCCCTTGTGACGATCGGCTACGCGCTGATCCTGAAACAACTGGAGGGCGCGTTCATCATGTCCGCGTACCTGATGATGATCAACATCGGCACCGGGCGCTGGACAAAGGAACTGCTCTTGCCTTACGCCTATCTGGTACCGGAGCCGCCGTTCAAAAAGCTGATCTTTTTGCTGCTGGAACAGTTGCCGGCGCTGGTGGTGCAGTCGCTGGTGACCTTTGTCCCGTTTTATTTCATTTTCCATCTGACGGTGGGAGAGACTGCGGCGCTCTGTATGGCGCGAATCGGCTTCGGCTGGCTGTTCATCGGCGTGAATCTCATTATGCAGCGCCTGTTCGGCACGGGCGGCAACCGCTCGCTGCTTGTGATTATCTATTTTGTTTTCGGTATGCTCGCGTCGATTCCTGCCGCAGCCGCCGGCGTTTTGCTGCAGACGCTCTGGATGCAGCCGATGGCAATCAGCTATTTCGCGGTGACGGCAGTCAATCTGCTGCTCGGCACGATTCTTGTGTTCTGCGCGCGCAACGTTCTGGTCAACGCGCAGCTCAACAACCGATAAAGGAGGTTCCCCCATGAAAGGTATTATTCTTGCCGGCGGCGCCGGTACGCGGCTGTATCCGCTGACATCCGTGATTTCAAAGCAGCTGTTGCCGGTGTATGACAAGCCGATGATCTATTATCCGCTGTCCACGCTGATGCTCGCCGGCATCCGCGACATCCTGATCATTTCCACGCCGACGGACCTGCCGAATTTTGAGCGTCTGCTCGGTGACGGCAGTGCGTTCGGCATCCGCCTGTCCTATGCCGAACAGCCTTCGCCGGACGGTCTGGCGCAGGCGTTTCTGATCGGTGAGGACTTCATCGGCGATGATTGCTGCGCGATGGTGCTCGGCGACAACATCTTTTACGGCAACGGCTTTTCGAGGCTGCTCAAGGATGCCGCTGCCGATGCGCAAAACGGTATTTCCACGATCTTCGGTTATTACGTCGATGACCCGGAGCGTTTCGGCGTCGTGGAATTTGACGAAAACGAGCGGGTGGTTTCCATTGAAGAAAAGCCGCAGCAGCCGAAATCCAATTACTGCGTGACGGGTCTGTATTTCTACGACAACACCGTCTGCGAAAAAGCAAAGCAGGTGAAACCCTCCGCACGCGGCGAACTGGAGATCACCGATCTCAATCTGCTGTTTCTCGCGGAAGATACCCTTTCCGTCAAGCTGCTCGGCCGCGGCTTTGCGTGGCTCGACACCGGAACGATGGAAAGCCTGAGCGAAGCGGCGCAGTTTGTGCGGATGGTGGAATGCCGGCAGGGCATTCTGATCTCCGCACCGGAAGAGATCGCCTATCATGCGGGGTGGATCACCAAAGAACAGCTTCTGCAATGTGCCGACCGCTGCGGCAAGTCGCCCTACGGGGATCACCTGCGCAAGGCGGCGTCCGGGAAAATCAAGTATTGACGCATCATGTTTTCTCTTTGTGAGAAGCGACAAAAAACAAAAGAGAAAGCGACCGATTTTGGGTCGCTTTTTTTATTGACAAAATGCACTTTTTTTGCTATACTCTTAGCAACAAATCTTTAAGCGATACAGAGAGATCGGCAAGAACAATACGGACAGGCGACTGCGGGGCAGTCTGCCTTGATTTGTGATACCTTGCCGTTCGGGCAGGGGTTTTTTATTTTTGGCGAAAGGAAGATCGCGATGGGTGAACGTCTGAATAAAAGAGCGGATAACCTGAAAATGAATACGTCCCTTTGCGCCGACGCTGCTTTGACGTCCCTTCCCGCCGACATTTTCGAGGCGGTCAATGTGGACGGTGTGACGCTTTTTCCCGGCTTTTGCGATGTGCATGTGCATTTTCGCGAGCCGGGGTTTTCTTATAAAGAGACCATTCGCACCGGGTCCATGGCGGCAGCGCGCGGCGGATATACCACAGTGCTCACGATGCCGAATCTGTCACCGGTACCAGACAGCGCCGCACATTTGCAGCAGCAGACGCGGATCATCCGACGCGATGCGGTGATCCGGGTGCTGCCCTACGGCGCGGTGAGCGTCGGTGAAAAAGGGGAAGCGCTTTCCGATCTTGAAGCAATGGCACCGGACGCGGCTGCGTTTTCCGACGACGGGCGCGGCGTGCAA
This sequence comes from Oscillospiraceae bacterium, assembly GCA_902772935.1. Lineage (GTDB taxonomy): Bacteria > Bacillota > Clostridia > Oscillospirales > Acutalibacteraceae > UBA6857. The sequence continues at coordinate 2,374 of CACYCR010000168.1, forward strand.
AGTGACGAGCTGATGCGCGAGGCGATGATCCGCGCAAAGAAGCTCGGCAAGGTGATCGCGGCGCACTGTGAGGTGAACAGTCTGCTGCACGGCGGCTATATCCATGACGGCGCGTATGCGCGCACGCACGGACACCGCGGCATCTGCAGCGAAAGTGAATGGCGGATGGTTGAACGCGATCTGAAGCTCGCCGCCGAAACGGGCTGCGCGTATCACGTCTGCCACATCTCCTGCAAAGAGAGCGTGGATCTCATCCGCAAAGCAAAAAAGGCCGGCGTGGATGTCACCTGCGAAACCGCGCCGCATTATCTGGCGCTGACAGAGGATGATTTGCAGGAAGACGGGTGGTTTAAGATGAATCCGCCGCTGCGCGCAAGGTCGGATCAGGAGGCGCTGATCGAAGGGCTGCTCGATGGTACAATCGACATGATTGCCACGGATCATGCACCGCATGCCGCTGAAGAAAAAAACAAGGGTCTTGCCGGAAGTGCGTTCGGCATCGTCGGACTTGAAACCGCATTCGCGACACTGTACACCTACCTCGTAAAACCGGGTATCCTCACGCTTGAGCAGCTGCTGCCGCTGCTGACGGAAAACCCGCGCAGGCGCTTCGGCATCAAAGACGACAACAGCTTTTCCGTCTGGCTGCCGGAAAAGACGTTCACGGTCGACCCGAACGATTTCCTGTCGAAGGGCAGGGCGACGCCGTTTAAAGGAAAGACGCTGTCCGGCGTTTGCCTGCTGACCGTCGCCGACGGAAAAATTGTTTATCAGAATGTATAACCACCGAGAAAGGAAGTAGATATTATGGCAAAAAGAACTGACATCAAAAAAGTCCTCATCATCGGCTCCGGCCCCATCGTCATCGGACAGGCCGCAGAATTTGACTACGCCGGCACGCAGGCCTGCCTTGCACTCAAGGAAGAGGGGTACGAGGTCATCCTCTGCAACTCCAATCCGGCAACGATCATGACCGACACCACCATCGCGGACAAGGTCTACATGGAGCCGCTGACATTGGAATACATCGCAAAGATCCTGCGTTATGAGCGCCCGGACGCCATTGTGCCCGGCATCGGTGGACAGACGGGTCTGAACCTTGCAATTCAGCTGGAAAAGAAAGGCGTGCTGCGCGAATGCCGCACCCGCTTGCTCGGTACCAGCAGCGAGAGCATCGAAAAGGCGGAGGACCGCGAAAAGTTTAAAGAGCTCTGCGAGGAGATCGGTGAGCCGGTCATCCCGTCGGAGATTACCTATAACATTGAAGAAGCAAAAGCGGCGGCCAAACGCATCGGTTACCCGGTCGTGCTGCGCCCGGCCTTCACCCTCGGCGGTACGGGCGGCGGTTTTGCCGACAATGAGGAGGAGCTTGTTGAAATCGGCCGTAACGGCTTCGCACTCTCCCCGGTGCATCAGGTGCTGATTGAAAAGAGTGTCAAGGGCTACAAGGAGATCGAATTCGAGGTCATGCGCGACTCCAATGACACCGCCATCACAATCTGCGGCATGGAGAACGTCGATCCGGTCGGCGTACACACCGGCGACTCCATTGTTGTCGCGCCGATCATGTCGCTGAACGATCACGATCTGAACATGCTCAACGATGCGGCGATCAAAATCATTCGCGCATTGAAGATCGAAGGCGGCTGCAACGTCCAGTTCGCGCTCGATCCGTTTTCCAGCAAATACTACCTGATCGAGGTCAACCCGCGTGTATCGCGCTCGTCCGCGCTTGCTTCGAAAGCCAGCGGTTATCCGATCGCGCGTGTAACGGCGAAGATCGCCATGGGCATGGCGCTCGAGGAGATCCCCGTTGCCGGCGGCACAGCGGCGATCGAACCGCAGCTGGACTATGTGGTTGCCAAGTTCCCGCGCTTCCCGTTTGACAAGTTTGCCGCTGCATCCAACCGCCTCGGCACACAGATGAAGGCGACCGGCGAAGTCATGGGCATCGGTGCAAATCTCGAAGAGTGCATGCTCAAATCCGTGCGCTCACTCGAAATCGGCGTTTGCCATTTGCGTATGGCAAAGTTTGACAATGAGCCGACCGAAGCGCTGCTGGATTATGTCAAGGATTACCGTGCGGATACGATCTTTGCTGTGACGGAGCTGCTGCGCCGCGGTATGCCGGTGGAAGACCTCTATCGCATCACAATGATCACGCCGCTTTTCCTGGAATCCATTCGGAAGATTGTCGAAATGGAACAGACGATTGCGAAGAATCCGAACGACACCGCAACGCTCAAGGCAGCGAAGATCATGGGCTTTTGCGACAAATATATCGCACAGCTCTGGAACTGTAAGGAGCTCGACGTTGCCGCGCTGCGTAAAGAAAACGGTATCCGCCCGGTTTTCCGCATGGTTGACACGCTGCACACCGGCACCTACATTGCGTATCTGTATTCGTCCTACACCGGCGAGAATCAGTCGCGCCTGAGCGACAAGAAGAAAGCCATCGTCCTCGGCGCGGGCCCCATCCGCATCGGTCAGGGCGTGGAGTTCGACTATTCCACTGTCCATGCGGTCGGTACGATTCGCAGCTGCGGCTATGAATCCATCATCATCAACAACAACCCCGAAACGGTTTCCACGGACTACACTACGGCGGACAAGCTCTATTTTGAGCCGCTCACGCCGGAGGACGTCATGAACATCGTGGAGTTTGAAAACCCCGAGGGCGTCATCGCCTCGCTCGGCGGTCAGACCGCAATCAACCTTGCGTCACCGCTGATGGAACGCGGCGTGCAGATCATCGGTACCGACTGCGCGGCAATTGATCGTGCGGAAAACCGTGACCTGTTTGAAAAGCTGCTCAAAGAGCTGAACATTCCGCAGCCGGAAGGTCAGGCCGTCACAAAGATCGAAGACGGCGTTGCCGCTGCCGCGCGCATCGGCTATCCGGTGCTTGTACGTCCGTCGTTTGTGCTCGGCGGCCGCGCGATGCAGATCGTTTCCAACGAAGAACAGCTGCGGCATTACCTCAAGACCGCCGTGGAGATCGACGAAGACAAACCCGTGCTGGTTGATAAATACATCACCGGCAAGGAGGTCGAGGTCGACGCCATCTGCGACGGCAGAGACGTGTTCGTGCCCGGTATCATGGAGCTCGTTGAACGCACCGGCATCCATTCCGGCGACTCCATTTCGGTGTATCCGACGTTCAGCATCTCCGACAAGGTCAAAGGCATCATCCTCCAGTACGCCAAAAAGCTCGGTCTCGGCATCGGCATCGTCGGCCTGTACAACATCCAGTTTATCGTTGACAAAGACGAAAAAGTTTATATCATCGAAGTCAATCCGCGTTCCTCGAGAACCGTTCCCTTCCTCTCCAAAGCAACCGGCTACAGCCTTGCCGACATCGCGACCGAGGTCATCATGGGCAAGAGCCTGAAGGAACAGGGCATCTTTGACATCTATCCGACGGAGAAAAAGCGCTGGTACGTCAAAGTGCCGGTCTTCTCCTTCAACAAGATCCGCGGTCTTGACGCTTATCTTTCTCCCGAAATGAAATCCACCGGCGAAGCGATCGGTTATGACGACCAGCTCAACCGCGCACTGTACAAGGCGCTGCAGGCCTCCGGTATGCGGCTGCAAAATTACGGCACCGTCTTTGCGACGATTGCCGACAAGGATAAGGCGGAAGCGCTGCCGCTGATCCGCCGCTTCTATAACCTCGGTTTCAACATTGAGGCGACAAAGGGTACGGCAGACTTCCTGGAAGAAAACGGCATCCGTACCCACATCCTGCAAAAAATTTGCGACGGCAGTGACGAGATCCTCGCCTCCATCCGGCAGGGGCATATCGCTTACGTCATCAATACCTCCGACGCCTCTGCGGCAGGCACCCGCAGCGACGGCTATCAGATCCGCAAAACCGCAACGCAGAGCAATGTGACCATGTTCACGTCCCTTGACACGGTGCGTGTGCTGCTTGATGTGCTTGACGAGATCACACTGCGTATTTCGACCATCGACGCGTGAGGGTATCATGAAACAGGGATTCTTTAAACTCATGGAAAACCGCCCGCTGACCAAGGACGTCTTTCTGATGCGTCTTGCGGGCGACACATCGGCAATCACTGCGCCCGGACAGTTTGTCAACCTGAAGCTCGACGGCTTGTTTCTGCGCCGCCCGATTTCCGTCTGCGACGTACAGGACGGCTTGCTGACACTGATTTATAAGGTCGTCGGCAAAGGCACCGCGCAGATGGCGCAGATGCAGGTGGGTACGGTGCTGGATGTGCTGACAGGGCTCGGTAACGGCTACGACCTGACGGTTGGGGGCAATCACATACTGCTGCTCGGCGGCGGCGTGGGCGTCCCGCCGCTGTATCTGCTGTGTAAACGGTTGATCGCGCAGG
>CACYCR010000169.1 GCA_902772935.1 Oscillospiraceae bacterium
ACAAAATAAATGTTTTGTATAGTTAAGGGGAGCTTTATAGGGATATTTTAAAGAAAGGATGTTTTCCGCATGGGATTGCTGTACCCGAATCAATGTCCTGTTTGCGGGAAATTGATTCCGTTCAATCAAACGTATTGTAAATGCTCCGATGCGCCGTCGCAGCTTGTTCCGTTAAATGACGACGATCCGTCTTTCAAAGACGATCCGCTGCATCCGTTTGCTGCGGTCTGGTATTACGGCGGACGCATTCGATTTGATTTGCTTTCGCTCAAGTTTCATCGAAAGGCTTCTCTTGCAAAACCGCTCGGCCTGGCCATGGCGCAGCGCGTTGCTCAGGCGTTTCCCACCGTTTCGTTTGATTGTGTGACGTTCGTACCCATGACGGCGGACGATTTGCGTGAACGGTCGTTTAATCAAAGTGCGCTGCTCGCACAATGGGTCGCTCGGGCATTTTTTATTCAATGCAGCGCCTTGCTGCAAAAGGTCCGCGCCACGCCTTGTCAGCACACGCTGAACCAAACGGAGCGCCTTGCCAATCTCGAACATGCGTTTGCGCCGACGGCGCTTGTGCAGCCCGGCAGCACGGTCTTGCTGGTTGACGATATCAAAACAACCGGCACAACGCTGCGCCGCTGCAGGGATACGCTGCTGGAAGCCGGCGTAAAGGAAGTGTACTGCCTGACCTGCGCCATGTCGGATTACTCCTCTCTCGATTTTTAAACTCCCCTGTTTTTAATGTGAAACTGTTTCACGGAAAGGTGTGAAACCATGCCCCGGACTGAAAACCGCGCGCTTTTACCGGATCGCGTCAACGAATATCTCAATTATCTCCTGAACGTCAAAGGTTCGGGCGCATTAACCGTGGAAAGCTATGCGCGCGATCTGCGGCTGTTCTTCGACTTCCTGGCAGAAAAAAAGCCGCCCCTCTCCCCTCCCGAGACGGCGGGCGATCTGCGCTGGATTGACGACGGCGTACTCGCTGCCGTTTCCCTGCGCGACGTCTATGATTTTCTGACCTACTGCGGCCAGACGCGCGGCAATAATGTGACCACGCGGCGCCGTAAATCCTCTGCCCTGCGTGGCTTTTTCAAGTATATCAGCGACAATATGGGCTATATTGACCATAATCCGACGGCGAATCTGGAGCTTGCCGGCACGAAAACCAAACTGCCGCGTTATCTGACGCTGGAGCAGTCCGTGCAGCTTTTACAGGCCGTGGAGGGCGACAACGCCGCCCGCGACCGCTGCATTCTGACGCTGTTTCTCAACTGCGGTCTGCGTCTGGCCGAGCTTTGCGCGCTGAATCTGAGCGACATCGATCTGGAAGCGCGGACCATGGTGGTCACCGGCAAAGGCAACAAACAGCGCATGCTTTATCTCAACGAAGCCTGTGTTGAGGCCATTCTCGGCTATCTGCAAGTGCGGCCGCACGACGGGCTCAAGGGCGACGCGCGCGCGGCGCTGTTTGTCAGCCGGCTCGGCAAGCGGATCGGCCGTCAGACCGTACAGCTGATGGTTTATCATTATCTGGAAAAGATCGGCCTGGACGGGCAGCATTACTCCGTCCACAAGCTGCGCCACACGGCGGCGACGCTGCTCTATCAGCACGCACACGTCGATCCGCTGGTACTCAAGGAGATGCTCGGGCACGAAAATCTTTCCACCACGCAGATCTATACCCACGTGGACAACCGGCAGGTGCGCGAGGCAATCGACAACAATCCCCTCAACCGGCCAAAGACGCAAAAGAAGGACTGACCTTCAGGTAAAGAAGCGTGTCGGCTGCGGCGGACAGACCCAGAAGCAGCAATCCCTGCAGACAGGAAATCAAATAGCGCCGGGTCACCGGTTCCGGTTGAACGCTGTCTCTTTTGAGACAGCTTTTATAATATTTGCTGAGCTGCATTGCCCGGCGCGCCACCAGAAACAGGCCGCTTAGCTGCAGCGCCTTTGCGGGAAACAGAAGGGCAAAATAACACGAAAGCCCTGTGGTTCCGCGCTGCGCAAGAAACGCCGCAACAGCGCCGAGACCGCAGCCGCGCATACAAAGCAGCGCTGCAATTGCGGGTGAACCGACCGGCGATGCGCCGAGATAGACAATCAGCAGCCCGAGGCCGGCGGACGGCAGCAGACAGCGCCGGAGCACGGCGCCGAACGAAGCGTCTGACGCGCCGAAAAAGGCAGTCAGATTTTCCGCAAGACCGGACGCGAGACCGGCCGGAAACAACGCCTCCAAAAGAACGCCGCAGCACAACCCGGCGAGGATTGCGCAAAGCGCCGGAACGCCCGGCGGTACGGGGCGCGCCTCCCGCTTCCGATTGGGTCTTGTTCGCGCAAAGCGCGGTCTGTCGCGGCGCCGCATGATCAACGCGGCCTGAATCTTCATCGCTTCGCCGCCGGCATCTGCGGCGCTTCTCTGCGGTTCACGGCAAGCACGCCGCCGAGCATGGAAACTATGGACAGGATTGCAAACGAGATCAGAAGCGTCCAGTCGGCGCGAAAGCGGCCGAGAATCAGCGAGACCGCCAGCAGAAGCAGATGCATCGGCAGCGTTGACAGAAACCCGGTCAGAAGGCCGTGCTGCTTTCGATTGCGTGCGGCGGCATAAGAGGAACAGAAGGCCGCCAGCGTCAGGGCGCCGATGATCCGATAGAAATCATGTGTCCGGCTGCCGTCGCTGTGGAGCGTCAGAACTGCACAGAAGAGCAACGCGATTGCGTAGGCGGAAAGCTGAAACGCCGCGGTCAGCAGCAGGCTGCGCGCGCCTCTCCCCTTTTTGCCCTTGCGTTTCGCTTGTCCGTGCCCTCGTTTTGCCATAAAAAAACCTCCTCGCGGCTTTGCTACAGCCTATGAGGAGGTTTCGTTTTTTATGACGGGATCAGTCTTCGTCTTTCTTGCTCTTCTTTTCGCGGGGCTTTTTGCCCTTGGCAGCCAGCTTTTCGGCCTTGGCCTTTTCGGCGGCTTCCTTTGCGGCTGCGCGCTCGGCCGCCAGACGCTCGTTGGCGGTGTTGTTCTGCTGAATCGCCCAGCGCGTAATCTGCATGCGGTTGCGGTCTGCGCCCGTTTCGATGATCAGGTGCTCTTCCTTCACGGTGACCACGCGGCCGCAGATGCCGCCGATGGTGGTGATCTCATCGCCGACGTCAACGGCGGAGCGCATTTCCTGCTCTTCCTTCTGGCGTTTCTTCTGCGGGCGGATCATCACGAAATACATAATGGCGAACATACCGACCATCAAAAGGATCATGGTGACGGGGCTGCCCTGGCCGCTTGTGCTGCCGGATGCAAGTAAGAATGAAAGATTCATGGTTGTGTTCCTCCAATAATCATAATGCAATTATTATACAGATAAATGCCGCAGAATGCAAGCTTTTTTGCAAATTATATTCTCCGGTCCAAAGAATCGACCCAGCGGTCATGGAACGCGGCAAAACGATCCTCGTCCAGCGCAAGGCGAATCTCATCCATCAGGTGGTTGTAAAACCACAGATTATGAATCACGCAAAGGCGCATGGCGAGCATTTCCTTTGCCTTGAACAGATGGCGGATATAGGCCTTGCTGAAATGACGACAGGTCGGGCACTGACAGGTTTCGTCAATCGGCGTGTCGTCGCGCTCAAATTTCTGATTGTTGAGATTGATGATCCCACCCCAGGTGAACAGGTGTCCGTGCCGCGCGTTGCGCGAGGGTATGACGCAGTCGAACAAATCGACGCCGCGCGAAACGCTTTCAATGATGTTACCCGGTGTGCCGACGCCCATCAGATAGCGGATTTTCTCCTTCGGCATATAGGGCTCGACGGCTGAGATCACGCGGTACATTTCTTCTTTTGGTTCGCCGACGGCAAGGCCGCCGATGGCGTAGCCGTCGAGATCAAGGTCGGCAATCTGCTTCATGTGCTCGATCCGCAGGTCGTCGAACGTGCAGCCCTGATTGATCCCGAACAGCAT